>JBIIJH010000127.1:0-6983 GCA_044233905.1 Phycisphaerales bacterium
TCTTCGCGTCGCACGTGAAGTTCGGCGAGTGCAGCGCCAGCATCGTCAAGAGCGGCATCGAGTACATGGCCGGCTTCTACGACGACTACAAGCGCCTCTCTGCCGGCAAGGGCATCGGCTTCTTCCAGATCGGCGGCGGCATCGCCGGCGACTTCCCGATCTGCGTGGTGCCCTCCATCAAGTACGACCTGCAGCAGCCGGTGAAGCCGTGGGCCTACTTCTGCCAGATCTCCGACAGCACCACCAGCTACGGCAGCTACTCGGGCGCCACGCCCAACGAGAAGATCACCTGGGACAAGCTCACCGAGCGGACGCCGATGTTCGTGGTGGAGAGCGATGCCACCATCGTGGCGCCGCTGATGCTCTCGGCGCTGCTCGAGGCGAAGGCCAACCCGAAGGCGGCGGATGCCATCATCAAGGCATCGCGCGCCGAGACGGCGAAGAGCGCGGCGAAGAAGCGCTGAATCCAAGCACCCCGCACCCCCTATCATCCCTCCCATGTCCAAGGCAACCATCAAGACCGCAAAGGGCGACATGTCCGTCGAGTTCTTCGACGCCGACGCCCCGAACACCGTCGCAAACTTCACCAAGCTGGCCAAGCAGGGCTTCTACGACGGCCTGAGCTTCCACCGCGTGATCAACGACTTCGTCATCCAGGGCGGATGCCCCCACGGCACCGGCAGCGGCGGCCCCGGCTGGAAGATCAAGTGCGAGACCGGCGGCGGCAACCAGCGCCACGACCGCGGCGTCCTCTCCATGGCCCACGCGGGCAAGGACACCGGCGGCTCGCAGTTCTTCATCTGCCACAGCCGCAACAACACGGCGCACCTCGACCGCATGCACACCTGCTTCGGCAAGGTGGTCAAGGGCCTCGAGGTGATCGACGCCATCAAGGCGGGCGACAAGATCGTGTCCATCACGGTTGACGAGTGAGCAACACCGGATGGCGCGGACGCGGTCCGCGCCATCCTCTTTTTTGACGCAACCACGCCTGTGCACCGAAACGGTGCCAGTGGGGACGCCCTTCACCCGGCGACGGCGAGCGAACGGGCGGCCCGATCGCCACGCTCACTTCTCGTCCGACGAATCCTTCTTCGCGTCCTTCGAGCCCGGCTCCGCCTTGGCGACGACCGGCGGGAATCCGTTGAGCTGGCGCCAGAGCTCCTGCCAGAGCGGAACGTTGCGCAGCAGCACCCAGGCCTTGGCGCGCACGCCCTGGCGAAGGAATCGCGGACCCGGCCAGGGATCGTCTGCCGCGTCCGCGGCCACCACGATGCGGAACCGACCTGCTCCGTCGTCGGTGGCGTCCACCGAGATCACCTCGCCGCCGAAGGTGCCGACCGCCACGCTGGGCCAGCCCACGAACTGCACCGCGGGCCACCCCTCGAACTGCAGGCGCACGCTGCTTCCCGGCACGGTGGTCCCGTCGGCGAGCTTCTCGCGGGGCGCCAGCAGCGGCATGTCCATGCCGTCGATCCATGCCTCCACGAACCGTGCATCGGTGTCCGGGATGACCACGCAGATCGATGTCCCCGGCTTGAGGTACGCACCCTCGGTGGCCGAGACGCTGAGGACGATGCCGTCGCGCGGCGCCACCACCGCCTGCTGCGCGGTCTTGCCGATCTGGATGTCGACGATCGCCATGTCGCGGTCGGCCGAGGCAACATCGCTCTCGGCGCTGCGGCGACTGGCGTTGATGCCGGACACGATGGCGTCGTACTCGCGACCGGTGCGCTCGAGCACGGCCTTGGCGGCAGCCAGGTTGGCACGCGAGCTGTCGAGGGCGAGCTTCGAGAGCTCGTAGTTGCGCTGCGAGACATCGCCGGTCTCCACCAGCTGGCCGAACCGGCGCTCGTTGATCCGGTTCGTCTCGAAGACGAATTCCTCGGCGGAGACCCGCTGCTTGGCGGCATCGATCGCCTGCACCTTGGCGAGCTCCTGGCTCGCCACCTGCTGGTCGAGGTCCTCGATGCGCTGCGCGGCGGCGGCACGCCTGGCCACGGCCGCATCGTGCTGCAGCCGGAGGTTTGCCAGGAGGTTCGGGTCATTGTCCTGGATCTCCGCGATGGGATCGCCGCGGCGGACCAGCTGGTTCTCGATCACGTACATCCGCTTCACACGGCCTTCCACCGGGGCCTCGATGTTCACGCGACGGTCGAGCGGATTGAACGCGATCACGCGCCCCGTGCCGCGCACCGACTGCTGCCACGGCATGACGAAGACGGCCGCAACCACGAACAGCACGCCGATGGCGAGTACCCGCGCGAGGATGCGCGCGCCGCGGGCGCTGCCGGCGATCGCCAACGAAGGGAGCGGCGGGAACGCTGGTTCGGACGAGGTGGCTGTGCTTCGATGCTCATGCATGGCTGGCAACCTGTGACGGGAAATCGATGGTGCGCGCGCAATGGGCCGCCACGCGCGGGTCATGCGTGACGACGACCACGGTCCACGGATGCGGCGAATCGATCAGCACCCGCGCAAGTTCGTCGAGCGTGGACTGGTGGCCCTCGAAGAGCTCGTCGATGAGCAGGAGGCGTGGCCGCAGGGCCAGCGCGCGCGCCGCCAGCAGCCGCGTCCGCTGGCGCCCGGTCAGCGGGAATCCGCCCGTCATGAGCGGCGTGGCGAGTCCCAGCGGGAGCTCGCGGATCGATTCGGCGAGGCCGGACTCCTGGACGGCGCGCTGGATGTCGGCAGGCGAGATGTCGAAGCGGCCCAGGCGGATGTTCTCGGAAATGGTGCCGGCCATCAGGTCACCGGCACGGAGCATGAGCACCTGCGCACGAAGCTGCGCGAGGTCCCACGACCCGACCGGCAGCCCGTCGACCGACACCTCGCCCGCAGACGGGCGGCGCAGGCCGAGCATCATCTCGAGCACCGCACTGCTTCCCATGCCGCGCGACGCCAGGATCGCCACGCGCTCGCCCGGCTCGATGGTGAAAGAAATGCCGCTGAACGAGGTCCTGCCGCCCGGCTGCCGATGGGCGATGCCGCGCACATCGATGCGGGCCCCGCCGCCCACGGGCGCGATGGCTTCGCCGTCGATGCGCTCCGTGCGAAGGTCCACGAGGTATCCGAGCTTGTCCACGGCGGCCAACGCGTCGTACCAGGCCTCGAACTGCTTGCCGAGCTTGGAGATGGAGGCCACGACCATCGACACGATGATCTCGCTTGCCACCAGCTGGCCGAGCGTCAGCTGCTTGTCCAGGACGAGCCAGCCGCCCACCGCCAGGAGCATCGACCCCGCGGCCACCTCGAGCACCACCAGGCCGGATACCTGTCGAAGCAGGATCCGGAAGTGGTCCGAGCGCGTCGCCAGGTAGGCACGCATCAGCTCGTCCGCGCGCGATGCGGCGAACTCCGCGCCGGCCGGGTGCTTGAAGAGACGGGGATGTCGCGCCAGTTCCTCGAGCCAGTCGACCACCGCGTACTTGCTCCGCGACTCCGCCACCGAGGTGCGCACCGCACCGCGGCCGAAGACGAACACGATGAAGGAGATGGCGACCACGATCGCGGCCGCGAAGCCGAGGAGGAACGGGTGATAGAAGGCCAGGATCCCCAGGCCGATGGCCGCACCGAGCACCAGGTTGATGCCGGTGAGGAGGAGCATGGCGCCGCTCTTCTGGAGCGTGACCACGTCGAGGAACCGGTTGACGAGCTCCGGCACGTTGGTGCCGTCGGTCGATTCCATGTCGACCAGCGGCAGGCGACGGGCAAGGTCGGACCCGAGTCGCACGAAGATCCGGCGCTGGATCACCTCGGCCACCACTTGCTGCAGCACCCGCAGCGCAGCCGCCATGGACAGGCACACGAAGAGCGCCACCGCGATCGCGAACAGTCCCTGCAGGAACGGGCCGCTGCGCGTGCCGAAGCTCAGGTTGCTGATGAAGGCGTTCACCGCCAGCGGGAGCGCCAGGTACAGCAGGCCGGTGATGGCGCTGAAGACGACGATGGACCAGAGCTCCGGCATCTCCGGGCGCAGGAGCCAGGCGAGGCGCTGCATCGGCGACGGGTGCGAATCCCCGTGGTGATGCGAATCCCCATCCGAGGCGGAGACCGCATCGAGAAGGGGCGTGACGATGGCGACATCGATCTCCGATTCCGGACCCGCAGCACCGAGCCGTGCGGAGAGTTCGCGACGCGTGAGCGACAACTCGGACATGCCGACGGCGGAGACCCATCGCACGCGCGGACGGAAGAACCCATGGCCGACGATCACCGCCCACTCGCCACGGGCCGCGCTCCACGCGACCACCGGCGCAGAATCACGTGCGATCCACACCGCATCCGCCACGCGCATCCGGCGCGGCAGCACGGCGAGGTCGGCACGCGCACCGAGGGCGACGAGGGCCTCGAGCGGCTCGGCCGACGCGCCGCGCTGGGCGGCGGCATCGCCGTGGGCCTCCAAGGAGGCCAGCGGACGTTCGCCCATGCCGAGCGACCGCCAGAGCTCCGGCAGAACCATGGCGGCGGTTCCAGGAGGGATGATGTTCGTTTCAGGGAGCATCGACGGCGTTTCCATGGTCAGGGCAATCAATTCCCGGCGGGCGCTTGCCCACAGTCGTATCCGGTTCTATGATCATCATATTCAAATATTTGAATGTCTGACTATAGCAGACGTTCTGCCAGCAGGAATCCGACATGCCCTTCCGAAGAATCGCCAGCAAGGAACTCGCCGAGATGCTCTCGGTTCTCGGCCATCCGTGCCGGCTCCGGATCATCGAGGAGATCGGGAGCGGCGAGCGGGACGTGGCCACGCTGGCGGAGCTCCTGGGCATCTCCCACTCCGGCACCTCGCAGCATCTCTCGCACCTGCGCGCCCACCGGCTGGTGGCGGAGCGGCGCGAGGGGCGGCGCGTCTTCTACCACCTGGCGAATCCCGAGCTCTCCAAATGGCTCCTGAGCGGCCTGAAGATGCTCGAGCGCAATGCGGACACCTCCCGCGAGATCAAGACCAGCATCCGCCGCGCGCGTGCCGCGTGGTCGAAGTCCTGACCCATGAAGAGCGACGCCCCGGCAAACTGCCGGGGCGCCGTGTATCTCGTGGTGGGTCTTGGCCGGCCGTTCAGCCGGCCTTCTTGACCGAGCCTTCCATCGGGGCGGAGGGATCGGTGTGGTGGTGGACCAGCTTCCAGTCGCCCTTGTCCATGCGGAACACGTTCGTGGCGCGGACCTTGAACGGGATGACCTTGCCGTCGACGTTCATGGCGCCGGCCACCTCGGTGCAGCTGACGTAGGCCATGTCGGCGCCGACGCCGACCTCGACGTCCTCGCAGGCAAGGCTGCCGCCCATCTTCATCGCGGCTTCCTTCTTGAACTGCGCCTCGACGGCCTTCCAGCCGACCTGGCGACCGCCGAAGGGACCGCTGTTGGTGACGCGCTCGCTGTGCTCCCACACCAGTTCCATGGGCTGCGAGTTGCCGCCGAGGTTCGCGTTGATGGCACCGTAGAACTCGGCGTTGGCGCGGCGGAGGCTCTCCTCGGGCGTGAGCTTCTCCTGCGACTTGTCCTTGGAGCCGGCGATCTTGGAGATGGCGCGGGCAGCGCATCCCGGGGCGAAGGATGCGAGGGCGAGTGCGGTGGCCAGGATGGCAGCGGTGGGGAGCAGGTTCTTCATTGCGTCGGAGGCTAGCAGGAACGACCGGGCGCTCCGCGGACACGGCGATCCTGCTTCACCATAGGCTTTCCACGTGTTCGAGCCGCCGCCCATGGACGTCCAGCAGGAACTCGCGGCGCTCCGCGCCGAGGTGGCGGAAGTGCGCCGCATGCAGGACGAGGGCTGGATGGACGAGGTGCGCGCGCAGCAGGTACGCGCGATCGTGACCGACGTGCTCGCCGATTCGTCGACGCGCACCAACGAGGTGGGACCGATCTGGCGCAGCCCGTACGGCGGCGGGCAGCGGATCATGAGCGGCGACGGCAACTGGACCTTCCTGACGGCCGTGACCGAGCAGGTGAAGTTCGTCTACGCCAATGCCTATGGCGGGGACTCCGACCCCACGGACCAGCAGACGGCGTGGGGCATGGAGCAGCGACGCCTCAACCTGATCATGTCCGGCACGGCGATCGACCCGAGCATCTCGTACCTCTTCATGATCCAGTACGACTCGCAGCCCGACCGATGGGCGGACAAGCCGAACACGTTCTCCCCGGTCTACGCGTGGGTGCAGAAGGACTTCGGCGATGGCTGGACGGTGATGGTGGGCAACCAGAACATCCCGTGGGACCTGCAGTCCAGCTTCCTCGAGGGCTGCAGCCTCACCGCGGGTGACTACTCGATCTTCGACTACCGCTTCGGCGTGGGCCGCGAGGCCGGTGTCAGCACGCAGTACCAGGGACAGGACCTCCGCGTCCGCGGAGGGGTGTTCAGCCAGTTGGGCGAGCAGTACGACTCGTGGAACAGCGACGAGACGCTCTCCGCCGCGGTCGCCGGGCGGGCGGAATGGAAGTGGGGTTCCGCATGGGAAGCGCTCGAGGTGGAGTCGAGCTTCACCGACAGCGAGCCGAGCGTGGTGATCGGCATGTCCGGCGCCTGGAGCAACGGGCGCGCGCAGAACCCCTCCTCGCCACCGACGCCGAGCGCGCAGGGAATGACGGCGGACGTGATCGCCCGGATCTCCGGGCTCAACCTCGAGGCGCAGGTGGCGTACATGCGCGATGCCGCGGGCGCGCCGGAGCTCGGATGGTCCACGGGCACGCAGTTCCAGGCGGCGCTGTTCCTGACCGACAAGCTGGAGACATTCGTGCAGGCGTGCTGGATGGACACCTCCGACGTGCCGTGGATCGCGCAGGCGGGCTTCAACTACTACTTCGCGCGCAGCCGGCTCAAGTTCACCACCAAGGTGTTCGTGCCCTTCGGCGGGGGCAACATCAACGGCATCGGCCAGCTCTCGGGCGGCCTCGGCATGCAGTCGGCGAGCAACAACGCGAGCTTCGTGGCGCAGATCCAGATGATGTGGTGATGCCGCGGCGGCGCGCCGCCAGGC
>JBIIJH010000128.1:0-6901 GCA_044233905.1 Phycisphaerales bacterium
CCGGGCGCGCGCTGGCTGCCGCCGGAATGGCCGTGCGCCGCATGGAACGCTCGGCACTGGCGCTCGAATCCGTCTTCCACCGCATCCTTGCCGCTTCGGCGGGGGTGCCCCGATGATCCGTCCCGCACTTGCCGTGGCACGCCGCGAGTGGCGCGTACAGCTTGGTTCCGCGCTCGGCTGGAGCGTGATGGCCGCGTTCGCGGCGCTTGCAGGCACGGTGTTCGCGGTGGCGGTGTTCCGCGGTGGCGCGCCCGCCACGTTGCGCGGCACGTTCATTGCGCTTGGCTGGGCGGTGATGCTGGTGTCGCCCGCGCTCTCGATGCGATCCGTGGTGGAGGAGCATCGCAGCGGCACGTGGGCGTCGCTTGCGGCATCGCCGGCGAGCTTTGCCGCGATCGTCCTGGGCAAGTTCACTGCGCTGCTTGGGTTGCTGGCGGTGACGGTGGTGGTGCCGGTGTTGGCGCAGCTTGCCGCGCTCGAGTGGTTCGCGCGCCCGGACTACATGGAAGCGGCCACCGGCGTGCTGGGGCTTCTCCTGGCAGGCAGCGCGTACCTGGCGTCCGGCATCCTGATGTCGGCCTTGGTGGGGAACCAGGTGGCGGCGTATCTCCTGACCGTCTTCCTCTGGCTCACGTGGCTCGCACTCGCGCGCAGTGCGCCGAGCATCCTCTCGGGCAGCGCGGCGTACGTGGGCTTTGCGGTGGATCCACTTCGCCGCCTCGATGACTTCCTGCTTGGCCTCCTGGACACGGGAAACGTGGTGTTCTTCAGCGCGGTCAGCGCGTGGTTCCTGCTAGCGGCGGTGGTGGCGACCGCGCGCGCGTCGCTTGCCGCGCGGGTGGCGGCGTGGCCGCGGATTGCGGCGGGACTGCTCCTCGCCGCGGTGGCCGCCGCGGGCGCCGTGGGCATGGCCGACGCACCGCGCGTGCGCGTGGCGACCGACATGACGAAGTCGCGTTCCTACACGCTGGCCGATGGCACGCGCGAACTGCTCGGATCGCTCGAAGGCGATTGGCAGGTGTCGGTGGTGCTGGCCTCGCCCGATGCCGGCGTGGCGCGACAGGTGGACGAGGTGCTCGCCCAGCTCTCGGCGTGCCCGACGAAGGGTGGCCGCCTCCGCACCGTGCGCGTCGACCCGGCAGACGCAGCCGACGCCGCGCGCTACGAATCCGCGCTGGAAGCCGTGCACACGCGCGATGCCGCCGCGTTGGCCCGTCACGACGAGGCGATCCGCGCCGGGCGCGCGGCGTTCGATCGCCTGACGCGCGTGGCGGCGGTGCAGGGGCCGCTACTGGCGGACCTGGTCACCGCGCTCGCGGCCGATGATCCGTCGCGCGCGCAGCTTGATTCGATCCGCGGCGGCTTCGTGCAGCTGGTGACGCAGAAGCGTGCGTTCGACCGCTCGATCGACGAACTGCGCACCGCCACCGACGCGCGCCCGTTCCCCGACGATGCGCGCGCGGCGGCTGCGGTTTCCGCGAATCTGAAGCATTGGAGCGAGGAACTCGCCGCCGCCTCCCGCAGCCTGGCGGACCGCGCCGCGCGTGGCGTGGAGCAGCCGGCGCTTGCCGCGTGGCTCGAGACCGCGCCCATGGAATTCACCTCGCTTGCGCGCGAGCTCCGCGTGGCGCAGGATGCGCTTGACCGCCTGCCGCGCCTCTACGGCGCCGAGGTTGGCAGTGCGCTCGCGGCCGGCGACTGCGCCATCATCGCTGGCCCGCTCGGCGTGGTGACGGTGCCGGGCTGGCAGCTGGTGTCCGGCACCGCGGGCGGCGCCATCAGCTTCGACCGCCGGTTCCGCGGCGAACAGGCGATTGCCTCGGCGCTGCGTGCCATCAAGGTGGGTAACGCGCCCATCGCGGTGTTCGTGCATTCCGGGGCGCCCGGCCTTTTGCGCGCGAGCGCGGACCACGTGGACCTGGCGGCTGCCAGCGACGCGCTGCGCGGCGCGCGCTTCGAGGTGCGCGAATGGACGCCGGGCGAAGGCCAGCAGCCCGTGGCGGCCGCAGGGCGGACCATCGTGTGGATCATCATTCCGCCTGCCGATCGCGATGCGCTCGAGGAATCCCCGCGCGAGCGCGAGCTGCTTTCCGTGGCGCGCCGCCTGGTGGCGCAGGGGCAGCCGGTCCTTCTCTGCGTGGGGCCGAGCCTCCTGCCGCTCCTTGGCCAGCAGGATCCGTGGGGCTCGCTCCTGCGTGGCCGCGGCATGTCTGCGCAGACCGGGCGCACCGTGCTCGAGGTGGTGCCCGTGGGCCCGCAGCGCGCGGAGACCACCGCGGTGCAGACGCTCGTGGAAGGTGGTGCGTCGAGCGGCATCGGCCGCGCCATCGACGGGCAGCGGCTGCGGCTTGACCGTCCAATTCCGCTCGAATCGGATCCCGCTGCCGAAGGCGTGGCCGTGGTGTCCGCCGTGGAGCCCGCGCCCGAGCGCTGGGTGGAGGACGATTGGCGCCGCGACGTGAAGGGCCGCCTGGAAGCGCCCGCGTCCAAGCGATTGCCGCAGCCCGTGCCGGTGGTGATGTCCTCGGAGCGCCCGGGCGGCCCGAACGGCCAGCCCGCGCGCGCGGTGCTGGTGGGTTCCCCCACGTGGATGCTGACCGTGGTGATGGATGCCGCCGATGCCCTCGGCGGCGGACGCGCGGCGCTCCGCAACCCGGGAAACCGGGACCTGTTGGTGAACGCCGTGGCGTGGCTCGCCGGACGCGACGACCTGCTTGCGGGCTCCGGCGCCGGACGTGAGGTGGGCCGCCTGCCGCGCCTCTCGCGCGCGACGGTGGCCGTCGTGGGAACCATCGAAGCGTTCGCCGTGCCCGCGGCCGTGGCCGCACTTGGCGCATGGGTGGTGGTGCGACGGAGGATCCGCACGTGAGGACGCGCACCCTTGCCATCCTGGCGGTGCTCGCCGCCCTGTGCCTCGGTGCGTGGCTTGCGCTTCGTTCCGGCGGCGCGTCCGCCGAGCGCGTGGCGCGGTCCGCGCTCTTTGCCATCGACGAGATCCCGCTCGAGCGCGTCGACCGCGTGGAACTGGTGCGCACGGGCGGATTCCGCATGGTCTTCGAGCGCGCGGGCGATGGCTGGATCCAGCGCGAGCCGTTCGAGCATCCGGCGGACCCTGCGTCGATCCGCGAGGTGATCGACGTCACCGCGTCGCTCGGTTCGTCGCGCGCCGTGGATCCGGCGGCCATCGACCCGGAGGCGCGTGCCGCGCTGGGGCTCGAACCGCCGGTGGCGCGCATCACGCTTACCTGGCCGGGTGGCTCGCGCAGCGTGGCACTCGGCAAGCGCACCGTGGCAGGCCGCGCGTGGGCGCGCGTCGACGGCCGCGCCGAGGCGGTGAGCGTGGATGCCGCGCTCCACGCGCTGGCCGTGGACGGCGACCCGCGGCAGTGGCGCGACACGGGCCTCTGGGAACAGGGTTCTGCTGACATCGGTCGCATCGAGATCCGCTACGGCACCGCGGCCGGGCAGCGCGTGGTGCTGGCGCGCGCGGCGGGCAAGTGGCGCATCGAATCGCCGGTGGCCACGCGCGCCGACACGGAATCCATCACCGGCTACCTGGACGCGCTGGCGCGCGCGCAGGTGGATGCATTCGCCGCGGACATGCCGGAGGACCTTGGCACCTTCGGCCTGCAGACCCCTGAGCGCGGTGTGCGCATCCTGCGCGCCGGCGCTGCGGAAGGCGACGCGCCCGCGGGCTCCGTTGACGTTGGCGTCAACGTGGCCGAGGGCGCGCAGGAGCGCTTCGCACGGATCCGCGGCCGTCCCACGGTGGTGCAGCTTGGCAACAAGGCGCTCGCCGCCCTCTTCCCGCCGCCCGCGTTCTTTGTTGATCCGCGCGGCTGCGACGCCGTGCCCGCCGACGTGCGCGCCATCACCTATGCGCCGGTCGACGCCTCCGCTGCGCCGGGTGCGCCCGCCGCATGGGCGTTCCGCCTTGACCGCACGCTCGATGCGTGGACCATCACCGTGCCGGGCGGGCAGCCCGCGCCTGCCGACGCCGAGCGCGTGCGCCGCCTCCTCGCGCAGCTCTGCGAGGGCCGTGCGCCTGCGGTGGCGTTCCAGCGCATGCCGGATGCGCTTCGCGTCGGCGAGTTTGCCGTGATCGGCGCGGGCGACGCGCCGCTCGCGCGCATCCGCGTGGCGCGCGAGCCCGAGGGCCAGTGGGCGCTCGACAACGATGACGGCGTGCTTCGCGTCTTTCCTGCGGGTTTCGGCTTGGCGTTGGATGCCGGTGCCTACGCCGGGAACCGGTAGAGCGCCACGCGGTCACCGCCGCGCACGCCATTCCAGATGCATTCGAGCGGGGCGAGCGCGGTGGCGGCCATGGGCGCCATGCTGCGCGGGCCCGCATCGCCGATGGCATGCGGCGCGGTGAAGACCCACGCGTCGTTCACCAGCCCGTCCTGGAGCAGTGCACCCACGAGGCCGGCGCCTGCTTCCACCAGCACGGTGGATGCACCGCCCGCGGCCAGCGAACGCAGCAGGTCGCGCAGCCCGCTCACCGGGCGCACGTCGACGCCCGCGGCGCGCAGGGCCTCGGCGTGCGCGGCACGCGCCGCGAATGCCTCGGGCGTGCAGGCCACCAGCACCGGCACCTCGCGCGCGGTGCGGACCAGCGCGCGATCGTCGGTGATGAGGAGCCGCGGGTCCCACACCACGCGCAGCGGCACGCGGCGCGCGCGCGTTCCGCGCACGGTGAGGACGGGGTCGTCGGTGATCACCGTGCCCATGCCGGTGAGGATGGCGTCGACGCGCGCACGTTCGCGGTGCACCATGGCGCGGCTCCGTTCGGAGCTGATCCAGCGCGGCTCGCCGGGGCGCGTGGCGATGCGCCCGTCCGCCGATTCCGCCCACTTGGCCACCACCCACGGAAGCCCGGTACGCACGCGGTGGAGGAACGGCGCCGTCACCCGCGTGGCGCCCGCGCAGGGCAGGTGAAAGGCCTCGATGCCTGCGGCACGGAGCGTCTCTCCACCGCCGGCAGCGGCCGGATTCGGATCCGGGCATCCGTAGGCCACGCGTGCCACGCCGGCGCGCACCAGCGCCTGGCTGCACGGCCCGGTCCGGCCTTGGTGGTTGCACGGTTCGAGCGTCACAATCGCGGTGCCACCGCGCGCGTGTTCTCCTGCGCGCACCAGCGCCTCGATCTCCGCATGCGGCCCGCCGCAGCGGCGGTGGTAGCCCTCGGCCACGAAGTTGTCGTGCGCATCAAGGATCACGCATCCCACCATCGGATTCGGTTCCGCGCCGCCGTGGCCGCGCAGCGCCATGCGGGCCGCGCGTTCCATCCACGGAAGGAGCGCGTGCGCCGCGTCGGTCACGCGCGTGCCCCGGCCTTCGCGGCCGTGTCCACGCCGTACGCGGCGTCGCTTCCGGCAGGCACCTGCGGTGCGTAGGTCGTCTCCTGCTCGATGTCCTCCGCCAGCGAGCGCGTCGGCGGAAGCGGCGGCGTTGCCGATGGCACGCGGATGGTGGCCACCAGCAGGTCGTCGTCGCCGATGCGTCCGCGCCACTGCTCCACGATCTGCGCCAGGTGGCCGCACCAGCGGTCCGGCACCGGGTTGCGCGAGAGCATCTCCTGGATGCGCTCCAGGCCGAACTGCCGGCCCGCGCGGTCCGGCGCCTCGTGGACGCCGTCGGTGACGAGCACCATGGTGTCGAGCGGCCCAAGCACGATGGTGGTCTCGTCGGCGTCGAAATCGGCGTCGGCCACCGCACCCAGCAGGAAGGTGGTGGAATCGAAGCGTTCCACGCGGCCGTCGGCGCGGCGCACCCAGGCGGGCGGGTGGCCGGCATTCACGTAGCGCACGATGCCGTGGCCGGGGTCCACCTGGACGGCCACCGCCGTGAGGTAGACGCTGTGCTTGGCAAGCGTGAGCGTCACGTAGCGGTTGAGGGCGCGCAGCACCGCGCCGGGCGAGATGTCCGGGTCCTCGGCAAGCAGTCGCTCGATCTCCCCGGAAAGACGCGCCACCGTGAGCGCGCTGGCCAGGCCATGCCCGGTGACGTCGAGCACGATGACGTCGAGGCGACCCTTCTCGTCGACGCTCGCGTGGATGAAGTCGCCGCCCACCTCGTTCGCGGGCTGGTACGCGTAGTCGAATTCCAGGTGCGGCCAGCGCACCAGCTTGGGAAAGAGCGCCATCTGCACCGCACGCGCCTGCGAGAGCTCGCGCCGCATGGAGAAGAAGCCCTTCGTGACCATGCGCCGGTCGAAGCGCCGCCGGTGGGTGCGCAGGCGCCACCAGTTGATGACGAGGCCCGGCACCAGCATCAGCGGGGCCAGCGCAAGCATTCCCACCACGGCCGCGGTGTTGGCCTGCCCGGCGATCTTCAGGATGATCAGCTCCAGGATGAACATCGATGCCAGCGGGTACATGGGCCGCAGGCTCTCGCGCGGGCTCCACGGCAGGAAGATGCTGGGCAGGATGTGCAGGACGAAGATGGTCGAGAGCCCGCTGGCTCCGCGCGGCCCCATCTGCGCGGGGAACAGGAGGTGCATCGCCAGGTCCGCGCCGAAGGTGATGGCGCCGATCTCCAGGATGAACCAGTTGGTGGCGCGCAGCGTCTGCTCGCGCGACTCCAGCTTGGGGCGCACGGCAATGAACGCGCGCGCCGCCACGGCCAGCACCAGGATGGTGGCGAGGATCGTGAACGTCAGGAACTCGGGCGCGTTCTCGCGCAGCGCCTCGAGCGCCTCGGTGTCCTGCGGATCGATGCCTGCTGCGGGGTCGGCGCCCTGGGTCATCCGGAAGACAAGCAACCCGCCGATGGCGAACAGCAGCGCGATCAGCTCGTAGACGATCGTCGCGCCCAGCATCCAGCCGAAGCGTCGGCGGAGCCACGCCTCCATCTCCCGCTCGTACTCGGCCTTGAACAGGGTCCCTTCCGTGGCTTCTGC
>JBIIJH010000129.1:0-6868 GCA_044233905.1 Phycisphaerales bacterium
GGCGGCGAACTCGAGGATCCGTGGAACGCCCCGCCGGAAGACGTGTGGATGATCACCACCAGCCCGAAGGACGCGCCCGACGCCAACGAGGACGTGGCCATCACCTTCAGCAAGGGCTACCCCACCGCGGTCAACGGCAAAACCCTCGACCCGGTGGCGCTCCTCACCGAGCTCAACGCCATCGGCGCCCGCAACGGCGTCGGCCGCGTCGACATCTGCGAGAACCGCCTCGTGGGCATGAAGAGCCGCGGCGTCTACGAGACCCCGGGCGGCACCATCCTCATGGAGGCGCTCCGTGGCCTCGAGCAGCTCGTCCTCGACCGCGAGACCCTCCACTATCGCGAGCGCATCGCGCTCGACTTCGCCAAGATCGTCTACAACGGCACGTGGTTCAGCCCCATGCGCGAGGCGATGTGGGCGAGCTTCGAGTCCATCGCCCAGGTGATGGACGGCGAGGTGGTGGTGCGCTGCTACAAGGGCCGCGCCGAGGCGGTCAAGCGCCGCTCGCCGAACAGCCTGTTCCACCACGGCTTCGCCACCTTCGGCGAGGACGAGGTCTACGACCACAAGCACAGCGAGGGCTTCATCCGTCTCTTCAGCCTGCCGATGCGCATCCGCGCCCTGCTCGGCCTGAGCGAGGATGCCAAGACCACCGCGGCAGAGGCGGCCCAGCTGGCCTCCGTGCACGGCCTCGGTGCCGCAGCCCCCAAGGCCGGCGGTTGCTGCGGCGGCGCTGCGGCGGCGACGGCATCCACCGGCGGATGCTGCGGCGGCAACAAGTCCACCACCGGCAACCCCGCAACCACGAAGGCCAACTGACGATGACCACCGCCATCTGGGCCGGACGGCTCGAAGGCCAGGCCGACAACCTCTTCCGCGAATTCAACGACAGCCTGCCGTTCGATCGGCAGCTCGTCCGCGAGGACGTGGAGGGGAGCATTGCCTGGAGCAAGGCGCTCGTGCGCGCGGGCGTGCTCACCGCGCAGGAACAGCGTGAGATCGAGGCGGCGCTCGGCGAGATCCTCGCCGCGTGGCGCAACGATCCCGCCATCCTGGTGGAAGCCGAGGACGAGGACGTCCATTCGTGGGTCGAGCGCCAGCTCGTCATGCGCGTGGGTGACCTCGGCAAGAAGCTCCACACGGGCCGCAGCCGCAACGACCAGGTGGCCACCGACCTCCGCCTCTGGACCGCGCGCCAGCTCCGGCTGCGCCAGGCCGAGGTGAAGGCCGTCATCACCGCGCTCGTCGACCTCGCCGAGCGCGAGAAGATCACGCCCTTCCCGGGCTACACGCACCTCCAGCACGCGCAGCCGATCCTGTTCGCGCACTGGTGCCTCGCCTACGTCGAGATGCTCCGCCGCGACGCGGAGCGCCTTGCCGATGCCCTCAAGCGCGTGCGGGTCTCCCCGCTCGGCTCCGGCGCGCTCGCCGGCACCGCGTACCCGGTGGACCGCGCCGCGCTCGCCAAGGACCTCGGCTTCCGTGCGCCCTCGGCCAACTCGCTCGACGCGGTCAGCGACCGTGACTTCGTGGTCGAGACGCTCGCCACGTGCACGCTCTGCTCGCTCCACCTCTCGCGCATGGCGGAGGACCTGATCTTCTACTCCACCAGCGAGGCCGCCCTCATCGAGCTGCCCGATGCCTTCACGAGCGGCAGCAGCCTGATGCCGCAGAAGAAGAACCCGGACGCGTGCGAACTCATCCGCGGCAAGTCCGGCCGCCAGGTCGGCAACCTCGTCTCGCTCCTCGTCACCATCAAGGCGCTGCCACTTGCCTACAACAAGGACCTGCAGGAAGACAAGGAGCCGCTCTTCGACAGCATGCGGCACCTCAGCATGTGCCTGCGTGTCCTGCCGCCGATGCTCGCCGGGCTGACGCTCGACCGCGACCGCGCGCTGCACATGGCCGCCGAGGGCTACACCAACGCCACCGACCTGGCCGACTACCTGGTCCGCCTCGGCGTCCCGTTCCGCGAGGCGCACCACCAGGTGGGCCGGCTGGTGCGCACCGCCATCGAGCAGGACCGCGCGCTCGAAGAGCTCTCGCTCGAGACCATCCGCGAGCAGGCCCCGAAGGCCAACCAGGACGTCTACGCCCAGCTCACCATCGGCGCGACGCTCGAGAAGCGCTCCGTCGAGGGCGGCACCGCCGTCAGTGCGGTCGAGGACGCCATCGTCCGCGTCCGCCGCATGCTGCGCGAACGCGCGGTCGCCGACCCCGGCGCCGGTGAGTTCGAGTTCCGCCAGGCCCGCGCCGACGACCTCGACGCCATCTGCTGGCTGGTGGATCACTGGGCCGAGCACGGCGAGAACCTGCCGCGCAGCCGCGAGGACATCATGAAGGCCATCCTCGACTTCGGCGTCGCCGTGGTCGACGGCAAGGTGGTGGGCTGCGCCGCGCTGTGGATCTATACGCCGCAGCTTGCCGAGATCCGCTCGCTGGGCGTCCACCCGGACTTCCACGGCAAGGGTGTCGGCAACGGCCTCATCCGCTACTTCCTGCAGCTTGCGGGGCAGCTCCACATCCCGAAGGTCTTCGTGCTCACACGGGCACCGAAGTTCTTCGAGAAGGCCGGCTTCCGCCAGGTGAGCGTCAACAGCCTGCCCGAGAAGGTGCTCAAGGACTGCGCCGTATGCCCCAAGCGCGAGCAGTGCGACGAAGTCGCCCTGGTGCACGACGTCACCGCCGCCAACGGAAGGTAACCGCCATGACCTTCGTCACCGCCGCGCCCACCGCCACGTCCGCAGACCATGGCCCCGCCGGCCCGGCGCCGATGCTCCCGCTCGGCTTCACCGCAGCCACCGCATCGGCCGCCATCAAGAAGCCCGGCCGCCAGGACATGGCACTCCTGCGCTGCCCGGCGGGCGCCACGCTCGCCGCCGTCTACACCACCAACCTGGTGTGCGCGGCGCCAGTGCAGCTGAGCCGGCGGCACCTTGCGGAGAGCCGCGGCCACTGCGGCGCCCTTCTCATCAACTCCGGCTGCGCCAACGCCGCCACCGGCGAGCGCGGCATGGCGAACGCCATCGAACTGGCCGATGCCGTGGCGCGCGCGTGCGACATCTCCTCCGTCGCCGTGCAGGAGAATTCCACCGGCGTGATCGGCGTGCAGCTTCCGGTCGAGCGCATGCTGCCCGAGATCGCGCCGATGGCCGCGCGCGCCGCGCACGGGAGCCTCGAGCCCTTCGCACGTGCCATCATGACCACGGACACCTATCCCAAGTGGTCCTCCCGCACCGTGGAGCACGCCGGCCGCCGCTGCACGGTGGTGGGCTGCGCCAAGGGTGCCGGCATGATCCACCCGAACATGGCCACCACCATCGGCGCCATGATGACCGACGCTGCGCTGACCCCCGCAGAGATCGACGGCCACCTCCGCGCCGCCATCGAGCGCAGCTTTCACCGCATCTCGATCGACGGCGACACCAGCACCAACGACTCGGTGTTCGCGCTCGCCTCCGGCGCCGCGGGCGACGGTTTCCCCGCCGATGCCGTGCGCCGCGCCTTCATGGAAGTGGCCCGCGACCTGGCGCTCCTCATCGTGAAGGACGGCGAGGGCTACGAGCGCGGCATCCACGTCCGTGTCACCGGCGCCGCCACCGATGCCGATGCCCTCACCGTGGCCAAGACCATCGCCTCCAGCCTCCTCGTCCGCTGCGCGGTGACGGGCGGCGACCCCAACTGGGGCCGCATCCTGGCAGCCGCCGGTCGCGCAGGCGTGCACCTCGACATCAATGACCTCGAGCTCACTGTCGGCGGTGTCAAGCTTTTTGCTGCCGGCGCCCCGGCCGACACCCCGCTCGCCGAGCGAGAGGCCGCCTTCCGCCAGCCCATGGTGGACGTCCACCTCGACCTCGGCCAAGGTGCGGGCTCCGACGAATTCATATCCTGCGGCCTGACGAAGGCGTACGTCGAGCTCAACGCCGACTACACCACCTGAGTCAAGCGCCGAGCAATCCGTCCCGCATGGGGCGCCTCGCGGTGCGTTCAATCGGTGCCAGGGAACGGTGTTGGCCTGGGGCGTCTGGCGCGGGGGTGGCGAGGTGCGTTGGTTGGTAGATCGGTGCCAGACACGAATTTCCGCCCGTCAGTTCATGCGCGTGAGGGCACTGTCGGCGGGCGGAAAATCGAGTCAGGCACCTGCAGGCACCTTAAAACTGCCGCAGGAAGCGGGCATCGTTCTCGAACAGCCAGCGAATGTCGGCAATGCCGTAGCGGCGCATGGCGATGCGCTCGATGCCCAGGCCGAAGGCGAAGCCGGTCCACTCCTCGGGGTCGATGCTGACGGCCTTGAGCACGTTGGGGTCCACCATGCCGCAGCCGCCCAGCTCCACCCACTTCCATTCGCCCTTGATGCGCATCTTCATGTCCACCTCGGCGCTGGGCTCGGTGAACGGGAAGAAGCTCGGGCGCATGCGCACCTCGGCCTCGGCGCCGAAGTACGCCTTCGCGAACTGCACCAGCGTGGTCTTGAGGTCGGCCATGGTCACGCCACGGTCGATGTACAGCCCCTCGATCTGGTGGAACATGGAGTAGTGCGTGGCGTCGTGCGTGTCCGGGCGGTAGACGCGGCCCGTGGCCACCACCTTGATGGGGAGCGGCTGCGTCTCCATCGCGCGGATCTGCACGGTGCTGGTCTGCGTGCGCAGCAGGCGCTTCACGCCGCCCTGCTCGCCCATGTAGAAGTTGTCCGTGGCATCGCGCGCCGGATGGCTCTCCGGGATGTTGAGCGCGGTGAAGTTGTGCCACTCGTCCTCCACCTCGGGACCTTCCGCGAGCGTGAAGCCCATGCGGCCGAACACCTCGGTGATCTCGTCGATGGTCCGGCTCAGGACGTGGCGCGTGCCTTCCGCGAGCGGCGTGCCCGGCTCGGTCACGTCCACCACGGGGCCGCGCGGGCCGGCAGCGGCGTCCACCGCTCCCTTTCGCTCCTCGAACGCGGCCTCGAGCGCCGCCTTCAGCTCGTTCAGCCGCTTGCCGGCGAGCGGCTTCTGGTCCTTCGGCACGTCCTTCAGCGCCGCCATCATGTTCTTGAGTCGGCCGCTGCCACCGATCCAGGCGCTCTTCCAGGCATCCAACGCCTCCGGCGTGCCGGCGGCGGCCAGGGCGGCAAGGGCCTCGGTTTGTGCAATGTCCAGATCGGCGAGCATGGTGCCAAAGGATACGAAATCCACTGCGCCCGATGGAGCAGCCGATTCCCCGTGCGCGCCGCCCGAAGAAGTCGCGCGCACGAGGCGGCGCTAGCATCAACTCCATGAACACGCGCATCTCCACCGGCACCGGGCTCGCCCTCCTCGCGGGCGCCATCGTCTTCCACGCCTTCGCAAGCTCCGGTGCAGGCACCGCCGAGGCGGTCGCCTCCCCCGCCTGGACGCCGGTCTTCGTGCCGGTTGCCGCGGAACCGCAGGCCACGCCGGCCGCCGCTGGCAAGGCCGCGCAGGCTCCGACCGCCGACCCCCAGGTCCTCTCCATCGCGGTGGTTCCCACCCCGAGCTCGGGGAGCGGCACCGTGGTGTTCCGGCTCTGGTCGAACGGCAACGTCGACCGCCGCCTCGTCAACTCGACGAACGGCCTCTCGTACCAGAACGGTTGGCAGCCGCTCGTCACCACGCCCTGACGCCATCGCGGCGTTCCTGCCTCTGCAGCAGCGCCACCCGAGCCTCACCGGACAACGACAGCAAAAACACGCGCGCCCCGAGGCAAGCCTCGGGGCACGCGGAATTCATTGAGTGAGGAAGGCGATCAGCCCTTCGTCGCAGCGGCCTTTTCCTTCGCCTTCTTCGCGAAGGCGGTGCGCTTGTCCGCGTTGGCGCGGCGCGTGGACTTGCGTCCCTTGACCTGCGGGCCCTCTTCGGCGCCCACGAGCTGCAGCACCACCAGGTCGGTCGCGTCGCCGAGGCGGCGCTTGTCGAGCTTGACGATGCGGGTGTAGCCGCCGGCACGATCCTTGTAGAGCGGAGCCACCTTGGTGAAGAGGTGCTGGATCAGGCGCGGCGCCTTGCGGAGCTCGCCGTAGCGGTTGAACTCGATCTCGTCGGCCGAGGGGAGCTCCCAGAGACGGCTCTGGGCAGACTTGACCTCTTCCTTCGTGTTCGGGTCCGCCACCCACGCGAAGACCTTGCGGTCCGTCAGTCGCGAGGTGACCTCACGACGGCTGGCGAGCGACGGGCGCTTCGCCATCGTGATGAGCTGCTCGACGAACGGCTGGACGGCCTTCGCCTTGGGGAGCGTGGTGGTGATCTGTCCGTGCTCGAACAGGCCTGCCGCCAGGTTGCGCAGCATGGCGCGACGGTGGTCGGTCTTGACGTTGAGTTGGTATCCGGCAATACGGTGACGCATGGTTGGTTCCTTTCAGGACTGGGCTTTGCTCAGCCCGCGGTCGGGGGCACGAAGCCCTCCGGCAGCGGCATGCCGAGGTTGAGGCCCATGTCCTCGAGCTTCTTCTTCACTTCACGGAGGCTCGTGCGGCCAAAGGCGCGGAGCTCCAGCAGGTCATTCTCGGTCTTGGTGACCAGGTCGCACACGTGGCGGAGCTTGCCGCCCTCGAGGCAGTTGCTGGCACGGACCGACAGTTCCAGGTCGGTCAGGGACATCGCGAGCTTCTTGAAGAGCTCGAGGTCCTTGTCGTTCTCCTGGGAGATCTCGTGCGGGACGACCTCGTTGCCGATGGCGTCGTACTGCACGAAGGGGTTGAGGTGCTTGCGCAGGATCTTGGCGGCCTCGACCATGGCCATGTCCGGGGACACGGTGCCGTTGGTCCACACGTCCATGACCAGGCGGTCATAGTTCGTGCGCTGGCCGACGCGGGTGTCCTCCACGCGGAAGCGGACGCGCTGCACCGGGCTGAAGATCGCGTCGACCGCGATCT
>JBIIJH010000130.1:0-6815 GCA_044233905.1 Phycisphaerales bacterium
GTCGTGCCACGTGCCGAGCTCGTCGTCGTGGAGTCCGAACGGAACCTGGTGGAGAGAGGACGTCCGGCCGGACGGGAGCTCCCCGCGCGCAGCGAAAGGGCGCGGTCGACCGTCGAAGGCCCCCGCGCGCAGCGAAAGGGCGCGGTCGAACTTCAATGAGCCCCTCACTCGCGGACGCCGCGGTCGAACTACACCGAGCCCGCCCCGCCTCATGCCATCGGAATCTTCACGCCCAGCCGCGCCGCGCAATCCTGCGCCAGTTCGTACCCCGCGTCGGCATGACGGAACACGCCCATCATCGGGTCGTTGGTCAGCACGCGCTCGAGCCGCCGCGCAGCGTCGGGAGTTCCGTCGGCCACGATCACCTGGCCGGCGTGCTGGCTGAACCCGATGCCCACGCCGCCGCCGTGGTGGAAGCTGGTCCAGCTGGCACCGCTCGCGATGTTCACCGCGAAGTTGAGGATGGCCCAGTCGCTCACTGCGTCGGTGCCGTCCTTCATGGCCTCGGTCTCGCGGTTCGGGCTGGCTACGCTGCCGCAGTCGAGGTGGTCGCGACCGATCACGATCGGTGCCTTCACCTTGCCGGTGGCCACGAGCTCGTTGAACTTCAGGCCGGCCTTGTGCCGCTCGCCGAGGCCCAGCCAGCAGATGCGCGCGGGCAGTCCCTGGAATGCCACGCGCTGCTGCGCCATACGGATCCAGCGATGGAGGCCGGCGTCGTTCGGGAAGAGCTCGAGCACCGCCTCGTCGGTGACGCGGATGTCCTCCGGATCGCCGCTCAGCGCCACCCAGCGGAACGGCCCGCGCCCCGTGCAGAACTGCGGGCGGATGTAGGCCGGCACGAACCCCGGGAAGGCGAATGCATCGGTGAAGCCGTGGTCGAAGGCGCGCTGGCGGATGTTGTTGCCGTAGTCGAAGGTCTTGCTGCCGGCGCGCATGAACTGCACCATGAGGCGCACGTGCTGCTCCATGCTGGCCATGGAGAGCTCCTGGTACCTGGCCGGGTCCTCGGCGCGCAGTGCGTCGGCCGATTCGCGCGTCATTCCCACGGGGTAATAGCCCTCGAGCGGATCGTGCGCGCTGGTCTGGTCGGTGAGCGTCTCGGGCACGATCTTGCGGTCGGCCAGGCGCTGCAGCATGTCCACCGCGTTGGCGAGGACGCCCACGCTGATGGCCTCGCCGCGCTTCTTCAGTTCCACCGCGCGGTCGATGGCCGTGTCCAGGTCCTCGTGGATCTCGTCCAGGTAGCGGTCGTGCACGCGCTTCTGGAGCCGCTCGCGGCAGACGTCGGCCACGAGCGCCGTGCCCTCGTTCATGGTGATGGCCAGGGGCTGTGCGCCGCCCATGCCGCCGCAGCCGGCGGTGACGTTCAGCGTGCCCTTGAGCGTGCCGCCGAAATGCTGTCGCGCGCATTCGGCGAACGTCTCGTACGTGCCCTGCAGGATGCCCTGCGTACCGATGTAGATCCAGCTGCCCGCGGTCATCTGCCCGAACATCATCAGGCCGCGCGCGCAGAGTTCGTCGAAGTGCTCCTGCGTGGCCCAGTGGGGCACCAGGTTCGAGTTGGCGATCATCACCCGCGGCGCATCGGCGTGCGTGCGCACGATGCCGACGGGCTTGCCGCTCTGCACCAGGAGCGTCTCGTCTGCCTCCATGCGCTGCAGGCTCGTGACGATGGCGTCGAAGCACTCCCAGTTGCGCGCCGCCTGGCCGCGGCCGCCGTAGACCACCAGGCCCTCGGGGCGCTCGGCCACCTCGGGATCCAGGTTGTTCATGAGCATGCGCATGGCCGCCTCGGCGGCCCAGGTCTTGCAGGTGCGCTGGGTGCCTCGGGGGGCGCGGATCACTCGATGGGCGGTCGTCGTCATGGAGCGACGATTGTAGGCCGCTTCACCGTCGGGAACGCCGTGTTTCGGAGCGCTCCCGCGGGTCTCACGCCCCGGCCAGCGCGCCCGCCGCGATCAGCCGCGCCACCGCCGCAATGTCCGGCGCCGGCGTACGGTCGCCCGCCAGGCGCGGGACCTCGCGCCGGACGGCGGCATGCAGCGCCTCGACGCCCGGTCCCGAGCGCAGCGGACGCTGGTACTCGAGCCCCTCGCTCATGACGAGTACCTCGATCGCCACCACGTCGGTGGCCAGGCGCACGGCGGCGCGCAGGTGGTTGGCGCTGGTGGCGCCCATCGAGTTGTAGTCCTCGATGCCGGCGCTCGTGGTCACGTTGTGCGCGCTTGCCGGATGGGCAAGCACTTGCAGCTCGTTGCAGCATGCGGCGGCCGCATACTGCGCGATCATGTATCCGCTCTGCGCACCCGGGTCGTTCGCCAGGTACGGCCGCACCGGGTTCTGCGGATCGTTCGCCGCCAGGATCCAGAACGTGCGCCGCTCGGAGATGCCGGCCACCGCCACCAATGCCACCTTGGCCGCATCGAGCGCGAGTGCCAGCGGCATGCCGTGGAAGTTGCCGCCGGAGACGATCTCGGCTTCGCTTCCCTCCATGAAGAGGAGCGGGTTGTCGGTGACGCCGCCGAGCTCGCGCTCCACCACGCTGCGTGCCCAGCCGATGCAATCGACCGCGGCGCCCAGCACCTGCGGGCTGCAGCGGAACGAGTACGGGTCCTGCACGCGCGGATCGTTCTCCTCGTGGGCCTTGAGCACCTCGCTTCCCGCGAGTTGCTCCAGGATTGCCGCCGCCACGGCCTTTTGCCCGGGCTGGTTGCGCGCGGCGTGGATGCGCGGATCCAGGAACGAGTCCGTGGCGCGGCACGCATCGATGGAGAGCGCGGTGGCGCGCATGGCGGTGCGGAGCAGGGCGTCCGCATCGTGGAGCGCGAGCGTGCCGATCGAGCACATGTAGTGCGTGCCGTTGATGAGCGCCAGGCCTTCCTTCGCGTGAAGGGTCACGGGCTGCAGGTTCACCGCGCCGAGCGCATCCCGCGCCGACATCCGCTGTCCGCCGAGGTGTGCCTCGCCTTCGCCGAGGAACCCGAGCGCCAGGTGCGCGAGCGGCGCAAGATCCCCGGATGCGCCCACCGACCCGCGCGTCGGCACCACCGGGTGCACGCCGGCATTCAGCATGGAGACCATGAGCTCCACCAGTTCCGGCCGCACCGCACTGTGAGCACGCGCCAGGCTCGCCGCCAGGATCACCATCATGCCGCGGACCACTTCCTGCTCGGCCGGATCGCCGACGCCGGATGCGTGGCTCCGTACCAGGTTCACCTGCAGCGCGTCGAGGTCGGCATCGGCCACGCGCACCCGCGAGAGCGATCCGAACCCGGTGTTGATCCCGTACATGGCCTCTCCCGAACTCATCCGGCGCTCCAGGGCGGCCCGCGCGGTGGCGATCGCCGTGCGTGCCGGCGGCGCCAGGCGCACGGGACGCCGGTGGCGTGCCACCTCGACCACCTGGTGGATGGTGAGCGGCGAACCGTCGAGGACAAGGGGGTTGGCGGCGTCCGGCCGTCCGTGGGAGTCGCGTTGCATCACCGGGAAAGATACGTGACCGCTTGCGTACCACGCGCGCCGCGGGTAGCACATGCCCCATGCCAGCCGCCTCGGCCAACAGCCCCATCGATAGCTTCCGACGCCTCGCCGAGAAGCCGGTGGCGCGTTACGCGGTGCTGGTGGCGGGCATCGTCGCCTGCATCGGGCTGATGATCCCGGTGCTGCCCTTCCTCGCGAGCGCTCGCGGTGTGGCCGGTCCCACGGCGACGGACGCCATGCATCCGGCCATGGCCGCGCTTGCGCTCGTCCTCGGTTCGGCCGCCTGCTGCGCCGTTGCCTGCGTGGTGGGGCGCATCGTCAACGCGGCCGTCGGGATCTTCGTTCTCGGCTGCGGGCTCGCGATCATCTCCGGACGCTCGGGCACCATCATCGATGCGGCGTTCGGCGGTGAGAAGCTGCTGCCGATTGCGCTGCAGACGCTCGGCTGGGCGGCGGCCGTGGCCGCGATGTCCGCCGTGGTCTTCCGCGTCTCCGGTCCGCTCCTCGACATGCCTGCGCGCACGCCGGGTGGACCGTTCCCGGCGGAGGTCTTCAACGCCGATGCATTCCGCGGACTTGCCGCCGGGCTGCTCGCGGTGCTTGCCATGTGGGCGCTCTCCCGCACCGAGCTCAAGGGGCAGGCCCTTGGCTCCGCGGTGGTGGGCGGCGTGGCGACCGCCATGCTCGGTCGGCGGCTCGTGGGTTCCTCGCAGCCCATCCTGCTGATGGCGGCGCCGGTGCTCGCCGTGGGCGTCGCGCAGCTCTGGACGGCGCTCACCTTCCAGGGTGCGCTCGACCTGGCCGTCGCGCAGCGCACGCTCCCGGGATGGTCGGTGGCCATGCCCATCGACATCGCTGCCGGTGCCATGCTCGGCGTTCCCATCGGCCTCGGCTGGACCAAGCCGACCGAAGACGAAGACATCCTGTCGGGCGACTGATCCGGGGCCGCGCGTACACTCGCGCGAATGTCCCTGACCGTCACCGGCACCATCGGAATCGACTCACTCCACGCACCCACGGGCGAGGCCACCAATGTCCTCGGCGGAAGCTGCGCGTACTTCGCGGCAGCCGCCAGCCAGCTGACGCCCGTGCGCGTGGTGGGCGCGGTCGGCGGTGACTGGCCCGAGGCGCACGAGAAGCAGCTGCGCGCGTTCCGCAACATCTGCCTCGACGGCCTCGAGCGCCGGCCCAGCAGCCAGACGTTCGCGTGGGGCGGCCGCTACTTCGACAACATGAACCGCCGCGAGACGCTGTTCACGCGCCTCGGCGTGCTGGAAGAGGCGCCGCCGAAGGTTCCTGCCAAGTACCAGGACAGCAAGACGGTGTTCCTGGCAAACACGCATCCCCTGGTGCAGCTTGACCTCCTTCGGCAGTTCCCGAACCGTCCGTTCGTGGTCTGCGACACCATGGACCTCTGGATCAACATCGCGCGTCCCGAGCTCACGAACCTGCTTTCCGAGGTTGACGGCGTGATCCTCAACGACGAGGAGGCCATGCAGCTCACCGAGTGCCGCAACGTGGTGACCGCCGGCCGCAAGATCCTGAAGAGCGGCCCGCGCAGCTTCGTGGTGGTGAAGAAGGGCGAGCACGGCGCCATCCTCATCCACCGTGACGGCGTGGCAAGCGTGCCCGCGTACCCCGCCGACGAGGCGCAGGTGGTCGATCCCACCGGCGCGGGCGACACCTTCGCTGGCGGCTTCATGGCGCATGTCGCACGCGCGGGCACCCATGACTTCGACACCCTCCGTCATGCCATGGCGTGGGGCACCGTGCTCGCGAGCTTCACCATCGAATCGTTCGGGCTCGACCGCCTGGCCCGGCTCGATGCCGGCCAGATCGACGATCGCTACCGCGGCTTCCGCGCGATGACCGCCTTCGACTCCACCCGCTGACGGAACACGACCATGATGAACCACCGAATCACGTGCGCCGCGCTCGCCGCCGCACTGGCAGCCTTCGCATGCTCGCTCGCCTCCGCGCAGTGGGCGCCGTTCAGCGCGCTTCCCGGGGCAGACCGTGTCGACCGCGGCCAGGTCGGCGGCAGCGCCGGCCGCGTCTCCGAGGTTCGCTGGGACCTCCCCGGCGGCAAGGCGTGGTTCCAGTACGCGGGCAAGTGGAAGTCCGTGCCGCTCGCAGGTGGCGCGGCAGACGAAGGCGAGCCGCCGGCTGCGCCCGAGGTCGCCAAGCGGTACCAGGCGCCGAAGGGCGGTCGCGCCCAGCAGGCCACCCGCGTTCCCAGCCCTGACGGCGCGTGGAACGCGGTCTTCGCGGATTGCAACGTGTCGCTCGAACCCGCCGCCGGCGGCGAGCGCGTGGCCGTGACCACCGAGGGCAAGGACCGCCACTGGTTCGGCAGCGCCGACTGGGTCTATGGCGAGGAGCTCGACCAGACCGAGGCCATGTGGTGGTCGCCCGATTCCAAGCGCATCGCCTACTACGACTTCGATGAGACGCCGGTGAAGGAATACGTCCTCCTCGGCGGGCTCACCACGACGCGCACGCGGCCGATGGTGCGTGGCTACCCGAAGCCCGGCGACGCCAACGGCATCGCCAGGCTCGAGATCTACGACCTTGCGTCGCGCAAGCGCACGCCCATTGATGTTGGCCCCGCACAGGACCAGTACGTCTACGGCGGCGAGTGGTCGCCGAAGGGCGATGCATTCCTCTGGTTCCGGGCCAACCGCCGCCAGGACACCGTGGAGCTGATGGCCACCGATCCGGCCACCGGGCGCTCGCGCACGGTGATCACCGAGAAGCAGGCCACGTGGCAGAAGAACTCGCCGCAGATGCGCTTCCTCGCCGACGGCTCGCGCTTCCTCTGGGAGTCCGAGTCGAGCGGCTTCGCCAACTTCGAGCTGTGGGACCTCTCCACGGGCAAGCTTGCCCGCATCACCGACGATCCGTGGGTGGCGGAGTCGATCGTCTCCGTCGACGAGGCGGCCGGCTGGCTCTACTACTCGGCGCGCTCGAGCGAGACCGCCATCAACTCGCAGCTCCACCGTGCGCGGCTCGACGGCTCGCGTCGCGAACGCCTCACGAAGGAAGACCTGCATTACTCCTCGTTCCAAGTGGCGCCGGACCACCAGCATTTCGTGGCCACCAAGCAGTTCGTGGACGTGCCGCCCTCCGCCTCGCTCTACGGCATGGACGGCAAGGAAATCGCGAAGCTCACCACGCCCGCAGCCGATCCGTACGCCAAGAAGGGCATGCCCGCGCCCGAGTTCCTTCGCTTCATGGCGGCCGACGGCAAGACCGAGCTCTACGGCATCCTCTACAAGCCCGCGGGGTTCGATCCGTCGCGCAAGTATCCGCTGGTGATCGATGCTTACGGC
>JBIIJH010000131.1:0-6808 GCA_044233905.1 Phycisphaerales bacterium
GTCGCTGGTGAGCGCCTGGTAGAGGATGATGTCCTTGCTCTCCGCGGCCGCGCTGAAGGGCGCGGTGGCGAGCCACAGGCAGCCGAGCAGCATGCAGATCATGGTGAGCCGGAAGCCCGGCACCTTAAGGAGGCCGCCGAGCTTGCGGAAGTCCACCTGGCCGGCCATGCCGTGCATCACGGCGCCGGCGGTCAGGAACAGGAGGGCCTTGAACCACGCGTGGGTGAACACGTAGTAGACGCCGCCGAATGCGGTGCCCACGCCGAGGCCCATCACCATGTAGCCCAGCGAGCTGATGGTGGAGTAGGCGAAGACGCGCTTGTAGTCGAACTGCCCGCAAGCGATGGTGGCGCCGATGAACGCGGTGAAGCAGCCGATCCAGCCGACGGTGAGGAGTGCCGGCTCGGCCCATTCGCTTCCGATGGCCTGCACGGTGTAGAAGGGCGCCATGCGGGCCAGCAGGTAGATGCCGGCCGTGACCATGGTGGCCGCGTGGATGAGCGCGCTGACGGGGGTCGGGCCCCACATGGCGTCCGGCAGCCAGGTGAAGAGCGGGCCCTGCGCGCTCTTGCCGCAGACGGCGAGGAGCAGGAGGAACGGGATGGCCGCCTTCGACCAGCCGCCCTGCACGGCCTCGGAGCCACTGCCGGCGATGGCCTGGAAGAGGCCGTCGTACTGCACGGTGCCGTAGTTGGTCCAGATGAGGAAGATGGCGAGGGCCAGGCCCAGGTCGCCGATCCGGTTCATCACGAACGCCTTCTTGTTGGCCGCCACCGCGCCCGGCTGCGTGGCGTAGTAGCCGATCAGCATGTACGAGCAGAGGCCCACGCCTTCCCACCCGAGGTACAGGCCGACCAGGTTGTCGCTCATCACCAGGATGAGCATGCTGGTGACGAAGAGGCTCACCGCGAAGAAGAAGCGTGCGTAGCCCGCCTTGAGGTCGGACTCCATGTACTCGCTGGCGTACAGGGCGATCAGCGTGGCCAGCACGGTGACGAACATCATCCACAGGAGGCTGATGCCGTCGATGTAGAAGCCGAGGTTGGCGGTGAACGACTGGAACTTGCCGGGGCCCCAGCTGACCGAGAGCCAGTCCATGAACGGCACCGCGAGCGGCGCGTGCGTGGAGAAGAGCGTGGGGCTCCACTGGAAGTAGAGCGCGATGGCAAGCGCGGCCGAGAGCGCGAAGGAGAGCACCGTGAAGAGGGCGGGCAGGCGGCCCTTGACCTTCATCATGGCGAACGCGCCGCAGAGGACCACGGACACGAGCGGTGCCAGGAGCATCCACTTGAGCCATGCGAAGTCCGCGCCGGCGGTGGCCTGGACGAAGTGGAGGGCGCCGACGTCGGCGTAGCCCGCCACGGCGTGACCCGCCGCGTGGGCCGCGTCGTGCCCTTCGGCGGCGGCGTGCGCGCCGTCACCGAGGACGAGCGCGAGTGTCGAGAGGAGTGCTGGTTCCATGAGGGCCATCTGCTTTGTGAGCCATCCGTGGGGACGGCGTGTCGATCGGGTCTGTGCGTGTGAAGGCAGTGCGGTGCGGGGCTGGGGAAGGACTATTCCTTCAGGTCTGCCCACGCCTCGCTGCTGAGCGTTTCCTTGCGGCGGTACAGGAGCACCACCAGGCCGAGGGCCAGTGCGGCTTCCGCGGCGGCGACGGTGAGGATGAAGATCACCATCAGCTGTCCGGAGAGGTCCATCCACATGCGGCCGAACGCCACGAAGGCGAGGGCGGCTGCCTGGAACATGAGTTCCGTGGAGAGGAACATCAGGATCATGTTGCGGCGCGTGAGGAAGCCCACCATGCCGATCGCGAAGAGGATGATGGCCAGTGCCAGGGTGACCTGGATGTTGGCGGGCATCGCCGGGGTCATGGGCGCCGCGGGTGCGGCAGCGAGCAGTGCGTTCATGGTGTTCACGCTGCACCTCCGCGGCTGAGCGAGGCGTCGTCGTCGATGCGGCTGAGGCCCGCAGCGGCGCGGCGTTCATCCTCGGCCATGGTCATCTGGCGACGCGCCAGCACCACGGCGCCGAAGAGCGCCATCAGGAGGATCACGCCGGCAAGCTCGAGGCTCACCGGGAACTGCGCCACCAGCGCGTGGCCGAGGGCAGTCGAGTTGGCCGGTGCTGCATTGCCGTCGAGGACGATCGGGTGACGATCGCCGTTGGAGGAAATCAGCGTGAGCGATGCGGTGGTGCCGGAGGGATCGACGGCGATCAGGTGGCCGTCGGAACCGCGTTCCACGCGGGAAATGTCGGTGATTCCCTGCACCTGGGCAATGGCGCCGGCTTCGCGCAGGAGGAGTTCCGGCATGTCGTCCATGCGCTCCCACGCGCGGATGTTGGCGCGCGCGGTGGTGGCGGGGGACGCGAGCCAGGGCACGGAAGCCTCGCGGCGGAAGAGCGCGTCGCCGGTGGCGGCGAGCAGCACGAAGGCCAGCACCAGCGCGGCGATCGGTTCGCGCGGCGTGCGGTCGTACCACGCGGCGTCCTCGCCACGGTTGGCGCGGTCGCCGGACTGCTGCGCGAGCATCAGCACGAACAGGTAGGTGATGAGGATGGCGCCCGCGTAGACGATGAGGAGCGCGAAGGCCATGAATTCAGCCTGCAGAAGCAGGAAATTGACAGCAACGGCCAGGATCACCAGGACGAAGTAGAGCGCGGCGTAGACCGGCCTCGGGTGGGTGACCATCCGCGCGGCGCCGGACACGGCGACGAGGGCAAGGAGCACGTGCACCCAGAAGGTGGGATCGATGGAGGCGCTGTCCGGCACGGGGGCGTGGCGGGCCACCGCACTGAGGATGAGCCCGACGGCGGCCAGGCCGCAGACCGTCAGGGCAGCTCGGAACGGCGCAGGGCGCGGCTCCATCATCAGGTACAGCACCACGGCACCCAGTGCGGCGGCGGCGTAGAAGAGGTTCGCGTTCATGGATGTGGCAGTGGGGTCCGGGCGAGGCGCCCGGGGTCGGGCGAGGAGGTCGGATAATAGGAGGGGACATGGCCCTTGGCAACCGCCCGCGAGGGTTCGGGTGGGGCTTTACCGTGACGGGTTCGGGGTGGGTCCGTGGGTGGTCCCGACAGGCGCTGCTGGCCGGCCCCATTCCGGCCATCCGGCTAGCCTCGCGGCATGTCCGATCGCCTCCGGCGCACCCTGCCGAACGCCATCACCGTGGTCCGGCTCCTGATGGCCGCGGCGTTCTTCGCGATCATTGCGCTGAAGCTGAGCCCGAATTCCGCGGACGGCCGGCAGTGGTGGGGGAACGCCGCGTTCATCCTGTTCATCGCGGCGGCACTGAGCGACATCCTGGACGGGTACCTGGCACGCAAGTGGGGGGTGGTCACCGATTTCGGTCGGGTCATGGACCCGTTCGTCGACAAGGTGCTGGTGTTGGGCGCGTTCGTGTACTTGGCGAGCCCCAAGTTCGCGGAGCCGGAATGGAGCCGTGCCTTCGGCCTGGAGCCGCAGGCGGGCGAGATCAATTGCGCCACCGGTGTTGCAAGCTGGATGGTGGTGGTGGTGCTTGCCCGTGAACTCCTCGTCACCAGCCTGCGCGGGGTGCTGGAGGCGCGCGGCGTGGCGTTCGCCGCCGACTGGAGCGGCAAGGTCAAGATGTTTGCGCAGAGTGCGGCCATTCCCACGGCGCTCTTCATTGCGGTGAACCCCGGCTGCCTGGCCAGCCCGAACTATCGGTTGGCCCAGATGCTCTCGGTGTGGGGGATGACCCTGATCACGCTCTGGAGTGCGGTGCCGTACACGATCCGCGGGGCGGCGCTGCTACGGTCCATTTCAAAGGGCGCGCGCTGACCGGGCCGATGCAACGGGCATGGAAGCACCCGCTGCCGCACGAAAGCTTGGCGAAGGAAAGATGGATCCGGCCCTGGCGCGCGAACGACTGGCGGGCATGCCGTGGTTTCCGCGCTTCTCGCTGACCGTGGGCGGACTCGGTTTCCAGCGGTTTGCCTCCGGCACCTGGGGTTCGCTGCCGCCGTGCGTGGCCGTGCTGGTGCTGGTGGCGGTGCTGCCGGCCGGCTTCGCATGGGTGATCGATGCGGTGCTTGCCGCCATGCTCCTCTGGGCGATCGTCGGCTGCGAGCGCTGGGGCGCGAAGGCCGAGGAGATGCTCGGACTCAAGGACCCGTCGTGCGTGGTGCTCGACGAGATCGCGGGGATGTCGATCACGTTGCTTCTCCTCCACTGGCCGCTCCGCTCCGCAAGCGAGGGTTGGGGCTGGGCCGTGACGGCGGTGCTCGGCGTGGCGTGGGCGTTCGTCCTGTTCCGCGCGTTCGACGTGCTGAAGCCGCCGCCGTGTCGATCGTTGCAGGGGATCACCGGTGGACGTGGCATCCTGCTCGACGACGTGTTCGCCGGGATCTACGCGAGCGTGCTGGTGCACCTCGTCGGGCCGCTGGCGGGTTGATGATCGGGGCGGAGGCTCGCGGTTAGGCAGCGTCCGGACTCACGGGGCCTTCGGCGATGCCGGGGCCGGTTCCGTTGGCTTCTTCGAAACCTCTGCGCGCGGCGTGAACGGCTGGCGCGACATGTCGATGGCGGCCAGGGCCACGAGCTGCGCCACTTCCGCGGCAAGCCCGGCGTCGATCTTGGAGACCTCGTCGGACACCTGGTGGTAGTCCTCGTGGTCCTCGACGGAGAAGAGGACGGCCGGCACCTTTCGTGCAAGGAAGGGGCCTTGGTCACTGCGGTCGAGCCAGTCGGGATGCTCGTCGAGGCGCAGCTTCAGGCCGATGGATTCGTTGGCTGACTTCAGCGCCGCCACCACCGGCTGGCCGACGGGGCCGCCGTCGATGAAGATCTGCCGCGCGGGTCCGCGGCTGATCATGTCCATGTTGAAGACGCCGCGCACCTGGCCGAGCTGCACCGTTGGATTGCGCGCGTAGAACGTGGAGCCGAGCAGCCCGGCTTCCTCGCCGTTGAAGGCCATGAAGATCACCGTACATGCCGGGCCATTGCCGGCGGCGGCGCATGCCTTGAGCGCGCGGGCGACCGCCAGCGTGCCCGCGACCCCGGAGGCGTTGTCGTCGGCGCCGTTGTAGATGCGGTCCTCGCCGGAGCGGCGCGGGCGCATGTGGTCGTAGTGGGAGCTGACGATGATCACGCCGGCATCCGCACCGGCGCCGGTGGCGGGCATCACCGCGATCATGTTCGGGCCGGTCTCGGGGTTCTTGTCGATCGGCTGGCGGAACGTTCCGTCCGGCATGCCGGGCGCGAGGCCGATGGTCTTGAATTGCTCGGTGATCCAGACCGCGGCCTTCTCGGCGAAGGGGCTTCGGAAGAAGCGGCCGCCCATCTCGTCGCTCGAGAGCGCGGCGACGTCCGCGCGCACGGCATCGGCGGTGATGGTGGAACGGACCGTGGCCACCGGGCGCGTGGGCGCGGGCGCGGTGGCATCGCCACCGGCAAGCGCCACGGCGGGCTGCAGCAGGGCGGGCTGCAGGAGGACGACAAGGAGCAGGGCGGAGTGGCAGTGATTCATGGTGTTCCTGTCCGTGATGCCGCCCGAGGTGGGCGATGCGTCGTGCCGTCAGCGTTCGTGCGCCACCAGGTCTTCGTACGTCTCTCGGCGGCGGACCACGGTGAATCGCTCGCCGTCGACGAGCACTTCCGCGGGAAGCGGCGAGCTGTTGTAGCGGCTGGCCATCGACATGCCGTACGCGCCGGCCGTGAAGACGGCGAGCAGGTCGCCGCGCTCGACGGGCGGCATCGCGCGATCGAGCGCGAGGTAGTCGCCGGTCTCGCAGAGCGGGCCCACCACGTCCATCTGCACGAGGCCCTGCATGGTGGGCTCCTTGGTGCGCGTCTGGGGAACGAACGCTGCGTCCGGATACGTTGGCCAGATGAAGTGGAACGCGTCGTAGTGGCTGGGGCGAAGCAGGGCGTTCATGCCGGCGTCGCAGATGGCGAAGATCTTGTCGCCCGAGCGCTTCACGTACTGCACGCGGGTGAGCAGGATGCCGGCATTGGCCACGATGGAGCGGCCGGGCTCGAGGACGATCCTGAGCCCTGCACGCACGGCGGGCTCGAGGATCGGCACGATGGCGCGCGCGTACTCCGCCGCGGAGGGGCTGCGGCCGGTCTCGTAGTCGGCCGCGAAGCCGCCGCCCACGTCGAGCACGGTGACCTCGAAGCCCTCGGCGAGGAGTTCCTCGCGCAGGGCGAGCGCCTTGCGGACGGCCTGCTGGTAAGGGTCGGTGGTGTAGACCGGTGAGCCGATGTGGAGGTGGAGTCCCACCAGGCGCGCATGCTTGTCGTGGCCGTAGGCGCGGAAGAACGCGCGGGCGCGGTCGATGTCCACGCCGAACTTGGTTTCCTTGGTACCCGTGGTGGTGAAGCGATGCGTCTTCGGGTCCACGTCCGGGTTGATGCGGAGCGCGCAGCGGCAAGTGGCGTTGCGCTCGCGGGCGATGCGCGCGATGTTCTCGAACTCCGCCTCGCTCTCGACGTTCAGGAGGAAGATGCCGGCATCGAGCGCGGCGGCGATCTCGTCATCGCGCTTGCCGACGCCCGCGTAGACGATGCATTCCGGGGAGCAGCCCGCGGCGCGTGCGCGGTAGAGCTCGCCGCCCGAGACCACGTCCATGCCGGCGCCGCATTCCACCAGCGTGCGGCAGACGGAGAGGTTGCCGCAGCTCTTCACCGAGTAGCAGATGAGGGGCTGCACCGCCGCGAACGCCTCGGCGATTCGGCGGTGGTGCTCCACCAGCGTGGCCTTGCTGTAGACGTAGCAGGGGGTGCCGACGGCGTCCGCGATCGTGTTGGCGTCGGTGCGCTCGCAGTGCAGCGAGCCGTGTTCGT
>JBIIJH010000132.1:0-6762 GCA_044233905.1 Phycisphaerales bacterium
GGATGCTGCACCCGGCGCGCACGTACTGCCTGCTCACCATCATGACCTCGCTTGCGCTCATGGTGGCCAGCGCCTTCAGCGTGCGTGCGCTGGGCGCCCGCACCGTCAGCACGCCGTGGTGGCGGCACATGACGCAGGCCGCAAAGGCCGACGGCCGCACCGCCATGCGCGTGGGCCACAACCCCATCGCCTGGCGCGAGAGCCAGCTGCGCGGCACCAGCCTGATGGCGCTCGTGGGCCGGTGGGGCTTCGTGGCGGTGGGCATCCTGGGCGGCATCATGCTGCCCGTGCTGCATCGCACCGGCGCGCTGACCCTCGACGGCTTCCGCATCGCGCTGCAGACGGTGGTGGCGGCGGAGTCGGTGGTGATCGTCCTCACCGCGCTCAACATGAGCGCCACGGCCGTCAGCCGCGAGCGCGAGGATGGCTCGCTCGACATCATCCTCACCACCCCCATCCAGCCGGGGCCGTACATCGCCGGCAAGCTGCGCGGCATCATCCAGTTCCTGGCACCGATGCTCGCGGTGCCGGCGGCCACGCTCCTGGCGTCGGCCGTCTACGTCCTGGCGAAGGGCATGGGCGTGCCGGGCGGCGTCACCGTGCAGGCAGCGTCGGGCACCGCCACCGTGGCCGTGCCGGCCATGCTGCCCGAGGGTGCGCTCGAGTATCCGCTCGTCATGCTCGCCTTCACGGCCTTCGCGGTGATGGTGGGGCTGCAGTGGTCCATCAAGAGCAAGGGCACCATCGCGAGTGCGGTCGGTGCGGTCTTCGCCACCGGCGTCACGGCGCTGGTGCTCGGCCTCTGCGGCATGGCGGCGGGGCGGAGCATTCCCGGCGTCGGTGCCTTCATGAACGCGCTGACGCCCGTCAACCTGCTGGCCGCCGTCATCACCCCGGAGGCGGTGGCCGACGACACGCTGCAGCAGGGGCTTGGCACGTTCCGGGTGGCGCTTGCCATCGGTGCGGTGGCTGCCGGTGCCCTTGGCGCCGGCGTGGTCTGGGCCATGCACAGCTCCATGCAGAAGACCTTCATGTTCACGGTGCGCAAGCTCGCCGGCACGGCGTGAGCCCGGACCGCCAGGGCGGTGATTCCCGGCACCCGCGGGCACGGTGCACGAGATATCGGCACCCGGCTCCGGCAATCGCGCCCCTTCCGGATTGACCCCGGCCCCGCGCCGCGCGATACTTCGATCTTCCACCCGACCGCCCTGCGGCGGGTTTCATCCGGCGGAGTGCGGCCCTCGCGGTCGTCCCGACCGACCACCCGAGGAGTGCATGCGCACCAACGCAGCGCTCCAAGGCAACCGACCGAGGCATGGGCCGCGGACCCGGTTGATAGATCTGACCGTGCATCTCGACCCCCCGTTCGTTCAACCCAGCAAGGTTCCACCGCGTGCCAATCCGCCTCGAGCGAAGCATTCCATGAACATCCGCTGATCACTGCGCGCCTGCAGGCGTGGTGAGGGTCTTGGTCCATCGTCATTTCGTGGTCCCACGCGGCGCTGCCGCGGGTCGGGACGGATGCGTCTGGCGCACCTCGTCGTTCACGTCGAGGAGGTTGTCATGCAGATCGAAGTCTGGCTCTTCATCCTGATCGTCCTGCTCGGCCCCGCGCTGGGTGCCGGCGTCATGTGGGGCCTGGTGAAGCGCTTCTCCACCCGGTCGATGGCCAAGGCCACCCAGGAGGCCGAGCGCGTGGTGGCTGCCGCCAAGGCCCAGGCCGAGGCGCGCGCCAAGACCATCGAGCTCCAGGCCGAGAAGGCCGCCACCGACCGCCGCCAGGCCCTCGACCGCGAGATGCAGTCGGCCCTGTCCGAGGTCAAGGCCGCCCAGGCCCGCGCCGAGAAGCGCGAGGAGACCCTTGACCGCAAGCTCGAGCAGATCGGCCAGCGCGAACAGAAGATGGAGAGCCGCGAGCAGCGCCTCGCCGAGCTCGAGAAGCGCGCCGGCGAGCTGCAGGCCGGGCTCGAGGCCGACCGCCTCCAGCTGCGCGAGCGCCTCGAGAAGGTGGCCGGCATGACCATGGACGAGGCCCGCGAGCTCTACATGGACGAGGTCCGCCGCCAGTCCGACCACGATGCCGCCGTCCTGGCGCAGAAGATCGTGGAGGACGCGGAGCGCGATGCCCGCGAGAAGGCGCGGCAGATCACGCTCCTTGCCATCCAGCGCTACGCGTCGGAGAACGTGAGCGAGACCACGGTCCGCAGCATCAAGATCCCGAGCGACGACGTCAAGGGCCGCATCATCGGCCGCGAGGGGCGCAACATCCGCACCATCGAGCGCGCCACCGGCGCCGACATCCTGGTGGACGACACGCCGGGCATCATCAGCGTCAGCTGCTTCGACAAGGTGCGCCAGGCGATCGCCGCCGAGACGCTCCAGCGGCTGGTGGCGGACGGCCGCATCCATCCGACGCGCATCGAGGAGCTGGTGAGCCAGGTCACGCGCGACATCAACGAGCGCATCCAGAAGGACGGCCAGGCGGCCATCCTGGAGACCAACATCCGCGGCCTGCACCCCAAGGTGGTGGAGGCGATGGGCAAGCTCGCGTTCCGCACCAGCTACGGGCAGAACGTGCTGCGCCACTCCGTGGAGGTGGCGTTCCTCTGCCAGATGATCGCCGACGAGCTCGGCCTCGACGGCAACGTTGCGCGCCGCGCGGGCTTCCTGCACGACATCGGCAAGGCCATGGACCACGAGATGGAGGGCGGACACCCGGCCATCGGCCTCGAGTTCCTCCGCAAGCACGGCGAGAAGAGCGAGGCCGTCCTCAACGCGGTGGCCGGCCACCACGGCGACATCCCGTCCACCACGCCGTACACGCCCATCGTCATGGCGGCCGACGCCATCAGCGGAGCCCGCCCCGGCGCGCGCCGCGAGAGCATGGAGATGTACGTCAAGCGCCTGCAGCAGCTCGAGGGCATCGCGCGGCAGCACCAGTTCGTGGACGAGGCCTACGCCATCCAGGCCGGCCGCGAGGTCCGCGTGGTGGTCGACGCCAAGAAGGCCGACGATGCGTACGCGTTCAAGATCGCGCAGGAGATCGCCAAGCAGGTGGAGCAGGAGATGACCTTCCCCGGCGAGATCAAGGTGACGGTGCTGCGCGAGACGCGCGCCGAGGCGACCGCGCGCTGATGCCGCAGACGCTGACCGAAATCCGCGAGGAACTGGCGGCGCGCGGCATCCGCCCGAAGCACAAGTTCGGCCAGAATTTCCTGCACGACCACAACCAGCTGCGCAAGCTGCTGTCGGCCGCCGACGTGCAGCCCGGTGAGCTGGTGCTCGAGGTCGGCCCCGGCACGGGCACCCTCACCGAGACGCTCATGGATGCCGGCTGCGAGGTGGTGGCCTGCGAGCTCGACCGCGACATGGCAGAGATCGTGCGCGGCCGCAATGCGCACCGCATGGGCGCGGCGCCGGGCAAGGTGACGCTCGTCGAGGCGGACTGCCTCGACGGCAAGCACGCGCTCGGGGCGAAGGCCCTGGAGGCGCTCGGCGGCCGGCCGTTCGTCCTGGTGGCCAACCTGCCGTACCAGGCGGCCACGCCGCTGATGGCGACACTGCTTGAGCGACATCCGGAGTGCCGCGGGCAGTTCGTCACCATCCAGCGCGAGGTGGGCGATCGATTGATGGCCAAGGCCGGGGACGATGCCTACGGACCCATCAGCGTCACCATGTCGCTCCTCGCAGACGTGGAGCAGGTGGCCGTGCTCCCGCCCGGCTGCTTCTGGCCCGCGCCCAAGGTGACGAGCGCCATGCTCGCCATCCGCCCGCGCGCCGGCGCGCGCCCGGTGGATCCGTGGCAGCCGTTCTCCGCGTTCGTGATGCGCGTCTTCGGGCAGCGCCGCAAGCAGCTCGGTGCCATCCTCGGGCGCGACGCAGTGGCCGCGGCGGGCTTCGACCCAGTGCGCCGGCCCGAGACGCTCTCCCCGCAGGAGTGGCTGGAGCTCTTCGCCCGCTGCGAAGGGCCGCGGTAGGCCCACCGCGCTACAATTCACCTCCCATGAAGCTCGACCACCCGACGCTCCCCGTCCTCAAGGCAGCCTTCCCGGACGTCAAGTTCCTTGCGGCCGAGTTCCGCGGGCAGACCACCGTGATCGTGCCCAAGGAGCGCCTGAAGGACGTGTGCCGCCACCTGCGCGACGACCCGCAGTGCGGGTACGAGTTCTGCGCCGACGTCACCGCGGTGGACTACCTGAACTACCCGGCCAAGCAGCCCGCCCGCTTCGCGGTGGTCTACAACCTGGCCAGCTACTCCAAGGACTCGCGCCTGCGCCTCAAGGTGTGGCTCGAGGCCTCCGTCGACACCGCCGGCACCGAGCCCGACCCGGAGCTCGTGGTGGACACCGTCACCGACGTGTGGCCCACCGCCGAGTGGCTCGAGCGCGAGGTCTTCGACATGTACGGCATCCGCTTCAAGGGTCACCCCGACCTGCGCCGCATCCTCATGTGGAAGGACTTCCCGGGGCACCCGCTCCGCAAGGACTATCCGCTGCGTGGCCGCGGCGAGCGCGAGATGCACCGCGTGATGGGCCGCGACTCCGCCTGACGGCGCAGGCGGCACCGTGGAAACGCGCGAACACCTCGGACTGAAGGAACTGGCCTCCGCGTGGCTCCTCTCGATGGGCTGCCGGGCGGTGGCGCACGAGGTGCCCTGCCCCATCGCGCGCTTCCGCGTGGACGCCGCCGGCTGGGCGGAGCACGACTGGCGCCTGGGCACGGACCCGGCTGCGCACACCAGCATCTTCGCCGCCGAACGCGCGGGTGACGCGCACCGCGCGCCGCGGACGGTGGTGGTCGAGTGCAAGGCCTCGCGCGCGGACTTCCTGCGCGATGACCTGCGTGTCGACGACCTGCTCGCCGAGCGCGAGCGCCTGCTCGGGCGCAAGGCGGAGATCGAGCGCGACCTGATCCCGGTGCACGAACCGCACCTGCGCCGCGTGGAGGGCGCGCTCTTCGAGGAGAGCGCCAGCTGGGATTTCGAGAAGAGCCGCCTCCTTCCCTACCGCCGGGTGCTGCGGCAGCTGGCGAAGCTCGAGGAGCGCCTCCACGGGCAGACCAAGTTCAACCTGATCGCGCGCTGGCGCCTGGCCGACGAGCTGTGGATCCTGGCCGCCACCGGCGTGGTGAAGCAGCGCGAGGTGCCGGCGGGCTGGGGCCTGGCGGAGTGCTCGCCGGCCGTGCTGCGCCGCGGCGTGCAGCACGCGCTCGCGATGGGCACGCTCCCGCTGCGGGTGATCGTGCAGGCGCCGCGGCACGCGAGCCCCGAGCACCGGCGCGCGCGGATCCTGCGGAACATCGCGATCGAACTGACGCGGGGTCAGTTTCCGCGGGTGGCGTCCGGGGCGACGGGCGAGTCGGCGGATGGCTCCGCGGGCGACTCCGGCAACGGCGGCGACACGAACACCACGTCCGAGACGAGGCTGCCGTCGTCGTCGGATCCGTTGACTCCCACCGACCAGAGCGTGTAGCCCGGATGCCACGCGGCGGCCGGGTCCGCCGGCAACACGCGGTAGACGAACGGTCCCTTGCGGTACGGGTCCTTCGGCACCTCGTCGACATACCGCGGACAGAGCTCGGCAAGCGAGGCCGGCAGGCGTCCTTCGGCGCGGCGGAACCGCTCAATGGCCACCACGGTCGCCAGCGCACGCTCGAACGTGGCGCCGCGCAGATCGACCGAGGTCGAGGCCCCGGTGAACCGGTGCACTCGAACCCAATTCATCGGGCCGGCATCGTCAAGTGCCGCCATCCCGGCGCTCACCTTCTGCTGGTCCCGGTCCGACGGATCGGCCATGAGCTCCTCGAAGAGCGCGCCGGAGTGCTCGAGGATGGCACGACGTTGGGGCCAGTAGAAGCCCCCCCAATGGATGCTCGCGACCATGGCCCACGGGCTCGTCTGCACGGACCATGATGGCCCCAGTGAACCCACCCACGGGCTCGCAAACCAGCTGGCGAGCGCTCCGAGTTCCCAGTCGATCCTGGTCGCCTTCATCACCTCCATCGACGGCCGAACGGACTGGCGGCGGATGGCGGCGTCGAGCGCGGACGCCAGCTGCTCGCCACCGTCGGCGCGCAGCGCGTCGGCGATCACCCGTACAAGCGGGCGAAGTTCGTCGTGGTTGTCGTAGTTGTAGAAGAAGGGAGGCGTGCGCGCGAAGATCCGCCGCGCGGCCAGATGCCACTCCAGGGCGCGCGCGAACGCAGGGGCGTCGCGTCGCTCGACGGCGACCACCATCGCGGCGTTGGCCAGCTGCCACAGCCGCTGCGCTGCGGCGTAGCGAATCTCGCTGTTGGCGGATGACGTGTACCGGTGGAGCAACATCGACGCCCCGACGCCTTCGGCGATGCGGTCCGCGGCCCACGCCAACGATCCTGCGTGCCGATGCAACCCCATCGACTCCAGTGCCTGCAGCACGGACTCCTTCGCGATCGACTCGGGCGCACCGGCGTTTCCCCATCGCGTACCGGGGGTGATTCCCTTGATGGCGCGCTGGAACTCAGGCCCGAGCACACTCGGCTCCCAGAGGGCAAACTCGGACAGCGGTGCGGCGATCGAATCGGCGGACGGCGGGGTGCCGGGCGGCAACAGCGCCGCGTCGAGCTGTTTCGGCGTCGGAAGCGAGACCAGGTCCCCCCAGGCGGACCACACTTGGGCAAGCGCGAGCGATAACACGGGCAGGACAACGATTGGGACGGCCAGGAGCGTCGCAAGCCCGATCCGGCGGACAGAACGGAACACCGCCCTTCGCCGCTGCGGCGCCC
>JBIIJH010000133.1:0-6737 GCA_044233905.1 Phycisphaerales bacterium
GTCACGGCGGTGCTGCCGAGCTGGGTGAACTGGTTGGCAGGCGTGCCGGTGAAATTGGTGTCGCCGGCCTTGGCAATCACGCGGAGGCCGAGCGTCGCGTCCCAGGCGAAGACCGCCGTATTGCTGGCGCTCCCCGGGACCACCACGTTGTTGGAGAACACCAAGACGCCGGAGTCGCCCAGGCTCAGTGCCGAACTGCCGGCGAGGGCGCTGAACGTGGCGCCCGAGATGCCCGGCACCGCGTCGAACTGGCGGGCGATGACCTGCAACGTGCCATTGGCCTTGCGGATGCCGATGAAGCTGGCGCCCACCACGGGGAGACCCGTGACCGGATCGTTGGCGATGGACGTGCCGTCCGCGTTGCACAGGATGCCTTCGAAGGCATACACGCCGTTGTTGTTCATCTGCGAGCTGCTGCCCACCGACGAGAACACCGCATCGCTGACGCCGGGGACGGCATCACCCTTGCGCATCCACATGGTGCAGGTGCCGTTCTTGGCAGCAAAGGTTGCGACGTCGTTCACTCCAGCCGTTGCACCCGCGCCGCCGAGGTTCGACCGGAACACGATGGTGCCGTCGTCCATCAGCGGGCGAGCGGCAAAGGTGATGGGTGCGGAGGTTGGGGTGGTGAGGTTGGCGAACGTCAGGTCGGGGTAGCCCGGAATCACGCCGCCCTTGCGAGCGAAGATCTGCAGGCTGCCGCTCCACGCGTTGGTCATGTACACCGAGTCATTGGACGTGGTGATGCCCGATGCAGCGGCAAGCTTTCCCGTCAGGACCACACCGTTGCCATTGACCTGCAGGCCAAAGGTGTCGGGCACGATCACCGTGCCGTCCGTGAAGCCGGGGGCCGCGTCGCCCTTGCGGAGCACGATGGACTTGCCCGAGGGGCCCATCCACATGACGGCGCCGTTGTTGGCCGCGGTGCCGGTGGTCACCACGCCGGCGCCGCTGAAGGTGGAGTAGACGAGCGCCTTGCCGTCGTTGTTGACGTACTGGGGCGAACCGGCCGAGACGGACATGGTGAGGCCGTTGAAGACGTCGCCGCCGCGGTACAGGATGGAGTTGCTGGCGCCGGTGGAATCACGCCACATCCAGAACGGGCTGGTGGTGCTGGTGACGCCGGTGCCGTTCAGGTTGCCGGTGATGAGGATGCCGCCGTTGCCGGCCTCGAACTGGGTGGAGCCCAGGCCGTTGGTACCGGAGGTGGTGTTGCAGATCAGGCCGGGGGCCAGGTTGCTCGGCAGCGCATTGCCGGCGCGCGCGATCTGCGAGAGGCCGGCGCCGCCCGTGCTGCCGGAGACGAAGATGTGCGAGTTGTTCGGCGCGGTGGCCTGGATGCCCGTACCCGCGAGCTGGCCGCGGAAGGTCACGATGCCGGTGGGCCCGATGACCGGGTTGTTGAACTGGTTCGGCACCCACTGCGCGTCGGAGGGGACGCCGGGGATGTTGCTCAGGCCGGCGGCGTTGCCGTCGGTGGACGCAATGTTCACCCACGAGCCATCCGCGAACGCGGCGCTGGAGGCGGTCAGGGCGAGGACGTAGAGGGCGAGCGACGAAGTGCGGAGCATGGATCCGGGCCTTTCGGGTGCTGGAGGGGTTGCTGGCGAGCGGGTGGGTCGGTGCAGATTCAGGGCGTGGAGCGGTGGCATCGACGACGATGCCGCGAACGGACCTCCCGCCTTGCCTAGAGAACGTAATCGGCATCGGGGAGGGATCAAGGATTCCTTAAAGAAGGATTCTAAATCACTGAAGATCGGATGTTATGGGGCCTCATCAGGCGCTGACCAGCGACCAGAGCAAGAGCAGATTGAGCCCGATCACCGTGACCGCACAGACCCACGCCGCCACCCGCATCCAGCCGCGAATGGCAAACGCCCCCATCTTGGCGCGCGACGACGTGAACACGATCAGCGGCACCACCGCAAAGGGCAGCTGCATCGCCAGGATCACCTGCGAGAGCACAAGCAGCTTGCCGACGCCGGCATCGCCCCACGCTGCGGCAACCACCGCGGCCGGCACGATGGCCACCATCCGCGTCACCATGCGCCGCGCCCAGGGCGGCAGGCGTAGCTCCAGGAATCCCTCCATCACCACCTGCCCTGCCAGCGTGCCGGTGAGCGTGGAGTTCTGGCCGCTCGCCAGGAGCGCCACGGCGAAGAGCGTGCTCGCAAGCGATGCGCCCAGCACGGGCGTCAGCAGGTCGTAGGCCTGGTGGATGTCGGCCACGTCCTGGTTGGCCGTGCCGTGAAACGCGGCGGCGGCGGTGATCAGGATGGCCGCGTTGACGAAGAAAGCGAAGCCGAGCGAGGCGGTGGAGTCAATGGTGGCCAGGCGCAGCGCGTCGCGCTTGCCTTCCTCGGTGCGCGGATAGGCGCGCGTCTGCACGATGCTCGAATGCAGGTACAGGTTGTGCGGCATCACCGTGGCGCCCAGGATCCCGATGGCCACGTAGAGCATGGCCGGGTCGGAGAGGATGCGCGTGGTGGGCCAGAAACCGCGGAGAATGCCGCCTGCGTCGGGCCGCGCAGCCCAGAGTTCGTACGCGAAGCATGCGCCGATGGTGAAGACCAGCGCCGCCACGAAGGCCTCCAGGATGCGGAAGCCGCGGCGCTGGAGGAGGAGGATCAGCATCACGTCCACGGCAGTGATCACGATGCCCCAGACGAGCGGGACATCGAAGAGGAGCTGCAGCGCGATGGCGGAGCCAATGACCTCGGCCATGTCGCAGGCGGCAATGGCCACCTCGCACGCGACCCACAGCATGAGGGACACGGAGCGCGGGTAGTGGTCGCGGCACGCCTGTGCCAGGTCGCGGTCGGCCACGATGCCAAGCCGCACCGAGAGGTGCTGCAGCAGCATGGCCATCAGGTTGGAAAGGAGGATCACGAAGAGGAGCGCGTAGCCCCACCCTGCCCCCGCCGCAAGGTCCGTGGCCCAGTTGCCGGGGTCCATGTAGCCCACGGCCACCATCATGCCGACGCCGCTGAATGCCCACGTGCGACGCCATGCCGAGGCCCCCGCCGGCGGCATGGGGATGGAGGAATGCACCTCCGGCAGCGACGGAAGCCGTGCTTCGCGCCGCCAACCGCGGTCATGGGTGGATGGATCCGTGCCGCTCACGGGCCGAAGTATAGGGTTTCGGTGGCCGGATAACCGCAGCGGACAACGTTGCAAGCCACTTCCCTTCGAGGCAGGGTTTCGCTATCCTTCCCGATCTGCCCCACGCGGGCCAAGGAACACTGCCATGAAGAGCGAAACCCATCCCACCTGGTACCCCGAATGCAAGGTCTTCTACCGCGGTCAGCACGTCCTGACCGTTGGCGCGACCGTGCCTGAACTCAACGTCGAGGTGTGGTCGGGCTCGCACCCGTTCTACACGGGTCAGAAGACCTTCATCGACACCGCCGGCCGCGTCGAGCGCTTCCAGCGCAAGTTCGCCGGCGACTACTTCAAGAAGGACGGCGACAAGAAGGCCGCCGCCGCCGACAAGAAGTAGTTCAGCAATCCCGAACAACAGCAGCCGCGCCCGTGAGGCGCGGTTGTTCTTTTTCCGGGCATGAGTGGGATGCAAAGCGCCCGAGAGGCACATGACCCGCCGTCCGACGAGCGGCCGAACCGGAGACGACGACATCGAACCGATCGCAGACAACCTCCGACGCACGCTCGACGGCATGGCCAACGAATTCCATGCCGCCGCGGAGGCGATGCTTGATCCCGAGGTGCTGGCGGACCATCGGCGCGTGCGGTCGCTCACCGCCAAGCGCCTGGCGCTGCAGCCGGTGGCCGAGCGCTGGGACGCCTGGCGCGCCGCCGAGCGGGAGGCCGCGGAGCTGCAGGCGATGGGCAACGGAACGGACGCGGAATTCGCGCGCATGGCACGCGAGGAGCTGCCAGGCGTGGAGCGGCGCGCCGATGCCCTGCTCGCCGAGCTGCAGCGGCTGCTGGTGACGAGCGACGACAGCCGCGTGGGCGCGGTGATCCTCGAGATCCGCGCCGGCGTCGGCGGCGACGAGGCGGCGCTGTGGTCCGGCGACCTGGTGGAGATGTACCGCCGGCTTGCGCAGCGCCGCGGCTGGACCTGGGACGAGATGGAACTCAAGGCAGGCGATGCCGGCGGCGTCACACAGGCGATCATCGAGATCGAGGGCAACGGCGTGTGGACCGCGCTCGGCTACGAGGCGGGCACGCACCAGGTGAAGCGCGTCCCCGCCACCGAGGCTCAGGGGCGGATCCACACCAGCACCGCCACCGTGGCCGTGATGGCGGAGCCCGAGGAAGTGGCCAGCGAGGTGGACCCCGCGGAGGTCAAGGAGATGATGACCACGGCGCAGGGCCCGGGCGGGCAGAACGTCAACAAGGTGGCCACGGCCGTGCACCTGATCCACCTTCCCACCGGGATCGAGGTGCGCATGCAGGAGACACGCAGCCAGCTGCAGAACCGCGACAAGGCGTGGCGGCTGCTGCGCGCGCGTGTGTACGAGGCGCGCCGGCAGGCCGCGGAGGCGGCGCGCAGCGCCGAACGGCGAAGCATGATGGGAAGCGGCGGGCGCGCGGAGAAGATCCGCACCTACCGCTGGAAGGAAGGCGTGGCCGTCGACCACCGAGTCGAGGAGTCATTCCCGCTGCAGAAGCTGCTCGCGGGGGAGATGGACGAGCTGCTCGATGCACTGCATCGGATGGACGTAACGGAGCGGCTCGCGCGGTTGTGAAATCCGTACCCGGTTACATATGCACCATTTCGTTCTACAGAGAACGAAATGGTGCATATGTAACCGGGTACGGATTTATCAGTGCGGCATCGGGAAGTCGGCGCAGAACGCGCGGATCTCGGCACGGACCTTCGCGGTCTCGGCGGCATCGCCCTTGGAACCCATCACGCGGTCGAGCCAGTCGGCCACCTTGACCATCTCGGCCTCCTTGAGGCCGCGCGAGGTGAGCGCGGGCGTGCCGAGGCGCAGGCCGCTCGTGACCATGGGCGGGCGCGGGTCGTTCGGGATGCCGTTCTTGTTGACGATGATGCCTGCGTTCTCGAGCCACTTCTCGGCGTCGGCGCCGGTGAGGTCGGCGCTGCGCTGGCGCAGGTCGACGAGCATCAGGTGGTTGTCGGTGCCGCCGGTGCAGAGGCGGTAGCCGCGCTTGACGAGCTCGGCCGCGAGCGTGCGGGCGTTGGACACCACCTGCTTGCTGTAGTCGGTGAATTCCGGCCGCAGCGCCTCGCCGAAGGCCACGGCCTTGGCGGCGATGATGTGCATCAGCGGGCCGCCCTGGCTGCCCGGGAACACCTTGCGATCGAGCTTGGTGGCGATCTCCTGGTCGTTCGAGAGGATCAGGCCGCCGCGCGGGCCGCGGAGCGTCTTGTGCGTGGTGGTGGTGACCACGTGCGCATGCGGGAACGGGCTCGGGTGCACGCCCGTGGCCACCAGGCCCGCGATGTGCGCGATGTCCGCCATGAGGAACGCGCCCACCGAATCGGTGATGGCGCGGAAGCGCGCGAAGTCGATGACGCGCGGGTAGGCGCTGTAGCCGCAGATGATCATCTTCGGCTTGGTCTCGAAGGCGATCTTCTGGATCGCGTCGTAATCGAGGAGCTCGGTGGCGGGATCCAGGCCGTACTCGGCGATCTTGTAGAAGGTGCCGCTGAAGTTCGGCTTGAGGCCATGGCTCAGGTGGCCACCGCTCTTGATGGGAAGGCTCAGGACGGTGTCGCCCGGCTCGAGGAGCGCCATGAACGCCGCGATGTTCGCGTTGGCGCCGCAGTGCGGCTGGACGTTGGCAAAGCCGCACTTGAAGAGCTTCTTGGCGCGCTCGCGGGCGATGTCCTCGATCTGGTCGTGGAACTGGCAGCCGCCGTAGTAGCGCTTGCCCGGGTAGCCCTCGGCGTACTTGTTGGTGAGCCAGCTGCCGGCCGCGTGCATCACGGCGGGCGTGACGTGGTTCTCGCTGGCGATGAGTTCGAGCGTCGATGCCTGGCGGTCGGCTTCCTGGGCCATGAGGGCCGCGACGTCCGGATCCTGCGCGCCGACGAGCTCGACGAGCTCGAGCGACATGGGATCGAGGGAGGCGGGAGCGCCGAACGCGGGGGAACGGGTGGCGGTGGTCATGGAAGAAGAATCGTACTCCCGTCGGGGGGTACGATTCTGGGCGAATGGCCTGCTCCGGCGCCCATGTTCAGCTCGAAATCCGGACGCCCGCGGGCGCGGTGACCGTGCTGGCGCGCGACGGTGCGGAGGCCGAGCGGCTGCGAACGCGGATCGACGCGTACCTGGCCGGAGCGCACGATGACTTCGGCGATGTCGCGCTGCCGGCCGGAACCGATTTCCAGCGCGCCTGCTGGCAGGCGTGCCGCACGATCCCGCGAGGCGAGACCCGGAGCTACGCGTGGCTCGCCGCCGCCGCCGGGAGCCCGGGCGCCGCGCGTGCCGCCGGGCAGGCGATGCGCCGGAACCCGATGCCGATCGTGGTGCCTTGCCATCGCGTGGTCGGCACCGGGCGCTGGATCGGGGGTTATTCGGGCGAAGCACGCACGGACGCTCCGATGATCGGAATCAAGGTGGCCCTGCTCCAATTGGAGGCAGATCGAGCCGATATACCATTCCGAATCCACATCGGCGCGCTCCGGCGGGCCACACAGGAGATCAGCGGAACATGAAGCTCACCATGGTCGGCACCGGTTACGTCGGACTCGTCACGGGCGCGTGCTTTGCGGAGACGGGCAACCACGGTGAGCTTCATGT
>JBIIJH010000027.1:0-22728 GCA_044233905.1 Phycisphaerales bacterium
TACGCCGCCGTCCTGCCGGAGGGCGACGGTGTGGTAGAAGCCCGCCGCGACGGCGGCGCACGTCCCGAGTTCGTTGGGGACGTCGCACTGACCGTAGTTGTTGTATCCCCACGCCCGTACGCCGCCGCCGGCGTGCACGGCGTGCACCGCTGCCATGGCCCCCGCTGCGGCGAGGAACGCGCCGACCACGCTCACCCGTCCGCGCGTTCCCCCGCGGTGGATGCAAGGGGAATGATCCCCGCTCGCCACTCGCGGCGTGGCGGCAACGAGGTGTGCGGGTGCAAGGCTCCCTGAAGTGGACTGGCTGGTCATTGCCCCTGCAAGGTAACCGCGCCGCACCGCCGCTCCAACTCCTTGCTTCCAAATTCACCGCCGCCGGTCGAATCTTCACTCCCCCGCCCAGCTGCCAATAAACCTCACGCCTCCACGCGCGGGAACAGCGCACACTTCTCGAGCGCCGTGCCCGCCGCAATCCCGCCCCACGCCATGCGCGCGGCCATCGGCGCGCCGGCCTCCTGCTTGAGCGCGGCGCGGAGCTGCGCCATCTTCTCGGGGAGGAACGGTTCGAGCATCACGCCCGCGATGCGCACGGTCTCGGCGCACTGCGCGAGGATGCTTGCAAGCTCCGCGGTGCGCGACGGGTCCTTGGCGATCTTGAACGGCTCGGTGCGGTTGATGAAGGCGTCCACCTCGCGGAGGAGTGCCATGGGCACGCCGGCCGCGGCCACCAGGTCGAGCTCGTCGATCGCGGCGTTCCACTGCGCGGCGGCGGCGGCGCACTTGGCCGGCCATTCGCCGCCCTGCTGGGCGTCGACGGGCATCTTGCCCTCGAAGTACTTGCCGATCATGGCGGTGACGCGGCTCGGGCAGTTGCCCACCACGTTCACCAGCTCGCTGGTGTAGGTGTCGTGGAAGTGCTGCGCGCGGAAGTCGGAGTCGCTGGCCTGCAGCGGGCCCTGCGTGGCCATGTACCAGCGCCAGGCGTCGAGGCCGTACTTGGCGAAGTAGCCCTCTATGGTGGGCAGGTCCACGAAGTTGCCCATCGACTTCGACATCTTCTGGCCGTCGGCGATCCAGAAGCTGTGCGCGTGGATGCGCCGCGGCATCGGGAGTTCGAGCGCCATCAGGAGCGCGGGCCAGATGACCGCGTGGAACCAGAGGATCTCCTTGCCGATCACGTGGTACTGCGCGGGCCAGTACTTGGCGCGCTCCTTCGCAAGCTCGCTGCCGGGTTCGCCCAGGCCGAGCGCGGTGACGTAGTTGAAGAGCGCGTCGATCCACACGTAGATGACGTGCTTCTCGTCGCCGGGGAAGGGGATGCCCCAGGTGAAGTTGGTTCGCGTGACAGGCACGTCCTGCAGGCCGGCGCGCAGGCGGCCGAGCACCTCGTTCTGGCGCGCGGCGGGCTGGACGAACGTGGGGTTTGCGGCGAAGAACTGCTCGAGCCTCTCCTGGAAGGCGCTGAGCTTGAAGTAGTAGTTCTGCTCCGTGGCGCGCGTCAGCGGGCGGCCGCTGATGGGGCTCTTGTACTCGAGCTCCTTGGCGCGGGTCTCGGTGTAGTACTCCTCCTGGCCCTCGTCGTACCAGCCTTCGAAGGTGCCCAGGTAGACGCTTCCGGAATCGAGCAGCCGCTTCACGAACGCCTGCACCTGCCGCTCGTGGCGCGGCTCGGTGGTGCGGATGAAGTCGTCGTTGGTGAGGCCGAAGACCTTGAGGACGCGCTGGAACTCGGCGGCGTTCTCGTCGGCGAGCGCCTGCGGGCTGATGCCGCGCGCGGCCGCGCTCTTCTCCACCTTCACGCCGTGCTCGTCGGTGCCGGTGAGGAAGAAGACGTCCTCGCCGCGCAGCCGCATGGCGCGTGCCCACACGTCGCAGACCGTGGTGGTGTAGGCGTGGCCGATGTGCGGCCGGTCGTTGACGTAGTAGATGGGCGTGGTGATGGAGGCGGGCATGCGAGGGGCGGATGGTAGTCCGGGCAGGGGCGCGGCCCGCCGCCGGGCGCGGCGCCCGTCACTTGAGCAGCTTCGCCACGCCCGCCACCGCGGCGCGGTTCTCGGCAAGCACCAGCCACAGGATGCGGCCGTCGGCGAAGGCGAACGCGGTGCGCGCACGGGCGCCCTCGTCGTCGGTGAGGGCCTCGAGCCACTCGTCGCCGGGGGCGAGCGGCACGGCGCGGCCAAAGCCGTCGTAGCGGACCGCGCGGCCGTCGTCGGGCAGCATGGTGACGGAGAGCGCGTCGGTGCCGGCGGCGTTGCGGTAGATGACCATGGTGCCGAGCACCTGCGGCGCGAGCTCCACGTTGCGGGCGTCGTTGGGGGTCCAGCCGGCGCCGGCAAGGTCGGCGCCGGTGGTGCGGCCCACGGTTTCCGTGGCCAGTTCCGGCAGCTTGGCGAGCGCAGCCTCGCGCCTGCGGCCTTCCTGGATGTCCTCGGCGGCGCGGGCCTCGTGCATGGCGGCGATGGCGGCGAGGTCGCCGACGGGCAGGTCCTGCTGTACCGTGCCGTGGCGGTCGCGCAGGCGCGGGGCGGTGATGCCGATCACCACCGCGAAGACCAGCACCGCAATCGTCAGCGCTGTGGCGGCGGGGCTGATGCGCGTGCCGCCGCGTGGGGGCATCGATTCCCGGCCAAGCGTTGTTGCGTCGGTTTCCTGCATGGTTCCTGCGTCGGTTGAATGCTACGCTTCGGTCATGCAGCCGATGACGCTCCGCATTCCGCTTGCATCCGCGCTCCTGGCCCTCGCCACGCTGGCGGCGTTCGTGCCCGCGCAGACGGCCTCTGCGCAGAACGCGCTCGGTGGCGGCGATGCGCTCTCGCGCGACATGCGCCACTCGGACCGGCGCCGGACCAGCAACTCGGGTGTCCTCGATGCCAACACGCGCGTGGGCGCCTACGGCGACAACGGCACCGGCGGGCCGAGCAACAAGGTCGACTACTACTCGCGCAACCTGGTCGTCACCGGCGACGTCGGCGGCGGTCGCCAGTTCCGCGGCAGCGTGGGCTACCGCGAGCAGTCGGAGTTCACCGGCCAGACCGGTTCCGACGACAACCGCTTCTGGCGCGCCTACAGCGTGTACTCGAGCCCGTACATGGCGCAGGCCAACTACAACCCGTACCAGGCCAGCCAGTCCTTCGGCGCCATCATGTACACGCGCACCTACTCCGGTGCCAGCGCGCGCGACATCCTGACCAACCAGCAGCCGCTCGATGCGCGCATCGCCTTCGACCGCTTCACCGCCGACAGCGGCAAGAAGATGAAGCGCCAGGCCGACATCATCGACCCGGCCAACGCGCGCGACACCAGCGAGCGCCTCAACTGGCGCGTTTCGCAGGCCATTTCCGCGGCAAGCACGCGGGACGAGCGCAAAGAGATCCAGCTCGACGACGCACTGGCGAACATGGGCCTGAGCACCTACGACCGCCAGCGCCTGCGCCAGGACATCCTGCAGGGACGCACGCGCCGCGACATGGTGGGCGAGCCGCTCGGCAACAACTCGCTGCTGCCGGGAAGCTCCCTCGCCGAGGATGCGCGCATCCGCCCGACGCTGACGCCGGAGTACTCGTCCATCTACGACGCACTGCGCGAGCGCGCCGGCAACCGTATTCCGGAGCCGACCTCGGACGCCGACCGCAAGGCGCGCGCAGCCACCATCGAGCGCGAGCTCGGCACCGACATGGACTGGCTGCGCGGGCAGCTGATCCGCAGCGGCGTCGAAGGCGGCCAGCGTGGCGTCAACGGCCCGCGCGGCGAGAAGAAGCCGGGCACCGAGGGCACGCAGCCGGGCGGCGCGAACACCGGCACCACGCAGGAGAATGCCGCGCCTGGCACCGATCCGAACGCGAAGCCCGGTGCCAAGACGATCGAGACGGATGGTTCCGATGGCATGGGTGCAAAGAGCGGGACCAAGAGTGGGACTAAGAGCGACGGAAAGGATGGCACCGACGGCACGTCCGCCGATGGCGCCGATTCCAAGCCCAGCGTCGACGACCTGGCCTTCATCCTCCGCCACGGCCGCAAGATGCAGTCGCTGGTGCCCGAGGATTCGAGCGCCATCCGCGACATGATGGAACTGGGTGCCACGGCCATGTCGCGCGGCGACTTCTTCCGCGCGGAGGAGCGCTATGCGTCCGTGCTGCAGGTGCTGCCCAACAGCGCGGCCGCGCTGGCCGGCGTGACCAACGCGCAGCTGGGAGCGGGGCTCTCGGTGAGCGCGGCGCTCAGCCTTCGCAAGCTCTACGCGATGCATCCGGAGATGATCGACACGCATCTGGGCACCGACGTGCTGCCCCCCTCGGTGCGCATGGATGCCGCGCTCGGCTCGGCCCGCGCACGCCTGGCCGCGGCCTCCGCGCCGGATGCCGCGGCCGACGTCAAGAGCGACCGCTTCGACTTCGGATTGCTGATCGGCTACATCGGCTACCAGACCGATCGTCCGGAGGTGATCCGCGAGGGGCTCGACGCCATGCGCGCCGTCCGCCCGGATGACGTGATGCTCGATCTCCTTCAGCGGATCTGGCTGCCCGCCGCGGCCGATCCGACGCGCCCGGCAAGCCCGAGCGTGCGGTAGATCTGGCGCGTGGCACCGCTGCGGTTGAGCGTATAGAAGTGGATGCCGTCCACGCCGCGATCGATCAGGTCGCGCGCCTGTTCCGTGGCCCAGTGGATGCCCACGTTCGCCACCGATTCCGGGTCATCCTGGCAACGCTTGATGGCGCGCAGGAGCGGTGCGGGGAAGCGCGTTCCCGCCGCAAGCTCCGCCATGCGCTTCAGGCCCGCAAGCGACGTGACGGGCATGAGGCCGGCGATCACCGGCACCTTGATGCCGGCCAGTGCGCAGCGATCGCGCCAGTCGAAGAACGCGTCGTTGTCGAAGAAGAGCTGCGTGACGATGAAGTCCGCGCCCGCGTCCACCTTGGCCTTGAGGTGGTCCATCTGCACCAGCGTGTTGGGCGTCTCCGGGTGGCCTTCCGGGAAACCGGCGACGCCGATGCCGAAGCCGCGCGGATCGGGGTGCCGGCCGGAGTCGTTGAACGCCCGCACGGCACGCACGAGGTCCGCTGCGTGGCGGAACGAGCCTTCGGCGGCCGATGCCTGGGCGCGCGGAGCATCGCCGCGCAGTGCCAGGATGTTGGAGACGCCGCGCGATGCGTAGCCGGCGAGGATGGAGTCGATCTCAGCGTCCGTGTGCCCCACGCAGGTGAGGTGCGGCACCGGCGCAAGCGCGGTCTCGGTGGCCAGCTGCGCCACCAGCGCATCGGTGCGGTCGCGCGTACTGCCGCCCGCGCCGTAGGTCACGGAGACGAACGAGGGCTTCAGCGCCTCGAACTCCGGCAGCGATGCCACGAATTCCTGCCACGCATCGTCATTGCGGGGCGGGAAGAACTCGAAGCTGGCGGTCATGCCGTCCCGGGCGAGGACGTCGCGGATGTGCATGGCCGGAGTCTAGTTGCGCGTGCGGCGGGGCTACACTCGCGCGCATGCCCGGACGAACACGAGTCCCGCGGCCGACCGTCGATCGGCTGAGCCTGTACCTCCGGGAGCTTGAGCGCCTGGAGACGCAGGACCGTGGCACCGTGAGCAGCCGGCAGCTCGGCACCGCGGCGGGGGCAGCCGAGGCGCAGGTGCGCAAGGACCTGGGGATCATCGGCCATGCCGGGCAGGCGGGCGTCGGCTACAGCGTGCCGCTCCTGGCCGAGGCGATCCGTCAGGTGATCGGCGTGCACCGGCAGTGGCGCGCGGCGCTGGTGGGCGCGGGCAACGTGGGTCGTGCGCTGGCGGCGTACCGGCGGTTCCGCGAGGAGGGCTTCGAGATTGTGGCCGTCTTTGACGAGGACGAGGCGGTGGTGGGCCGCACCGTGGCAGGCATGGAGGTGCTGCCGATGACCGATCTTGCCGGCACCGTGAAGCGGGAGTCGGTGGGCATCGGCATCATCGCCGTGCCGCCCGATTCGGCGCAGCAGGTGGCCGATGCACTGGTGGACGCGGGTGTCCAGGGCATCCTGAACTTCGCGCCGCGGCGTCTACGCGTGGCCGACCGGGTGGCCACCGTGGATGTGGATTTCCGCTCGGCGCTGGAGCGCCTGGTGATGGAGATCTCCGAGCGGCAGGCCCCGTCGGCACGCAGGTAGCGCGGTCGCGGGAGTACGATCAGGCTATGCACGTCCATCGAGCCAACGCCCTCCGCATCGCGTCCGCCTGTGCGGCGGCGGTGTGCGGGTGTGTGCTGGCGGGCTGCAACAAGCCGCTCTTCCCGGAGAGCGCCCCGCGGACCCAGTTCGAGAAGTTCGACACCATGCGGTCCGGCGCGGCGCCGAAGGACGAGCCCGATGTCTTCGGCACGCCCCAGCCCGCGCTCCGTGCGCGGCTGGCCCCCAAGACCACCGACCAGTAGACCACCGACCAATAGACCACCGACCCACAGGCCGCCGACCTCGCATGGACCGGGAATCCTTCCCGTGATTTCACGCTTCGGCGCGCTCCTGCCGATGATCCTGTCGGAGGCGGTGCGACGGAACGCGCCGGCAGCAGTGACCACGGACGCAGCCCTGACGCAACAGCCCATCGCCTCGCCTGCCCGCCCCACGCTGCCTCGCACGGTGGTGGTCTGGTCGGCCTTCGGGCTCGCCTGCGCCGGCACGGTTGGCTTGCTCTGGGCCATCGGGCCCGCGCGCCGCGCCGACACCCTCCGCAGTGCCCGTGACGCCCGCGAGCCGGCGGTGGCCAGCATCGCTGCCACGCGCGCCGTGGTTGCGCCGCGGATCCTGCCCCGTGACACGGCCCTCGCCCATGGACGCTGGAAGGCCATCGTGATCCATGACAGCGGCTCTCCTGCCGGCGACGTGGCATCGATCGAGCGCCGGCACCTCGATGCCGGACTCACCGGGCTGGGATTCCACTTCGTGATCGGCAATGGCCACGGGCTGGACGACGGCCAGGTGTCGGTTGGCTACCGCTGGGAGCGGCAGCTCCCCGGGGCCCACGCGTCTGCCGGCATGCGGACCACGCGACCGATGCGCGCGGTGGCCGGACCCCTGGACGCAGACGCCTTGAATCGGTGTGCCGTCGCCATCTGCCTGGTCGGGAACGCGGACCGCCGTCCGTACACCGATGCGCAGCTGCGCGAGCTCGCCGGGCTGGTCCGCTCGTTGCAGGCGGAGCTTGGAATCGGTGCCGATGCGGTGTATTTCCGTAAGGAACTGCGGCCTGGGCCGATTCCCGCGGGATGCATCGATGCGCCGACCTTCCGTGCTCAGTTGCTTCCCTGAATCTGTGTGGTGCTGCCAGCACGCGCCGGGGAGTCCCCCCGGGCCCGGGGACGCCCATTCCGTGCAAATTCCGAAGATTCGTGTCCCTTCCCCAGCGCAACGGCAAACTTGCAAACCCGCCGGAATATTGCGATTCCTTGGGCGTTTTGCTACCCTCTTTCGACCTGCCGCCGCCCCGTTCACGGGGTCACGTCCAATCGGCAAACCTCGCCGCCGCCATCCCTTGCGGCCCGGACGAGCCTCCTGTCCGGAGGAGGAAGTTGAAGGGGATCTGCACTCGTTGAAGTTGTGTCCATGTTGAACCCCCCGTCAATCCCCGCCGAGCTCTTTGGCTACAAGGTCGTCGACAAGGTCGGGGAGGGCGCTGCCAGCACGGTCTATGCCGTCATGGACCCGAAGTCCAAGCAGGTGATGGCGCTTAAGCACGTGCTGCGCCGCGCCGAGAAGGACCAGCGCTTCATCGACCAGATCGAGCAGGAGTACAAGGTCGGCTCCAAGCTCGACCACCCGAACATCCGCGCGATCACCAAGTTCCTGACGAACCGCAAGTTCGTGGTCGGAGCGGTGCTCGATGCAGCGCTGCTGATGGAACTGGTCGACGCCACCACGCTCGACCTCTCGCCGCGTCCGTCCGGCCACCGCATCGCCAGCTACTTCGCGCAGTGCGCGCGCGCCCTCGGCCACATGCACGAGCGCGGCTTCGTCCACGCGGACATGAAGCCCTCGAACATGATGGTCTGCGAGGACCACACCGTGAAGGTGATCGACCTCGGCCAGGCATGCGCCGTGGGAACGGTGAAGAAGCGCATCCAGGGCACGCCCGGCTACATCGCGCCCGAGCAGGCGTTCCGCAACGAGATCACGCCGCTCACCGACGTCTACAACTTCGGCGCAACGCTCTACTGGGTGCTGGTGCGCGACGAGATCCCGTGCGCGCTTCCCTCCAGGAACGGCAAGGTCGGCAGTGCGGTGAATCCGGACCAGATCCGCATGCCGCGGCCGGTCCATGAGCAGGATCCGCGCATTCCGGCCGGTTTCAACGAGATCGTCATGCAGTGCATCCGCGTGCACCCCGAGGCACGATTCCAGTCGATGGAGATGGTGGCCGACCGGCTCGATGTGCTGGCCGAGCATTGCCGCTCCACCGGCGCCGGCAATGCGCTTGCAGGATTGCAGACGAGCACCGGGGCCCCGGACCGGGCCTACGACAGCGAACCTTCCAAGGCCGGTTGACGGCGGGGAGACCACATGATCCGAATGCCTTCCTGGGAACCGTGGCGTGCGATGGCCGCGGTGGCTCTGCTTGCCGTGGCGTGCGTTGCGGCGCCCGCGTTGGCCGGCGACGAGATCGATTCACCGCAGGCGCTGCAGGCGCTGGAGGCGCGCATCCGCGCCGTGGCCGCGAAGGTGCGTCCCGCGGTGGTGGGGCTCGTCACCGAGGATGAGCAGGGCGCCGAGAAGGGCTCGGGCAGCGGAACGATCATCTCCAAGGACGGCTGGGTGCTGACCGCCGGGCACGTGGGGCAGCAGCCTGGCAAGCGCGTGAAGGTGCTGCTTGCCGACGGGACGGAGATGCGCGGAACCACCGCCGGGCAGCACTTCGGGCCGGACGGCGATGTGGGTTTGGTGAAGATCGAGACGGGCGGCAAGGAGTTGCCGTTCGTGGAGCTCGGTGCTGCCGCGAAGCTCGCCACCGGCGACACGGTGGTGGCATTCGGGCATCCGCTTGGGCCGGAGCGGAATCCGTGGCGACCGCCGCCGCTGCGCGTGGGCCGCGTGATTGGCCGCGAAGGCTGGGTGCTGGCGATCGACGCACCGCTGAGCCCCGGCGACTCGGGTGGCCCGGTGTTCGCGCTGGACGGAACGCTGGTGGGCGTGAATTCCACCGCCAGCGAGCGGCCCGACCTGAACACCGCGGCCACCGTGGAGAGTGCGCAGCAGCGCATGGAGAGCATGCGCGAGGCGATGGCCACCGGCGAGTACCTGGCGGATCCCTCGAAGGATCCCGTGGAGGTGGCGGCTGAGTCGCGCGGCACGGATGACGACGCCGAGGGCGACGGTGCCGGCAACGGACGTGTCGGCGACGGCGGCCACCTGCGCCAGGAGCAGGAGGAGCGCCGCGCGGCGATGCTCCAGATGCTGGCATCGCTCACTGATCCGTACGCGGACTCGATCGTGTCGATCATCGTGGATTCGCGCGACGCCGCCTACGGCGTGGTGGTGGACGACGAAGGGCACGTGCTGACCAAGGCAAGCGAGCTTGGCACCGGCGCGCGGCGCATCGACGTGCTGCTTGGCGACGGGCTCTCCGTGCCGGGCAAGCGCCTCGCCGTGGACCGCGACCTGGACCTTGCGCTGCTTGAGACCGGCATCAACGACGTCACGCCGGTGACGTTCGACGCCGCCGCGGAACCGGCGCTGGGTGATGCGGTGATCTCGGTGGGCCGAGGCATGGCGCCGCTGGCGCTCGGGTTCCGCGGGCTGGGACCGTACATGTCGGGCGGCTCGGATGCCGCCAGCCGTGCGTACCTGGGCGTGGGACTGCGACGGCCGAAGCCGGACGAAGCGACCGGCGCGCCTGCCGGCGTGGGCCAGGTGGTGGATCTCGTGATGCCGGGCTCCGGCGCCGCGGAAGCCGGCATTGCCGAGGGTGACGTGATCCTGGCCGTGGACGGCGTGCCGGCCGAATCGCCGGAGGCGGTGGCCGCGCCCGTGCGCTCGCACGCGCCGGGCGAGCAGGTGAGCGTGGACTTCATACATGCCGGCGAGCGCCGCACCGTGAAGATGCGCCTGCTGCGGCCGCCGTTCCGCGACATGCGCGACGCCATGTCGCAGGGCGCCGTCCTCAGCCGACGCGCCACGGGGTTCGGCGAGGTGATCGCGCACGACGGCATCGTGCCGGCGCAGTACATGGGCGGTCCCGTGGTGGACAGCGGCGGGCACGTGGTGGGTATCAACATCGCGCGTGCCGATCGCATGAAGACCTATGCGCTGCCGGCGCGCCGCGTGCGTGCCTCGCTCGAGGCAATGCTCGCGCGCGTGAAGGCAGGCGACGTGCTGCCGCCCGAGGACCCGGGCGCCGGGCTCGCGGTGGTGGAATTCGCGCCGGATGGGTTCGCGCGTCTTGGCCCGAAGGAAGGCCGCGTGCTTGGGCCCACCAACACGGTGGTGGAGCGCGACGGCGCGCCGGAGATCGCCGGCTGGGGCGATTCCGACGACCTGGCCGTCTGGAAGCTGCGCCTGCCGGAGCCGGGGCGCTACGACCTGTCGCTCGACGTGCAGGGTGAGGCCGGCGGCAAGGTGGACGTCTTCTTCGGCGATGACCTGATGACCACGGTGGTGAGGCCTTCGCGCGCGTTCGTGAAGGTGCGCGTGGGTGAATCGGTATCCACGGAGGCGGAGGTCGTCCTGGTCCGCGTCCAGCCCCTGGGCCGGCCCGGCGGGCCCATGATGCGGCTGCGTGGTATCACCGTGCAGCGGACCGACCAGCTGCGCATGGCCGAGGCGGCATGGCCGCTCCTGCGCTGGAAGGATTTCGAGCGCTACAAGCGCGAGTGGGAACGCGAACAGCGGCGCAAGGAACGCGAGGCCGCGCGTGCGGCGCGGGCCGCGGAATTGAAGGGCGCGGCAGCGGGCCAGGGTGGCGCGGGCGAACCAGGAACCAAGGAAGCGACCAAACCATGAGCACGCAGCACACGACGCATGACGAGAAGTGGGACCGTCGGTTCCTGGAGCTGGCGGAGCAGATCGCCGGATGGAGCAAGGACCCGAGCCGCGGCGTGGGCGCGGTGATCGTGAGCGGCGCGAAGCAGATCGTGGCCACCGGCTTCAACGGCCTGCCGCGTGGCGTGAAGGACCTGCCCGAGCGCCTGGAGCGCCCGGCCAAGTACGACTATGTCTGCCATGCCGAGCTCAACGCCATCATCCAGTGCGCGCGCAACGGCGTGAGCCCGGTGGGCTGCACCGTCTACACGAGCTTCAGCCCGTGCATCCAGTGCACGCTGGCGATCGTACAGGCCGGCGTGGCGCGCGTGGTGACCTACGAATACGGCGGCGAGCAGGACGCGCACTGGCAGGAGAGCTTCGCCAAGGCGAAGGCCGTCATGGCCGAGGCGGGGGTGGAGTACGTGGCGCTGGTCAAGCCGACCGCCGGCGCGCGGGGCTGATCGCCGAGCCGTCGCGGGTGCCGGTTACATGCGCTCCGGCGCGGTGATGCCGAGCAGTCCCAGGCCGTCCTTCATCACGTGCTTGCTGATGGCGCACAGGCGCAGGCGACTGGCGCGGAGGGCGGGGTCCTCGCACTTGAGCACCGGGCACTGCTGGTAGAAGCCGTTGTACGTGGTGGCCAGGCCGTGGAGATAGGCGCAGAGGCGGCTGGGGTCGAGGTGCTGTGCCACGTCGCGCACCACCTGCGGATAGCGCAGGAGTGCGAGCGCGAGCTGGCGTTCCGCGGGATCGGCCACGGTGATGGTGGGGCGCGGCGGCGCGTGCGCGGCGGCATCGAGCGCCTTGCCGAGGATGCCCGCGATGCGCGCGTGCGCGTACTGGAGGTACGGGCCGGTGTCGCCCTCGAAGCTCACCATGCGGTCGAGGTCGAAGACGTAGTCGCGCGTGACGTCGGAGCCGAGGTCGGCGTACTTCACGGCTGCGATGCCCACGGCACGGCCGATGGCGGCGAGGTCCGCGTCGGCCATGCCGGCGGTGGGCGCGTTGGGGTCGGTGCTGCGTGCGCGCACCTCGCGCGTACCGCGCTCGATGGCCTCGTCGAGCAGCGCCTTCAGCGTGAAGTTCTCGCCGCTTCGGGTCTTGAGAGGCTTCTTGTCTGCGCCGAGCACGCTGCCGAAGGGGACATGGATGAGCTCGGCCTCGGTGCCGTCCGGCAGCTTGGTCCAGCCGATCATGCGCACGGCGTCGAAGACGTCCTTGAAGTGGTCGCGCTGGCGGGCGTCAACCACGTAGATCACGCGGTCGCTCTTCAGGTCCTGCACGCGGAAGTGGCACGCCGAGAGGTCGGTGGTGGCATAGAGGAATCCGCCGTCGCGCTTGCGGATCAGCATGGGGCGCTCGCGGTCCGGGTAGCGGACCACGATCGCGCCGTCGTCCTCGGTGCCCAGGCCGGCCTTCACGAACGCCTCCACCGTGGGGCCGAGCTTCTCGCGGAAGAAGCTCTCGCCGCGGCTGTGCTCGTTGGTGAGGTGGACGCCCAGCGTGTCCGCGGTCTCGAAGACCTCGCGCATGGTGCAGTCGATGATCTTCTGCCACTCCGCCACCAGCTGCGCGTCGCCCGACTGCAGGCGCACCAGCGTGGCGCGCGCATCCTCCTGCGCAAGCGCTGCACCGGCGTTCTGCGCCTCGAGCTCGGCGATGCGGTGCGGGCCCACCTTGGTGCCCTGCGCGGCAATCATGCCGGCGTGGTCGTCGCGCCCCTCGAGCTGCGCGGCGCGGTAGGCGCGGTTCAGGTCCTCGAGCGTGATGCGGTCAAGGTCGGCGCCCGCGCGGCGCAGCGCGGCGAGCGTCATGGCGATGGGCAGGCCCCAGTCGCCGAGGTGGTTCTCGCGCCAGACCTTGCGGCCGAGGCGCTCGTGCACGCGCGCCAGCGTGTCGCCGATGATGGTGGCGCGCAGGTGGCCCACGTGCATCTGCTTGGCGACGTTGACGCCGCAGAGGTCGATGGTGACCGCGTGCGTGGCGCTCGAGGGCGCGATGCCGAGCGCCGGGGAGTCGAAGGAATCGAGCGCCGCGGCGAGTGCGCTTCCCGCGAGGTGAATGTTGACGAAGCCCGGGCCAGCGACCTCGAGCTTGTCTGCGATGCCAACCATGTCAGCGCGCGCGACCACGTCGGTGGCGAGCTGGCGCGGGTTGGTTCCGAGCTTCTTGGCGAGCGCCATGGCGAAGTTCGCCTGGAAGTCGCCGAACTGCGGGTTGCCGCTCGGCCGGATCTGCGGGTCGCACTCGGCCGCGGGCAGGCCGGTGACCGCGGCGATCGCCGCGCGCAGCGCACCATCGAGGCGCGTGACGGGATCGGCGGAAGTGGCTTGGGCGGCGGGTGCGGCGGCGGTCATCCGGGGCAGGATAGAAGGGCCGTGCGGCACCCGTTATCGGTGACTGGCCACGGTTCGTCCGCGGTTGCGACCCCAGTACGATTCTCCGCCATGAGCGATCTCGAAGACATCGGCGGGAACGACCAGTCCGTGGCCATCCTCTTCGGCGAGATCATGGGCGAGCTGCGGCTCCTCAGCACGCTCTACATGAAGACCAACCCACCGGACGTGACGCTGCAGCCGACGGTGATCGTCAGCGAGGCGTTCGTGCGCCTGGCGCACCACAAGCCCGAGCAGTTCAAGGACGAGGACGACTTCAAGGCCACCGCGTCGGCCATCCTGCGCCAGGTGTTCGCGGAGCGCGCCAAGAAGCGCCTTGCAGAGAAGGTGCGCGCCGCCGACGCCGTGCGCGAGCGGAACGAGCGCAAGCCCGCGCCGGGTGCTTCGGCGCCGGTCGCGGAGCCCGAACTCCCCAGCTTCGAGGGCGCATCGCCGGAGATGGCCATGGCGCTCGAGAACGCGCTCGAGGCGCTCTCCGAGGCCGACGACCGCTCGGCGCGCGTGGCGGAGCTCAAGATCTTCGGCTCGCTGCCGATGGCAACCATTGCGCCGATCGTCGGCCTCACCGAGGCCGGCGCGGAGAAGGATTGGCGCTTCGCGAAGGCGTTCATCGCCAAGCACCTGAAGGACCGCGGCAGGATCGGCTGAACGCTGCGCGGCGTCCGTGGTTCGCCTCAGGCGCCGGTGCCGAGCACCGCCTTGGCGCGTTCGGCGTACAGCCGCTCCATCAGCTGCGCGGTGGTCTCCGGCAGCGGGCGATCGATCCCTTCCGCAGCCAGCACCAGCATGGTGATCATGGAATGGAAGTCGTCCACGCTGACGAACTCGCGGCCCATCTCGGGCTTCGCCGTGCCCGCATCCACGCCCGCGATGTCCACCATGTTGTGGTAATTGCCCAGCGGCAGGCAGATGCAGGTGCTCGCGTATCCGTAGCAGGCGAAGGCGCTGGCCTCGCAGCCGCCGCCGGGCATCAGCTTGCGCTGCCAGCGGAACGCCGGGTTGCGCTTGGCCTCGGCGCTGAAGAGGTGCGCGAGGTGGTTGGTGAGCTCGGGCGTGAACACGCTGATGCGGTCGCCGACGCGGAGGATGGCGCCCGCACCGATGGGGGAGTCGTGCGGGAAACTGCGTGAATTCTCGAGGCACAGGAGCCGCGCGTCGCGCGGGATCCAGCCGCTGCGGGCGGCGTGGATGCAGCCGAGGAAGCCCACTTCCTCGGCCACCGTGAAGAGGAGCCCCACGTGCCCGCAGCCCGGGCGATCGAGCACCTCGTCCAGCGCGCAGAGCGCGGCGGCAGCGGCGGCCAGGTCGTCGCAGGCATCGGTGTGGATGAGGCCATCGCGGATCTCCGCGCGCGGGAACTTCCAGCGCGCGATGCAGCCGGTGCGCAGCCACGCGGGTGCCGCGGCATCGAGCGTGGCGGTGATGCGCTTGAACGTCATCGCGTTCGACTCCATCGACGTGATCCGTGCGGAGGCACGCTCGCTGCCCGGGCCCACGGCCTCGATGGCGGCGCCGGCGAAGTACGGGTCATTGACGCCGCCGCGGAACTCGGCGTGGAGGGTGTTGCCTTCCATATGCGTGACAATGAATGCCGGATGGTCAAGGTGCGCAGTCACCAGCATCAGCGGGGCCGTGCCGTCGTGGCGGCGCTGCGTCACCATGTAGTTGCCGGCATCGTCACGACGCACCGTCAGCCGGTTGCCGCGTTCCGCCAGCCAGCGGTCGATGTAGTCCATGACGCGCTGCTCGTGGCCCGCCGCGGTGGGGATCTGCGTCAGTTCCAGGAGTACCGCCTCTCGGGCGGTGCGGCGTTCGGGGGTGGGTTCGGTGCTCATCGGGAGTCGTGGATGGTAGGGGGCGCAAGGCCGTTTCCGGCCGGTGCCTGCCTCGCCTACCCTGTGCGGCCCCATGCCGCTCAGCCCGATTCCCGAGATCCTCCAAGACCTGCGTGCAGGCAAGGCCATCGTCCTGGTGGACGACGAGAACCGCGAGAACGAAGGCGACTTCGTGGTGGCGGCCGAGTTCGTCACGCCGGAGATGGTGAACTTCCTGACCCGCGTGGGCGGCGGCTACCTGTGCGTCAGCCTCGACGGCGAGACGTGCGAGCGGCTGGACCTGCACCCGCAGACCACCAGCAACACCAGCGTTCGCGGGACACCGTTCACGGTGAGCGTGGACGGCCATCCGCGTCACGGCGTGGGCACCGGCATCAGCGCCAAGGACCGCGCCAAGACCATCCAGATGCTCATCGACCCGGCGATCCGCGCCGATGACTTCGTGCGCCCCGGCCACATCAACCCGCTGCGTGCGCGCGATGGCGGCGTCTTGGTGCGCACCGGGCAGACCGAGGGCAGCGTGGACCTCTGCCGGCTTGCGGGCCTGAAGCCCGCGGCCGCCATCATCGAGGTGGTGCGCGAGGACGGCGAGATGGCGCGCGTGCCCGACCTCGAGATCATGTGCGCGCAGCACAGCCTCAAGATGTGCAGCGTGGAGCAGATCATCCGCCATCGCCTGGGTATGGAGGGACTGGTGCGCCGCATCGACCCCGTGCATGGCTCCAAGGTGGAGACCCCGGAGGGCGTGTTCACGCTCTTCGCGTGGGAGAGCGAGATCGATGCCATGCCGCACGTGGCGCTCTGCTTCGGTGGCGTGGGTGACCTGGACGCGCACGGCCACGCGAAGACGTGGGTGGAACCGGTGCTGGTGCGCATGCAGCGGCGCGAGCTTCTTTCCGACGTCTTCGGGCTTCGCTGGAATCCCGAGGAAGCCGCGGGCCAGGAGACCATCCGGGCCAGCCTCCGCGCCATCGTGCGCGCGGGCGAGGGCGCGCTCGTCTACCTGCGCACGGAAGGCGCCGGCGTGGACCTGCCCGGCCGCCTCGCGCGCATCCGCCGCCCCGCCAAGGACGACGTGAACTCGCCGGACCTCACCCGCGTGGACGGCATCGGCTCCGAGGGCCACCCGATGGACGCGCGCCTCTTCGGCGTGGGCGGGCAGATCCTCCGCGACCTGGGGCTCTCCAAGCTCCGCATCCTCACCAACCACCCGAAGCCCATGCCTGGACTGCACGGATTCGGCCTCGACATCGTGGAACACGTGCCCATCCCGGGCTGACCACGCGCGTATCGTTGGTGGCATGGTTCGATCGCATCGAGCGTCATTCGGTGGCATGGCGGCGGCCTTCGCGGCGGCGTGCGCTGCGTGCTCGTGCAGTGCCGTGCCGCAGGTGCCTGCAGCAGGATCGCCGGCCGCCCCGGTGGCCCCCGCTGCGCCGAGTGCGCCTGCTGCGGCGAGCGCTCCTGACGCCGCGGCCGTCCCGCCGGCACCGCGCTACGCGGATGCCGATGCGCTCCTCTCCGCTGTGGAACGCACCGCCGAGACGCTGCGCGACTTCCGCGCCAACGTCACGCTCGAGACCACCGACGACGTCACCGGCGACACCGAGCGTCGCCTCGGGCAACTGGTGTTCGTGCAGGACGAAGGCAAGCCGACCACGCGTCGCTTTGCCGTGGTGTTCGAGAAGTTCATCGACGGCAGCGGCCGTATGGACGAGCGCGCCATGCGCTACCTGTACGCCGACGGCTGGCTCACCGAGGCCGACTTCACGCAGCGGACGCTGGTACGCCGGCAGCTGGCGCGCCCGGGCGAGCAGTACGACCCGCTGAAGCCCGGCGAGGGTCCGGTGCCGCTCCCCATCGGCCAGCGCAAGGCCGACGTGCTGGCGCGCTTCGAGGCAACGCTTGCCGACGCACCGCAGTCCGCGCTTCTCCTCAAGAGCGCGCGGCCCGTGATCGGCGTGCGACTGAAGCCAAAGGCCGGCGCCGCCGAGCGCGACCTCGCCGAGGCGTTCATCTGGTACGACCTGCAGACGCTCGCGCCCGTGGGCGTGGAAGCCGTGCGCAAGACCGGTCGCACGGTGGTGGCGCTGCGCGCGGCCACGCTCAACGGCGGGCTCGACGATGCGCAGCGCGCGCTGCTCCAGCTGGCCGCGGGATCCACCGATGGCTGGCGTGTCGACGAACGGCCGCTGCCACCGGCCGACGCAGGGAAGGCGCCGTGACGACGCTGGCACGATGCAGGCGCGCGGTGGCCACGCTTGCGTGCGTTGCCGCCGCGTGCATGGCGCCGGGCGCCGCCGCGCAGGCCGTGCCGGACGCGGTGGAGCTTTCCCCCGCGGTGCGCGTCGCCCTGCAGAGCGCCGCCCTGAACGACGCCGAGCGCGCCGCGCTGCGCCTGCGCCACGGCACATGGGACGACGGTGACCTGGTCACCGCCGCCGACCGTGCCGCCGCGGCGCTCGAGCGCTGGGACCTCGAGTCCGCTGCGCTCGCCGATGCCGCGGCCCCGGCTGCACTGCGCGCCGAGGCGCTGGTGCGTGCGGGCAAGCCGCAGGATGCGCTCGCGCTCGTTGCCTCCGTCACCGATCCTCGCGGCCTGTTGGTGCGGGCGCTCGCGCTCGATGGCCTGGGCCGGAGCAGGGAGGCCATCGCGTCCGCGCAGCAGGCCAAGGCTGCCGGCGAGCGGGAAGGCGCCACGCGCGACGCACGGATGGATGCCATCGAGGCGACGGCGCTCCTCGCGCGCCTCGAAGGCCGCCCGTCACGGGACTGGCAGGCCATGCTGGATGCGCTGGCCACCATGCGCGATGCCGATCAGCTTGACCCGCGGCCGCGCCTCTTGGAGGGGCGGCTGCTCGTGGAGAAGGATCGCTTCGAGGACGGCGTCCCCGCGCTGCGCGAAGCGCTCGCGCGTGACCTTCGCTGCTCGGATGCGCTCTACCTCCTGGGCCGCGTGGCGATCCAGACGTTCGACTTCGACGGCGCGCGCCTGGCGGCGCGTCACCTGCGCGCCATCGCGAAGGACCACCCGCTCGCGGCGCTGCTCGATGCCGAAGCCGCGCTGCAGACGCGCGAGGCTTCCTCGGCCGCGGCCGCGCTCGATCCGCTGCTGGCGCGCTTCCCCGCGCAGCGGCAGGCGCTGGCGCTCCGCGCGGCCACCGACGGCATGCGCTTCGACATGGACGCCGTGGCGAAGCGGTTGGCCGAGCTCGATGCGCTGATGCCGGGCTCCGCGCTCGGTTACTACGAGGCCGGCCGGTTCCTGGCGCTTGCCCGCCAGTACGCCGAGGCCGCCGCGACGCTCGGTGAGGCATCGAGGCGTGCACCCGGCTGGAGCGCGCCGATGGCGGAGCTCGGGCTCATGGAGATGCAGTCGGGGCGGGACGCCGAGGCGCTGGCCGCGCTGCGCAAGGCCGTGGAGCTCGATGCATTCGACCAGCGCGCGCGGCACAGCCTGACGCTCGTGGAGATGCTGGCCGACTGGAAGCGCTACGAAGGCAAGCACTTCGTGGTGCGCTGCAAGCCCGGCATCGACGAGGCGCTGGCCGCCTGGATGCCGCAGGCGCTCGACGCGGTGCACGCCGACGTCACTGCGTGGCTCGGCCACGTACCGGGGCGGCCCACGGTGATCGAGCTGCACCCCGACCACAAGAGCTTCGCGGTGCGCATCACCGGCATGCCGTGGATCCACACCATTGCCGCAAGCACCGGGCCGCTCATCGCGCTCGAGGCGCCGCGCGAGGGTGCGCCGGCGCTGCACCTGGGCACCTTTGACTGGCAGGAGGTGCTTCGCCACGAATACGTGCACACGGTGACGCTCGAACAGACGCGTAACCGCATCCCGCACTGGTTCACCGAGGCGCTTGCCACGCACCTCGAGACCGGGCCGCGTTCGTGGGAAGCCGTGCAGCTCCTGGCGCAGGCGTACGAATCCGACGGGCTCTTCGACCTGGATTCCATCAACCTGGCGTTCGTGCGCCCGAAGAAGAAGAACGACCGCCCGCAGGCCTACGCGCAGGGCGCGTGGATGGTGGAGTTCATCGAGAAGGAGTGGGGACGCGAGGCGATCCTCAGGCTCCTCGATCGCTACCGCGAGGGCACCGACGAATCGAAGGCGTTCGCCGACGTGCTGGCCATCGACCGCGCGGAGTTCATGGGCCGGTTCCACGCACATGCCGAGAAGGACCTGCGCGCGTGGGGCATGCTGGCGGAGCCGACCCTCGCGAAGGTGGTGGAGGACATCCGCGCCGAGACCGGCGTGAAGGACGGTGCGGTGGAGATTTCCGACGAGCGGCTCGATGCGCTCCTCGCCAAGCACCCCGCGCATCCCGATTTCCTCGAGCTCTGGCTTCGTCGCAAGCTCAAGGGCGATGCCACACCCGACGCTGCCACGGTGGAGCGGCTGCAGGCCTACGCCACGGCGCGTCCGGCGGACCCGTGGCCGCACCGCGTGCTCGCCAAAGCGGCGCTTGCCGCGGGCGACACGGCGGGCGCCGCAGCACACCTGGAAGTGCTCGATCGAAACGCCGATAACGATGCCAATTTCGCGCTGGAACTGGCCCGCATCGAGCGGGGCCGGAAGAATCTGCCGCGGGCCCTTGAACACGTGACGAAGGCGGCGAGAATCAAGGCGTACGACCCCGCCACCCGGGAGCTCGCGGCCGCCATCGCGGTGGAGGCCGGCGAACTCGGGGTGGCCCGGATGCATATCGAGGCACTGACGCACCTGGAGCCGGCGGTGGACCGCCATCGGCAGCGCCTGGCGCGGATCGACGAGATGATCGCCACGAAGCGCGGATCCTGACGCGCCACCAACAGACCATGAAGCCATGAAGACACGCGCCGCCATGATCCTTCCGCTCCTCCTGGCGATGGCGGCCACGGCGGTACCCGCGGGCGCGGACGTGTCCTTCGGCGAGCCGGAGTTCTACGCGGAGTGCACTCCGTTCCATTACCCCACCCGGGTGCGGCTCTTCGACATGGACGGCGACGGCGTGCGCGACCTGGTGATCCCGGGGCGCGACCGCGAGAAGAAGCTCAACTGGTGCCGCCTGAACGGCGACGGCACGCCGGGCCCCATGCAGACCGTGGACGTGGACGGCCAGACCGACGACGTGGTGGCGGCCGACGTGGACGGCGACGGCCAGCAGGAACTGGTGCTCGTGATCCGCGCGTATGCGGGTCGCCTGCAGGTCATGCATCGGGCGAGCAATGGCCTCATGGTTGCCGGAGCGCTCGTCCCGCTCGACCGCGAGCCGCGCTCGATCGTTGCCGGCGATTTCGACGGCGATGGCCGCGTGGACTTCGCGGTGTCCTGCTATGGAAGCGAGCACGTGGCCATCGTGCGCAACGGGCCGGGCGCAAGCTTCGCCGTCTCGCAGCGGATCCGCGTGGATGCATGGTCGGGCGGCACACCGGGCCCGCAGGACGTGCAGGCCGCGGACCTCGATGACGATGGCCGCGCGGACCTCGTGGTCGGCTGCATCGGCACGCGGCGCCTCGACGTGTTCTTCGGGCAGGCGGGCGGGACGTTCCGCTCGCCCGTCTCGTGGGTGGCACCGGATTTCCCGGGCTCCACCAGGCCGGCGGTCGTCAGCTTCGATCTCGGCGACATCGACAACGACGGCGACGTGGACATCCTGGCCCCGCTCCTCTCGACCGGTGCGGGACAGCCGCTGGTGGTGTTCCGCAACGACGGGCATGGCGGATTCGGCAACGCGGTCATGGTGGGGCAGGGCAGCGGCGGCTACCACTGGGGCGCGCTGCTTGCCGACCTCGACGACGACGGCGATCTGGACGCGGTGAGCAGCTCCGCACTTCCCGGCAACATCTGGGTGTGGCGCAACGATTCCACGCCCGCGGGGCTTGCCTTCGGCGCGCCGAACCTCCTTGGTTACTCGAGCTTCGCGCGCCACTTCCTGGCCGTCAACGTGGACGGGGACTGCGACCCGGACCTCCTGGAGGCGGACATCGGCGGCAACTACGTGATGGGCTATCCGAACCTCCGCAACTGCTTCAGCAGCATGTCGGCCACGCGCACGCGGGCCGAGGAATCGGTGGCCGCGTTCGTGGCCGATGCACGCACGCTCGGCGACTCGCCGGCCTGCGCGCTGGCGCGGCAGCTGGCCGCGTTCGGCCCGGAACCGGGCGCTGCGCCGAACGCGGCCTCGCTGGTGCCACCCGCGGCATGCGGCCCCTCCGGTGCCGGCGGTCGCTGCGACGAGCCGCACGCGACGCCTGGCTGCTTCACCACGCCCTGCTGCGAGAAGGTGTGCGGCATCGCGCCCGACTGCTGCGAAGTGGCATGGGACGAGACCTGCGTGGACATCGCCGACACCGAGTGCAACGGCCTGGTGTGTCCCTCCTACGGCCCGTGCAATGTGGTGCATGCCGACCCCGGTTGCGAGGACCCCGACTGCTGCGGACGCATCACGCCGCTCGACGGCTACTGCGACGGTGCGACGTGGGACTGGGTGTGCGTGGTGCGCGCCGGTGCGCTCTGCGGCCTGCCGCCCTGCACGGTGACCGTGCCCGCCGGTGCCACTGCGGAAGAAGAGGTGTGCTACAAGCACCTCAACGACGGTGCGACGCGCGACGGTGAGTCCATGCCGCTTTCGGCCGGGCAGACGATTGCCGGCACGTGCACCACGGGCGCGCCGCGCGACACGGATTGGTATTCGCTCGGTCCCGGTGCCGGTGTGCGCACGGTGCGACTCACGCTCGATGCGGAGTTCCCCGCGGAGCTGCACGTGATGCAGGGCGCCATGGCCGGTCCGCTGCGCACCGTGTCGATTGCGTTCGGCGGTCGCTGCTCGCCGATCGTTGCCGAGTTCCCGGTGGAAGGCGACCAGTGGTACGCCGTGGTGACACTCGGCCAGGATGCGGGCGCCATCCGGAGCGGCCAGCGATGCACGCTGATCGATCCGGAGAACCCGCCCCCGCCGGATGAACCGCCCGTCGAGCCCGGCTTCGACGGCAACGCGTACTGGATCCGCCACGAGTGCGTCTCGTGCACGGGCCAGGTGTTCGGCGACCTCAACGGCGACGGCGTGGTCAGCGGCACCGACCTCGGCCTGCTCCTTGGCCAGTTCGGCGTGCCGAACCCGCAGGTGGGCGACCTGAACCACGACGGCACCGTGACCGGCGCGGACATCGGGCTGATGCTCGGTGCATGGACGGTCGGCTGACCACGGACTGCGCATTTATCGCTCTTCTGGCTTCGTTCCTCGACTTTCCTGCGACCCGTGATAGGTTTGCAACCATGAGATCCACGCTCTGCGCGCTGTCCTTCCCGTTGTTCGTCGCCCTTCCCGCGGGCGCGGCGACGCAGGAGTGGTCGTGCTCCCTGACGCCGGCGAGCACCTACTCGCAGCAGACGAACATCGCGCTGCCCTTGGTCGGCAACTGGATCGGCAACTACGACGCCGCCACCAATCCCACCGGCACGCGCACCATCCCCGGCCTGTTCGGTGGTTCCGGCAACAATCCCATCGCGTTCAGCTCGACGGTGAAGCCGAAGGCAGC
>JBIIJH010000134.1:0-6711 GCA_044233905.1 Phycisphaerales bacterium
CCCGGGTGCCAACCGGACGAGCGGTTGTCGTCGAGGCCGAGAGGAGCCGGGTGGAGCGAGGCCGTCCGCGGGACAGGGGTCCCGCGCGCAGCGGAGGGTGCGGCCGAACTTCAATGCGCCCTTTACGCAAACCGCGTTTGGACGTCCAACGTCCGCTCCGCCCGCGTACTGGCCCCCATCGCCTTGCGGGGCGGGCGGCAGGGCGCCGCCACTGCCCCTCCGGCGAAGGGGCCAGGCACCCGTTGCGCCAATGGCGTCGGTTCGGCAATGGCCTCACCGCCGCGCGTGAGTGCGTGCGTTGTTGGCGTGCCTCAGTCCATCGGAATCGGCGAATCGTCCTCGAGCTCACGCTGCGCACGGGCGCGGAGCTTCGGATCCACGCGTGGCGCCTCGTCATCCGTCGCTTCCTTCGGTGCGGCCAGCGTGCGCTTGCGCTTGCCGGCGCCGATCTCGTCGCCGACGTTCGAGCCTTGGAACGCAAGCATTGCGCAGGACACGGCCCACGCCGCAGCTCCGCCGAGGACGATGAGCGTGCACACACCGAACCCGGGCATGGCCGCCTGCAGCATGCCGCCGAGCATCAGTGCGGCCACCGCTCCATAGAGGATCTTCAGCACGTGCTTCGGGCGCTCGGCCTCCACGGCCACGCGTGCCACGGTGGCGTCCACGAGCATGGTTCCCGCCACCATGCCGAGCGCCATGATGCCGAGCCATGCGGCGCCGGCAATGCCGGTCACGACCTGCTCGAGCACCGGGCCGCCGATGCGTGCGTCGAAGAAGTTGAGGATCAGCACCGCCGGCAGCCCGACTCCCATCTCGACCTTGGTCATGCGTTCCGCGCGCTGGAACTCGAGCGTCGAAGTCCCGGCCGCGGAAGGCATCGCCTGCGCCGCGTTGCGGAGCGAGACGAACCGCTGGAAGCTGCCCACCAGGGCCAGCACCGCCACCGGAGCGCCCAGGCAGGCGCCCATCGTGAGCAGGCCGATCGGCGCCCCGAACAGGAAGCTCTTGGCGTAGGAGCGGATGGCATCGGCGGCCGCCTCGCGCCGGCTTTCCTCCAGGGCAATGCCTTCCAGCGTGGTGCGCACCGAGGCGCCGCACTCGGGGCAGTTTCCCCCGCGGGGCACGCCCCGCAGGTTGTAGCTGCAGCCGGAGCAGGGCAGATCCTCCGCGATCGCCTGCGTGGAGGGGTCCGGTCTGCTGCTGGAACGGCCTTGGGGGCGTGGAATCGGGGTTGCCTCGTGGAAATGATCGTGAAATTCGTCCCCGCCGGGCCGAACTTGGTCGAAGTATAAGTCGTAAGCCCAGAGTCCTCGGAGGTTCCTCGATGCATCGCACCGTCCACGTCCCGTCGCCCAGCATCGCCGCGTTTGCGGCGGGTGCAGCGATGGCGTTCGCCATGATCTCGCCCCTCCACGCCGCTCCGCCGGCGTCGGCACCCGCTCCAGCTGCCGCAGCACCCGCTCCGGCTGCCGCAGCGCCTGCGGCCTCGGACGCGGAGCGCTGGAGCGACGAGCTCTGGGATGCCGCGCGCACGGGCGACAGCGCCAAGGTGGATGCCCTCCTCGAGAAGGTTCCGGCCGACGCATCGGGTGCCGCGGCCAAGCGCCTCCGTGAATCCGTCGCCCGCCGCGACGGGCACATCGCCGAGACGGCCAAGAAGGTTGCCGAGCAGCGCGCGGAGAAGTCCAAGGAAATGACCGCGGCAGTGGCTGCCGGCAAGGTCACCAAGGCCCTCATCGGCGCCGCGTACATCAAGTTCCTCAGCGAGGACTGGAAGGTCGACCTCGCCTCGCCGGGCGTCCGCTCCGCCATCGCGCTGGCTGACAAGCGCATCACCGAGGCCCGTGCCGACGGTGACTGGCTGTTGGCCGAGGAGCTCACCAATCGCGTGCGCTCGCTCTACGAGGGCTCGACCCTCAAGGACGAGTACCAGAAGTACGACGACGCGCTCGAGACCGACGTGAGCCGTCGCGTGATGATGGTGCTCGAGTACGCGCCGCGCGCCTGGTACGAGCTGCGCAAGAAGCAGTACGACCGTCTCGAGGAGAAGGACCGCAAGGAAGCGTTCGCGCCGTTCAACGAGAAGAGCGCGGACGACTGGAAGCAGGCCATCGAGGGCATCAACGGGCGCATCCTCACCGAGGCGCTGTCGAAGATCGCCTCCGAGCACCTGGAGCGCATTGGCTGGAAGCCGCTCATCGAGGGCGGCCTGTCCATGGTGCACATGCTGGCCACCACGCCGGCGCTGAAGGAGAACTTTCCCGGGCTGGGCGACCCCACGCTTGCAGGAGCCTTCGCCAAGGCGGTCTCCGAGCAGCAGTCCGCAGTCGCCGCCATGCGCGGTCCGGAAGTCGACAAGTCCACCTTCACCAAGGTGTTCGCCGCGCTCCAGGACGCCAACGCCGCCACGGTGAAGCTCCCCCTGGAGGTCATCACCCGCGAGTTCGGCAACGGTGCCATGGCGACCGTCACGCACGACTTCGAGGATCCGTACACCGAGATCGTCTGGCCGGACCGGATGCGCCGCTTCAACCAGATGATCAAGGGCAACTTCGTGGGCGTGGGCATCCTCCTGCGCAACCAGGACGGTGCCAAGCAGCGCGAGATCGTCGTGGTGAACCCGCTCGACGGCAGCCCGGCCAAGCGCGCCGGCGTCCATCCCGGCGACAAGATCGTCGCCGTGAACGGCACCAGCACCGCGGACTGGCCGATCGACAAGGCGGTCGACAACATCACGGGCCCCGCCGGCACGCCGGTCACGCTGACCATCACCCGCGAGAGCGAGCCGAAGCCCATCGACTACCAGCTCACGCGCGAGAAGATCAAGATGTACTCGGTGCAGGGCTGGCGCAAGACCGGCTACAACCAGCGCTTCGAGCCGCAGTGGGACTGGTTCATCGACCAGGACTCCGGCATCGGCTACGTCCGCCTCACCGGCTTCAACGAGGACTCGTTCACCGACTTCCTCAAGTCGATGCGCGAGATGTCGATGCAGCGCAACATCAACGGCCTGATCCTGGACCTCCGCGGCAACCCCGGCGGCCTGCTGCAGAGCGCGGTCTCCTTCGCCAACGCCTTCGTGCGCCAGGGGCGCATCGTGAGCGTCGAGGACCGTGACGGCCAGGAGCAGTACGCATTCACCGCGCAGCGCCAGCGTGCGCCGCTTGCCGACGTGCCCACGGTGGTCCTCATCAACGAGGGCAGCGCGAGCGCCAGCGAGATCGTCTCGGGCGCGCTCGAGGCCCACGATGCCGCGGTCGTCATCGGCGAACGCAGCTTCGGCAAGGGGAGCGTGCAGGAAGTCCACGACATCGGCGGCCGCGGTGCGGATGCCGAGGCCAACGTGAAGTACACGGTGCAGCACTATCTCCTGCCTCCCAAGCCGGGGCAGGCCAAGGGTCGCCTCGTGCACAAGAAGCCCGGTTCGGACGACTGGGGCGTGATGCCCGACTACGTGGTCAAGCTCTCGCCGGCGCAGATCGACGAGATCAACAAGATCCGCGCATCCGCCGACGACCTCCCGGAGGACGCGTCCGACAGCATGCTCGAGGTCCCCGGCACTGCGAAGCCGGAAGGCGGCGCCAAGCCCGAGGGCGATGGCAAGGTGGCTGGCAAGGGCACCGAGAAGGATGCCGAGAAGAAGCCGAAGGAGATCCGCGACCCGTCGGAGCTGGTGCAGAAGGGCATCGACCCGCAGCTCGAATTGGCCGTGCTCCTTCTCCAGGGGCGTGCGCTGGGCATGAACGACAGGTCGCCGGCCGAGCCGACGACCGCTCCGGCGCAGCGACCCGCGGCGCCCGGGGATGCCGGGAAGGCACGATCCTGAGGACCCGGGCGCACGCCCGTCGGCGCGCAAGGCCCTGAATCCACGCAGAACGCACGCGGTTTCGGCAATTGCCGGAACCGCGTGTCGCTTCTATACTTATGGGTCTGTTTCCCGCCGCGGCGCATCGACGTGTGATGCGTGCCCGGCCGGACCTGCGGATGAATCCCCCAATGACAAGCCTCTCCAATCCCACCTCCGGCGCCGCTGCTGGCGATCCTGCGAAGCAGGTGCATGCCAAGGTCTACGGCGACGTCGACCACCTCCAGGCACCCCCCGTCAGCGTCAACGTGGCCCCCGAGCGCATGCTCCAGTGGCTGCACGACATGCTGCTGATCCGCGAGTTCGAGATCCGCTGCATGCAGGCGTACCAGGAGAAGAAGATCGGCGGCTTCTGCCACGTCTACATCGGTCAGGAGGCCGTGGCGGTGGGCTGCATCCAGGCCGTCGAGCACCGCGACCCGGTCGTGACCGCGTACCGCGACCACGGCCACGCGCTCGCGCGCGGCATGGACCCCAAGTACTGCATGGCCGAGATGTTCGGCCGCATCGGTGGCTGCGCCAAGGGCAAGGGCGGGTCGATGCACATGTTCGACCGCGACAACAACCTCTACGGCGGCCACGGCATCGTCGGCGCGCAGACCCCGCTCGGCGCCGGCCTGGCCTTCGGCTGCAAGTACATCGACGAGGTCATCGAGGGCAAGAAGAACTCCCGCGTGGCGCTCTGCTTCCTCGGCGACGGCGCGCTCAACCAGGGCGCGTTCCACGAGGCGCTGAACCTTGCCGGCCTCTTCGACATCCCCGTGATCTACGTGGTGGAGAACAACGGCTACTCGATGGGCACCGCCATCGCGCGCGGCACCACGATGGCGCACTCGCTCATCACCAAGGCCGCCGGCTACGGCATCGACGGCTACGTGGTGGACGGCATGGACGTCTCCGAGGTCTACGCGCAGATGAAGCGCATCGCCGACAAGTGCCGCGCCACCAGCCGCCCCGCGTTCGTCGACATGCGCACGTACCGCTACAAGGGCCACTCGATGAGCGACCCGCGCAAGTACCGCACCAAGGAAGAGGAGGAGGTGTTCGAGACGGGCGACCCGATCGGCACCCTCGAGCGGCAGCTGCGCGCGGCCGGCATCCTCGATGACGACAAGCTCAAGTCCATGCAGAAGGCCATCCGCGACCAGGTCCGCGAGGCCGTGGCGTGGAGCGATGCGAGCCCGGTCCCCTCGATGGACGAACTCTTCACCGACGTCTACGTGGAGAAGTGGGGCCCCTACACGGGCAGCACCCAGCCTGAGATGAACGGCGGTGGCGCGAACCTGCCCACCACCAGCACGATCAACGTGAAGGAGGAACTCCTGTGAGCGCCCTGCGAGAGATCGAGTTCCGTGACGCCCTCCGCGAAGCCATGAGCGAGGAGATGCGCCGCGACAAGCGCGTGTTCCTCCTCGGCGAGGAAGTGGCCGAGTACAACGGCGCCTACAAGGTGAGCCGCGGCATGCTCGAGGAGTTCGGGCCGCGCCGCATCATCGACACCCCCATCTCCGAGAGCGGCTTCGCCGGCCTCGCGATCGGCGCGGCGATGATGGGCCTCAAGCCCGTGGTCGAGTTCATGAGCTGGTCGTTCAGCCTGGTGGCTGCCGACCCGATCCTGAACAACGCCCCCAAGATGCTCTACATGTCGGGCGGCCAGTTCGGCTGCCCGGTGGTGTTCCGCGGCAACGACGGTGCGGGCGGCCAGCTCGGCAGCACGCACAGCTGGTGCGTCGAGGGCCTCTTCTCGAACGTGCCCGGCGTCAAGATCGCCATCCCCTCGAACCCCTACGACGCGAAGGGCCTCCTCAAGAGCTCGATCCGCGGCGACGATCCGGTGTTCTTCCTCGAGAGCGAGCGCATGCTCGGCAACAAGGGCCACGTGCCCGAGGAGGAGTACGTGATCCCGTTCGGCCAGGCGAAGATCCTGCGCGAGGGCACCGACTGCACGCTCGCGAGCTGGGGCCGCCCGGTGCACTTCTGCATGGAGGCCGCCGAGGAACTCCAGAAGCAGGGCATCTCCTGCGAGGTCATCGACCTCCGCACGGTGCGCCCGCTCGACATCGGCACCGTGGTGCGCTCGGTCAAGAAGACCAGCAACTGCGTGGTGGTCGACCAGTCGTGGAGCTTCGGCAGCCCGGGCAGCGAGCTCGCCTCGCAGGTCCACCGCCACTGCTTCGACGACCTCGACAACTACGTGCACCGCGTCCACACCGCGGACGTCCCCACGCCTTACGCCACCAACCTCGAGCAGGAGTACCTGCCGAACGCGCGCAAGATCGTGGAAGCCGTCCGCAGCGCCACGTACAACCTCTGATCGCCTGCGCTGCGCCTCGGCGCCTCGCACACCCCACCTTTACAGACCCCACGCACACAGACAGGACCAGGACCGAACGCCATGCCCATCAACGTGACCATGCCCCGACTCTCCGACACCATGGAGCAGGGCACCGTCGTCAAGTGGCACGTCAAGGTGGGTGACAAGGTCACCTCCGGACAGGTGATCGCCGACATCGAGACCGACAAGGCCACCATGGAACAGGCGGCGTTCGATGACGGCACTATCGCCAGCCTGTTGTGCCCCGAGGGCAAGCAGGTGAAGGTGGGCGAGGTCATCGCCGTCCTCGCCGAGGAAGGCGAGTCCGTGTCCGCCGCCGCATCGGGTGCGGCACCCGCCGCTCCGCGCGCTGCGGCCCCTGCCGCGCCCGCAGCGACGCCTGCCGCCGCGGGTCGCACGATCGTGGCCGACGTCAAGGCCGTCCCGGTCGAGATCGACGGTGAGCGCGCGCGCGTCTCGCCGGTGGCTCGTCGCATGGCCGAGGAGATGGGCGTCGACCTCTCGCAGG
>JBIIJH010000135.1:0-6697 GCA_044233905.1 Phycisphaerales bacterium
CCCATGAGCCTCAACATGGATCCCGCCGCGGCGGCCCGCCTCATCGGCAAGAAGACCAAGGCGATGCTCGCCTCGCTCACGTTCGGCAACCCGGCCATGATGCCGGAGCTCATCGCCCTGTGCTCGCGCATGGAGATCCCCATGATCGAGAACGCCGGGGAGGCGCTCGGAACCACCTACGGCCAGGACAACGCCGGCCGCTGGGGCCGCATTGCGTGCCTCGGCTTCTGGTCGAACCGCCAGGTCACCACCGGGGAAGGCGGCATGCTCGTCACCCACGACGACACCCTTGCCGCCGCGTGCCGCGCACTCCGGCACCAGGGACGCATGGACCGCATGAGCTTCGCGGGGCAGCCGCGCGATGCCGGCGGCATCCTGGAACACATGTCACTCGGCGGCTACGACGCCCGCATGACCGAGGCCGAGGCCGCGCTCGGCTGCGGACAGGTACGCCGGCTCGAAGACACCGTCATGCGCCGGCAGGCGCTTGCCAGCTGCTACGTGCGCCGCCTGGCCGCAAACCCCGACATCGTCCTCCCCACGGTGCCCGATGGCGCCAGCGTCAGCTGGGCGAACTTCGTGATCCGGCTCTCCACCCGCTTCACCTCGGACGACCGCGATGCCATCATCGGGGTGCTGCACCGCCAGGACGTGGGTGCAGCCAACTACTACCCCGCCACCTGCCTGCTGCCCCAGGTCCGTGCCGTCATGGGCACGGAACCCGGCCAGTGCCCGGTGGCGGAGAGCGCCGCAGCCAGGACCATTGCCCTCCCCTTCTTCAACCGGATGACGGATGACGAGGTGGAGACGGTGTGCGACGTCCTCGAGGTGGCGCTCAGCCGCACCGCGGGCGGCAGCCGCGCCTGACGCGCCAGCTCACTCCCGCTTGCCGGTTCACTTCCGCTTGCCGGTTCACTCCGACTCGCCGCTTCACTCCCACTCAATGGTGGCGGGCGGCTTGCTCGAGATGTCGTAGACGACGCGGTTGACGCCCTTCACCTCGTTGATGATCCGGTTGGAGATCCGGGCCAGCACGTCGTACGGGAGTCGCGCCCAGTCGGCGGTCATGAAGTCTTCCGTGGTCACCGCGCGCAGTGCCACCACCGAGTCGTAGGTGCGGCCGTCGCCCATCACGCCCACGGTCTTCACTGGCAGGAGCACCGCGAACACCTGGCTGGTGGCGCGGTACAGGTCGGCGGACACGATCTCCTCGAGCAGGATCTCGTCGCAGTCGCGCAGGATCGCCAGGCGCTCCGGCGTCACTTCGCCGATCACGCGTACGGCAAGGCCGGGGCCCGGGAACGGATGCCGCCACACGATCTGCGACGGCAGCCCGAGCACCTCGCCCAGGCGGCGCACCTCGTCCTTGAAGAGGTCACGGAGGGGTTCCACCAGCTTGAAGCCGAGCTCCTCGGGAAGCCCGCCCACGTTGTGGTGGAGCTTGATGTTCGCCGCCGTGCCCGCCAGGCTCGCACCGCTCTCGATGACGTCGGGATAGAGCGTGCCCTGCGCCAGCCAGCGCGCGTTGGCGCCCACGTCCTTCGCCGCTTCCTGGAAGACGTTGATGAACCGGTGCCCGATGCGACGGCGCTTTTCCTGCGGATCCGTGATGCCCTTCAGGTCGGACAGGAAGTCCGCCGAGGCATCGACCACGCGCAGGTCCACGTCGAACGCGCCGCGGAAGGTGCTCTCCACCAGGTCGCGCTCGCCGTGACGGAGCAGCCCGTTGTCGACGAAGATGCAGGTCAGCCGATCGCCGATGGCGCGGGCCAGCAACGCAGCCACCACGCTCGAATCCACGCCGCCGGAGAGGCCGCAGATGACGCGGTCGCTGCCGACCTCGGTGCGAATGCGCGTCGACTCGCGCTCCAGGAAGTCCGCCATGCGCCAGTTGCCCGCGCATCCGCACGGGCCGTAGAGGAAGTTGCGCAGGATGTCGATCCCGTGGGGCGTATGCGTCACCTCCGGGTGGAACTGGACGCCGTAGAACGGCTTCGACCGGTGCGCCACCGCCGCCACCGGGCAGGTGTCGGTGGACGCAAGCACCATCAGGTCACCGTGCGCATCCTTCACCTGGTCGCCGTGGCTCATCCACACCGTGGTGCGCGCCGGCACACCATGCATCAGGCCGTCGTGCTCACGGATGTCGAGGTGCGCCCGGCCGTACTCACGGTGATCCGCCGGGCTCACTTCGAAACCCATCATGTGGCAGCCGAGCTGCATTCCGTAGCAGATGCCCAGGACGGGGATGCCGAGCTCGAGCACTGCCGGGTCGCACCGGGGCGCACCTTCCTCGAAGACGCTTGCCGGTCCGCCGGAGAGGATGATTCCCTTGGCGCCCAGCTTGCGGATGGTCTCGATGGGCGTGTTCGGGGCCACGAGCAGGCTGAAGACACCCAGCTCACGGACTCGACGTGCGATCAGCTGCGCGAACTGGCTGCCAAAGTCGAGGATCAGGATGGTCTCGGTGGCGTTGCTCATGGGGAGGGAGGAATCCTACAGAGCGGCCGGGATGCCTACACTGCGCATCCGATGCCGAGCCTCCTCGGAATGTCCCTTGCAGTCGCCTGCGCCAGCCTGCTGTTCGCGGGCTGTTCGACCTCGGTCGAGCCGTCGTACCAGGACCCCACTCCGGAGGCCCGGCTCGGGGCCATCAAGGAGTCGGCGCGCACCGGCTCGGAAGCCGACCTTCCGCACCTGATCGAGAACCTGTCGTCCGACGACGAGGCCGTCCGGCTCGCGGCCATCGGCGCGCTCCGGCGAATCACGGGACAGACGAACGGCTACCGGTTCGATGCGCCTTCGTCGGAGCGATCGGAGGGGATCGCCCGCTGGAAGGCGTGGCTCGCGACCAGGACGCCAACCACATGAAGGAAACACCGCTCACCATCACCTCGGAGACCACCCCGACGGCCATCGTCATCCATGTCCGCGGGGACGTCACCAGCCCGGGCAGCGTCGAGGTTGATGAGGCGGTTGCAGCCCACCTGCACGGGCCCGGACTGCCCGTGATCGTGAACCTGAGCAACACCACCTACATGAACAGCACCGCCCTCTCGGTGTTGGTCAAGCTCAATGCGCGAGCGAAGAGCATCGGAAGGCAACTCCGGCTTGAAGACCCCAGCCCGAACCTGGTGCGGATGCTCGAACTCACGAACCTCCTCGGCGACCGTTGACGGGGATTCGCCGGATTCCGCCGCGCCCCTGCGGCAGCCCGATCCCGGTAGACTCCGACCAATGGAAATGCACTCGCTCCAAGTCACCGTCGAAGCGCTGCCCGGCGTTGCCGTGGTGCACGTCGCTGGCGATGTCTCGGCGATGAACATCGACCCCTTCCGCCAGGGAATCGCGACTGCGATCGCCAAGAAGTCACCGAAGCTCGTCATCGACCTCACGAACACCGCGTTCCTGAGCAGCCCGGGCCTGGCGGTGCTGGTCCAGACCCTGCAGCTTGCCCAGCGCGGCAACATGGAGATGGTGCTTGCCGGAGCGAACGAGCGGGTTCGCGGCATCTTCGAGATCGCGCGGCTCACCGACGTCTTCAAGCTCGTGCCGACGCTCGACGTTGCACTCGGCAGCTGACCGATCCCCCTGACGGCATGACCGACCCACATGGCACCCCCCGAGGAATCATCCGCCCAGTCCCTCCCCGTCCGGCCCTTCGGGCTGCTTGACCGGTGGATCGGCTTCTGGGAATCGGTCTTCGAGCTCGTCGGCGCGCTGTACTGGCTGGGCCGTGATACCGCGCAGTGGATGTGGCGCGCGTTCGTGGTGCGCCGCGTGCGCATCGGGGCGGGCGCCATCACCTCGCAGATCGTGCGCGTCGGCGTGCGTTCGATCTCCATCGTGATGCTCGTCAGCGGCTCCATCGGCATCATCCTGGCGCTGCAGACCTCGCCCACCCTCGACCAGTACGGGCAGACCGACAAGGTGGCCAACCTGATCGGCGTTGCCGTCTTCCGCGAGCTTGGCCCGCTGGTCGCCGCCATCGTCATGGTCGGCTTCGCCGGCGCATCGATCGCCGCAGAGCTTGGCACGATGGTGGTCGGCGAGGAGGTCGAGGCCCTCGAGGCCATGGGCCTCAATCCCGTGCGCTACCTGGTGGTTCCGCGCCTCGCGGCCACGGTCACCAGCCTGCTGGCGCTCGCGGTCATCAGCAACCTCACCGCGGTCTTCTGCGGCATGCTCCTCGGAACGACGGTCCTCGGCATCCCCTACGACCTGTACGTCTCGAACACCATCTCCCAGCTCAAGATGTCCGACTTCCTGACCGGCCTGCTGAAGGCCGGCGTCTTCGGCCTGCTCCTCGGGCTGATCGCCTGCTACAACGGCCTCCGCGTCACGGGCGGCGCCGCCGGCGTGGGCCGCGCCACCACCGAGACCGTGGTGCAGACGGTGATCTTCGTGATCCTGAGCGACCTCTTCTTCTCGACGATCTTCTACGCCATCGGCTGGACCTGATCCGCCGACGGCAGGATGCCGTCCTCCATCACTGAGCCTGCGGGGAAGCGACGGTGACGGTGCCACCGCGGGCATCGCCACGCACCGACGCACGCGGGGCGTCGACCACGGTCCGCAGCTCGCGCACGCGGCTCCTCCGCGCCGCCCCCACCTGCGCCAGGAGCATCTCCGCAAACGTCCGGATGATCCGAGCAGGCGACGCATCCACCTGCAGCGTCGACGCGAGGTCGTCGATCCCGATGCGCGGTCGGCGCGCGATCAGCTCCGCCGCGCGCACCACCGGCGCCCGCAGTTCATCGGGAAGGCCCAGCGCCTCGAGGTCCGGCCGCACGAACGCCAGTCGTCCCATCCGCTCCGCGTTCCCGTCCAGCAGCCGCAGCATGTCCTCCGGGTCGAGCACCGCATGCGCCCAGCCGTCGCGGATGGCCGCGTTGCATCCGGCGGATCGCGCGCTGTCGACGGGACCGGGGAGCGCACACGGTTCGCGCAGGTGGTCATCGATGGCATGGCGCGCGGTGATCAACGCACCGCTCGATACGCCCGCCTCCACCACCAGCACCGTCAAGGACAGCCCGGAAATGATGCGGTTGCGGCGCGGGAAGTTCGACGCCATCGGCGGCCACCCCACCGGGAACTCGCTGGCCAGCAGGCTGCCCGCCTCGACGATCTCCTCGAACAGCCGAACATGCTCCGGCGGGTACGGTTCGCCGAGACCGCACCCGAGGACCGCAATCGTCGTGCCCCCCACGCGGAGCGCAGCGCGATGTGCCTCGGCGTCCACGCCCCGCGCGCCTCCCGACACGATGGCCACACCCTCGGCGGCGGCGGCCGCCGCGAACCGCGCCGCCTGCGTCCGCCCGTACGCCGTGGCCTGGCGTGCGCCCACGATGCCGACGGCATCCTCATGGAATGCCGCGGTCCTGCCCCGCACCCAGAGCATGATGGGCGGATGCGGCACCGGTGCCAGGAGCGGCGGATAGTCCGCATCGCCGAGCACCACCGCCTGCGCACCGATACGTTCCATGGCGCGACGCTCGGTGTCGGGACAGACACGCCGCAACTCATAGTGGATGCGAGATGCCCGATCCGGCTGCATCCGTGCCAGCGCCAGGAAGTCCGCCGCGGATGCGCCCGCCACCGCCTCCCAGCTGCCCATGCAGGCAAGCGCGGCGTGGTGGAACGCCGGCCCCGCCTCGGAGGCGAGGGCAAGGCGAAGGACGTCATCGGGAATCTCTTCCGGGGCACGAGGCATGCGCGCAACGTACGGAGGCATGCGAAACCGCCCGCCGGATCAAGCCAAATTTCAGTGAGAAATCGCGCCGCGGGCGAGCGCGCGAGTGCGCGTGCTCAATCTGCGCCATGTGCGTGGCTTTCGGTCTCCGACGGCGCATCCGAGCCAAGGCGCACCGTCGGGACGGCGCTGGATGCCGTGTCCGCGTGAGCCGTGGAGTGCTGGTGCGCCGTGGAGTGCTGGTGCGCCGCAGTGCCGCCGAAGCCGGCCATCGCCAGCTGCGGTGACTGCGCCGAGAACAGCTGCGCCGCCGCTTCGCCGGCTTCCTGCAGCGTCGGCGGCTGCGGGACGAAGAGCCGCAGCGGTGCGGAAAGCAGCCCCAGGAAGATGCACATCACGCCTGCACCGGCAATCCACAGCGCCTTGCGACCAAGCGTGAGGCGGCTGAGGAGCGAGTCGGGGAACGGCACCACCGAGGCATGTACCGGCTGGACCGTTGCATCGACCCACTCCACGGGAGTGCTGCGCACGCTGCGGGCCACGATGATCGGGCGCTCGCCACGGGGAACCAGGTTGAGCTGCGAGGCCGCGAGACGCCGTACCAGCTGCGGCTCGGCGGAATCGAGGTCCTGGATGAATCGCGCATAGGCATCCATGCGGATCCCGTTCTCGCGCTCCTGAGCATCGAGGTGCTTGAGCTGGGTGCGCATCACCCAGAGGTCATAGGTGGCCGGCACCAACGCCGCCGAGGCGACGAGCACCAGGCCCGCGATCAGGAACATCCAACCAGGATCGAAGAGGATTGCGGCGCGTCCGTTGCGCATGGATCCTTCATCGACCGCCGCGGCCGGATTCCTGCAGGAACTCGCAGCAACTCGCTCGATTGCCGCGCGGAAGGATGCCTGCGGAACGGCCCGCAACGGAAACGGCTGCCAACCGAACCGGCGGCCAACGGAACCAGCCCTCCACCGAACCGTCCGTCAACGGAACCGGCCGCGCCCGAGA
>JBIIJH010000028.1:0-22589 GCA_044233905.1 Phycisphaerales bacterium
CGCAACCCGGAGAAGATCGTCACCACCGAGAAGAGCCTCACGGTGGCGGCCGTCGACCAGAGCTGGCTGACCGTGGAACCCTGGGACAAGAAGCGCCTGATCCACCACCTGCTGCAGCACGAGGAACCGGCCCTGACCGTGGTCTTCTGCCGCATGAAGAAGACCGTGGACCAGGTGGCCGAATACCTCACCAAGCACGGCATCGAATCGCATGCCATGCACGGCGACATGTACCAGACCAAGCGCGACACGGTCATGGACAAGCTGCGCGGCGGCAAGCTCAGCGTGCTGGTCGCCAGCGACCTGGCCTCCCGCGGCCTGGACGTGGACGACATCAGCCACGTCGTCAACTACGACGTTCCCGAGGATCCCGAGGTCTACATCCACCGCATCGGCCGCACCGCGCGCGCTGGCCGCGGCGGCGTGGCATGGACCTTCGTGCAGCCCGACCAGGGCGACCTGCTCTCGAACATCGAGATGCTCGCCAACATCGAGATCCCGCAGAAGCAGTACCCCGACTTCGTCCCGGGCCCGATCCCGGCCGACGTCGCCAGCTACCGCGAGGCCGAGCAGCGCCGTCGCCAGGAATCCGCCAACGCGAAGAGTCGCCTGGCCGTCGCCGACGCGCCGCCTGCAGAACGCGCGCAGGATCCGAACGCCTTCCCCGGCGGCGTCGTGCCTTCGTCGATGCCCATGAAGCGCCTCGGCGGCGTGGTCCGCACGCGCAGGCGCTGACGCATGACGGGGACTGCGGCTTCTTCCATGATCACCGTTGCACCCGAGGTGCAGGACGCGCTGCGTTCCGGGCGCCCCGTGGTGGCATTGGAAACCGCCGTCCTCACCCACGGCCTCCCGCGCACGCCCATGGCCTGCCCCTGCAGGCTTGCCGCGTGGGATGCCGCACTCCCGGCCAACCTGGCGCTCAGCCTGCTGCTTGACGCCACCGTGCGCGCAGGCGGTGCGGTGCCGGCCACCGTGGGCATGCTCGACGGCGTGCTGCACGTGGGACTCAGCAGGCAGCAGCTGGAACGGCTCGGCAACGACACCGCCGCACGCAAGCTCAGCACCCGCGACCTCGGCGCCGCCGCCGTGCAGCGCGCCAACGGCGGCACCACCGTGGCAGCCACGCTCGCCGCGTGCGCCGCGGCCGGCATCAGGGTCTTCGCCACGGGCGGCATCGGCGGCGTGCACCGTCACTGGACCGAGCGCCCCGACGTCAGCGCCGACCTCGCCGCCATCGCGCGCACGCCCACGGCGGTGATCAGCGCAGGCGCCAAGAGCATCCTCGATCTTCCCGCCACCGTCGAAGCGCTCGATTCGCTCGGCGTCCCGGTGATCGGCCTGGGCACGCGCGCGTTCCCGCGCTTCATCTCCCCGGGCGACGATTCGCTGGGAGTGTCCGCGTTCGCATCGAACGCAGCCGAGGCCGCGGCGATCTGCGCCGCGCACTGGGCGTTCGCGCCGCACAGCGGAACCGTCATCGCGAATCCGCCTCCTGCGGAGTGGGCGATCCCCGCGCACGAGGTGGAGGCGATCATCGCCGCATCCATGCTCGACGCCGCGCGCGAGGGGATCCACGGCGCCGCCGTGACGCCGTTCCTCCTCGACCGCGTGCAGCGCGCCACCGGCGGCCGCACCGTGGCGGTGAACGTGGCGGTCCTGGAGTCGAATGCCCGCGTGGGTGCGGAAGTGGCCCTGCGGATGGCTGAATTGCGCTGAAATCGCCGCCAAATGGCGGAATGGTTGGCCCGCGGTCGCTTCCTGAGTTACAATCTCACTGTCGCGTCACCGATGCGACTCCCAAAGCACAGTCCGGAACGGTGGAACACCCCACGGTGCGATGCACATGCATCACCCGTCCCGGCGTGAGGAACAATTCATGACAGTGGTCAGCGGCATCCTCGAAGCCATGAAGGGCTCTCCAGAGGGTCGAATCAGGCAATTTTCCGATGGTCTCGTGGAGCGCGAGGATGATCCGATCGTCCTCCCCGAGTTCATGCAGCAGAACGGCGTCGCACCCGGCGCGTCCATCACCGTCGAGGTGGAGGAACGGCAGTCGCGCCGCAGCCGGCAGATGCGCATGGTGGCAAGCAGGCTGGTCGCGGTCGAAGGCATGTCGCCCGACGTGTACCGCCAGCGCAAGGCGTTCGCGGAACTCACCGCGCTCGACCCGCAGCCGCGCATGTCGCTCGAATACCGCGGCTGCCCGCCGGCCTGCCGGCTGATCGACATGTTCTGCCCGATCGGCTTCGGCACGCGCGGCCTCATCGTCGCGCCGCCCAAGGTGGGCAAGACCATCCTCCTCCAGAACATCGCCTTCGGCATCAAGCACAACCACCCGCAGGTGGAGCTGATCGCGCTCCTCATCGACGAGCGCCCCGAGGAAGTCACCGACTTCAAGCGCAACGTGCCCGCGCACGTGCTCGCCTCGAGCAACGACGAGGACCTCGAGCGGCATCTCTCGCTCGGCCAGTTCGCCATCGAGCGCGCCAAGCGCATGGTGGAGGCAGGCAAGGACGTGGTGGTGCTCCTCGACAGCCTGACCCGCCTCGGGCGCGCGTTCAACAACTCGCGCCGCTACGGAAGCAGCGGGCGGACCATGTCGGGCGGCGTGGACAGCCGTGCGCTGGAAGTGCCGAAGCAGCTCTTCGGCGCCGCGCGCAAGTGCGAGGAGGGCGGCAGCCTGACCATCATCGCCACCTGCCTCGTGGACACCGGCAGCCGCGCCGACCAGGTGATCTTCGAGGAGTTCAAGGGCACCGGCAACATGGAGCTCATCCTCGACCGCACCATCGCGGAGCGGCGGGTGTTCCCCGCCATCAACCTGGCCCAGAGCGGCACCCGCAAGGAACATCTCCTGATGCCCGAGCGGGAACTCAAGACGGTCACGGCGCTCCGCCGTCGCCTGATGAACGCGCCGCCGCATGTTCAGATGGAGCAGCTCCTCGCTGCGCTCCAGCGTTTCCCCGCGAACGAGGACATGCTGAAGGGCTGATGCGGCCTGCCCCCTGATCCGGTACCCTGCTCGCCGCATGGCCGAAGGCACGAACTACTCGAACACGGTGCGCGCAGGCGCGTTCCTGATCACTGGCCTGCTGCTGGGCCTGGTGGTCATCGTCACCCTCCAGAAGACCTCGATCTTCGCCAGCAAGTCCCGGTACCTGGTGCACTTCGGCATGGACGAGGGCGTGGCGGGACTGGACGTCGGATCCGAGGTACGCGTCAGCGGCCTGAAGGTCGGGCGCGTGACCCGCATCGAGCAGAAGTTCGACGACAACGGCGACGGCAACGGCCGCGACGACAGCGGCATCGACGTCCACATCGAGATCGGCTCGAACATCCGCGTCTACAAGGACGCGGTGGTCATCCGTACCCAGCCGCTCCTGGGCAACTACTCCTGGCTCAACTTCTCCAGCCTCGGAACCCCGGCCGCCGGCAAGATCGAGGCCGGCGGCACGTTCGATGCACGCACGAGCGGCGGCCTCCTGGCCACGCTGGTGGGCCCGCAGAACGCCGGCCGAGCGGACAAGATGTTCATGAACCTGGTCGCGTTCACCGACAGCCTCGACGACTTTGCGCGCGTCCAGTACCCGCAGAAGGTCGTTCCGCTGCTCGATGATGCCCAGATCACCGCTTCCAAGCTGCGCTCGGACTACGACACGTGGCGCGTCGACGTCACCAGCGGCCTCGATGACGCCGCGAAGGCCGTCAACAAGCTCAACACCTCCATGGACGACGTGCAGGTGGCGGCCAAGGACGCGCGCCAGCTGATCTCGCACTTCCGCGAGGTGAACGTCAAGCAGATCGACGACCTGCTGGTCTCCGCGCAGAAGGGTGCGGTCAAGTTCGCCGACTCGATGGACTCGCTCGACTCGGAACTGACCGCCCGCATCCCCGACATCCGCGTGATGCTCTCCGACCTCCGCCAGGCATCCGCGCAGATCAAGCTTGCCACCATGGAAGTCCGCCGCAGCCCGTGGAAGCTGCTGTACCGGCCCACGGGCGACGAGCTCGGCCGCGAGAACCTCTACGAGTCGGCGCGCGCGTTCGCGATCGCCAGCTCGGACCTGCGCGTGGCGGGCGACACGCTGCGCGCCACACTGAAGGACTCGCCGGAGCGCTTCAGCAGCGATCCGAAGTTCCGTGACGCCCTGAAGACGCAGGTGCTGCAGTCGGTGGAGCGCTACGAGGCGGCGCAGAAGAAGCTCTTCGACGTGCTGCAGGCCGACTTCAAGGGCAGCGAGATGCCGTCGGCCGACATGCCGACGCAGCAGCCGATCACCACCCCCGCGCGCGATGTGACGGCGCCCGCACCGGCGATGCCGGCCGCCGGCGCGAACTGAATCGGAGCCCGGAAGCCGAACGTGGCCACGGAACGCAACAACATCCTCGCCGGCATCCTCGTCCTGGCAGGGATCGGTGCCTTCAGCGGTGCGCTCTGGGGCTGGAAGGCATGGCAATCGCACTCCCGCAACGACTACCTGGTGCGCTTCACCGCGGAACAGGGCGTGTACGGACTGCATCCCGGGTCGCTGATCTTCGTCGGCGGCATCGCCCGGGGCGAGGTGATCTCGGTGGATGCGAAGCCCGACGAGGCACGCGGGGTCATCGACCACTACGAGGCGCTCGTGCGGGTGGAGCGCGAGGTGCCGGTCTGCATGAACTCGGTCTTCGAGGCCACCGGCGCCGGAATCAACGGCGAAGGCACCCTCGCCATCCGGGAGATCGGCTCGACGCGCGCATTCCGCAGCGGCGGGGCCTCCCCGGAGGCACGCGCGCTGGCACCGCAGATGCACATCTTCCAGGCAGTGGATCCGCCGCCCTACCAGGGGTACGTCGGAAGCAAGGCCTCCAAGCCGCTCGCTGCCCTGATCGGAAGATGGAGCGATGAGGCACCGGACTCCCTGCGCGGACGGCTGGGCACCGCACTGGAAGAGATCCCGACCAAGACCCGCGCGTTCAAGAAGAGCACCGACGAACTGAAGGTCATCGGCCGCGCCGACATCGACCGCTGGCGAGAGCAGTACGCCGCGATGACCAAGGAGGCGGAGACCGCGTTCGCCAAGCTCGGCGCCGGCAAGGATCCCTCGCCGGATGCAGCGATTCCGCAGATGAACGCCGCTGCGGAGGAGGCACGCAACCTGCCCATCATCGAGACCGGGCGCATCGAGCCGACCGCGAAGGCGTTCGACAGCGCCGTGGCGGCCATCAAGGAACTGGGTGCCAAGTCCGGCGGCATGCGCGACATGATGGAGGACGCCGAGACCTCGCTCGGCCGCGTGGGCGCGGATGCGAGCATCGCGTCGCAGGAACTCGCCGCCACGTACCGCGAAGCCGTCACGTCGCCGTGGCGACTGTTCGGCTCCCCCGGCAAGGCGGAGCTGGATGCGGATGCCCGCATCGGCCTCGTGCGCGCCTACGCCGAGTCCGCCGCCGCCCACCAGCGCGCGATGAAGGGCATCGAGGATGCGCTGAAGCGCGACGCAGAGCTCCTGGCGAAGGAGCCGGGCCTCGCGGAGCTCCTGCGCGCACGGCTCCAGGCAGCCAACGCGCTCTTTGAGGCACAGTCAGCGCGCATGGAGGAACTGCTCCTCGGACCCGCCACGGCCCCTGCGCCGGTGCCCGCACCCGCACCCGCCGCGCCATGAGCCAGCCCGTGCCCGCCGGCGTGTGCTCCCCCGGCTGGCCGGCAACGCAACCGGCCGACGCACACGACCCCCGGCTCGCCCCGTATCGCTCCGTACGCGACGCCGACCTGCGCGGACGCGATGGCCTCTGCTGCATCGAGACGGCACGTGTGGTGGGACGCTTCCTTGCCGGATGGGCCCGCGCGCGCGATGCCGGACGCGCCGCCGCCTTCGGCTGCGAACCGGTGAGCGTCCTCTGCGACCGACGCACGCTTTCCGTGCTGCAGCCCATCCTCGACCGCGTGCCGGGCGTGCCGGTGTTCGTGGCTCCGGATGCCGAAGCCGTGACCGCCATCTCCGGCTACGAGCTGCACTCCGGCGCGCTCGCCATCGGGCGCCGCCTGCCGGAACCGGGCATCGAGGCGCTGGCCACGCACCCCGGCACCATCGCCGCGTGCGACGGCATCGTGCACACCGACAACATCGGCGCCATCTTCCGCAATGCGGCCAGCTTCGGCGCGGCGGGCGTGCTGCTCTCGCCCCACTCGAGCGATCCCCTGCTGCGCAAGACCGTGCGCGTGGCCATGGGGCGCGTCTTCGACGTCCCGTGGGCGCGCTCCACCAACTGGCCCGACGACCTTCGCGCGCTCCGCGAACGCCACGGCTTCCGCATCGTGGCCGCCGAGGACACGCCGAACGCCGTGGACGTGGCGGACCTGCCCCGCGCCGAGCACACCGTGGTGGTGTTCGGCGCGGAAGCCGCCGGCGTCTCGCGCGCGGTGCTCGACATGGCCGACGCCGTGGCGCGGATCCCCATGTCCACCCTGGGCGGCGCGCTGCGCGACGACCCGCCGAGCCTCAACGTGGCCGTGGCCAGCGCGGTGATGCTCGATCGCCTGTGCGTGCGCTGACGCCAGTAAATCCGTACCCGGTTACATATGCACCAATTTCCCCGGGTTCGTCGGGCTGGCCCCGCGCGCCAGCGGAAATTGGTGCATATGTAACCGGGTACGGATTTACGGATTGAACACCGCGGGACGCCCCCGTTGAGGGACGTCCCGCGGCTGAGAAGGGGATCTGTGTGCGGGCGATGCGCGCCCGCGGGGTTTCGGCTCAGCTGCCCTCGGCCTTGGCCATCGGCTCCTGGGCCGCACGTGCCGTGAGGCCGGCGCCGCGGATCGAGGGAAGGATGGCGGGCACGGCGTCCTCGGCGGGCTCCGCCTTGGTCTCCTTGCAGCGCTCGATGCTGGCACCGAGTGCGGTCAGCACCCGCTCCATGCTCGAGTAGCCGCGGTCGAGGTGATAGACGCGGCTGATGATCGTCTCGCCCTGCGCAGCGAGGCCTGCAAGCACCAGGCACGCGCTCGCACGGAGGTCGGACGCCATCACCGGTGCGCCATGCAGGCTGCGCACGCCGCTGATGACCGCCGTCGAGCCCTGGCGATAGACCTGCGCGCCCATGCGCGAGAGCTCGGCCACGTGCAGGAAGCGCTCGGTGTAGATCTTCTCGGTGACGATCGAGTTGCCCTCGGCGATCGAGAGGAGCGACATGAACTGCGCCTGCAGGTCGGTCGGGAACCCGGGGTGCGGCTGCGTGGTGATGATCGTCGGACGGAGCACGCGGTCGCTCGTCACGCGGACGCTGCAGCGGAAGTCGTCGTCGTTCGGGTTGACCTTCTGGACGTGCACGCCCACCTCCTCGAGGTGGTTGATGGCGGCCAGCAGGCTGTCGTACGGGAAGTCATCGAGCGTCACGTCGCCGTTGGTCATCGCCGCGGCGATGGCGTAGGTGCCGGCCACGATGCGGTCGGGCATCACGCGGTGCTCGCAGCCGCCGAGGGCCTCGACGCCGTCGATGATGATGCGGGGGCTGCCCGCGCCGCGGATCTTGGCGCCCATGCGGTTCAGCATGTTGGCCAGGTCCACGATCTCCGGCTCGCACGCCGCGCTCTCGATGACCGTGCGTCCCTCGGCGAGGGTCGCGGCGCTCATCACGTTGGCGGTGCCGAGCACGGTGGGGCCATTGGCGCCACCGAGGAACACCGTGGCACCCTTCAGCCGGTCGCAGGTGGCGATGATGTTGCCGCCGTCGAACTCGATCTTGGCGCCGAGCTTGGCGAGGCCCTTGAGGTGCAGGTCGATCGGGCGCGTGCCGAAGGCGCATCCGCCCGGCATGCTGATCACCGCGCGCTTGCGGCGGGCGAGCATCGGGCCGAGCACGCAGATGGACGCACGCATCGTCTTCACGATGTCATACGGCGCATGCACGCACGACTCGTCGCTCGTGTGCAGCGTGATCGTGTTGTCGTCACCGAAGTGCACCGCCACGCCGAGATGGCTGAGCAGCGACCCCAGGTTGCGGATGTCCGCGAGCGGGCCGACGTTCGTCAGCTTCACGCGGCCGGTGGTGAGGATCGAGGCAGCCATGAGCGGCAGTGCCGCGTTCTTGGCGCCTTCGATCGTGACGCGGCCGCTGAGTCGGCGGCCGCCTTGAATGCGGAAATAGTCCATGGGTAACCCCTTTACGCCGGTCGGTGCAGGTCAATCCGTGACCTGCCTGTCCAAGACCAATCGGCGTTCCGCGCGTCGGATCCTCAATGATCGACGCGCCAATAAGATATCCACCTTATGAGCACCGCGCCTGCCGCCCACGCCTCCGGAAACGAACCCGCCCGCCCTGCCGGAGAGCCCACGCTCCCCGAGGCCAAGATGCATGCCGTCCTGCCGACGGCACCGGTCACCGGACGGGTGGTCCAGTCGAAGCTCTGCACCAAGGGCAAGTCCGCATCGTTCGTGCGGCATGTCTGCGTGGACGTCACCGGCACGCCGCTCGAGGGCGCGTGGCAGGCCGGCCAGTCGTTCGGCGTGGTTCCGCCGGGCACGGATGCCAACGGCAAGGCGCACAAGGTGCGGCTCTACTCGATCGCCAGCCCCGGCTACGGTGAAGACGGCTTCGGCAAGGTGCTTTCCACCACCTGCAAGCGCCTCCTGGCCGAACGGGAGCCGCAGAACGACAAGGACGACCCGTCCGACCACCGGCTGTTCGCGGGCGTCTGCTCCAACCACGTCTGCGACCTTCGGGAAGGCGACGCCATCGCCGTGGCCGGCCCCAACGGCAAGCGTTTCCTGCTTCCCACCGACCGCAACTCCCACGACTACCTGTTCCTGGCAACCGGCACCGGAATCGCCCCGTTCCGCGGCTTCATCCACGAGCTCTTCGTCGGCCCCCCGGCGGGCAGCCCCCTCCACGCAACCTGGCGCCCCTGCACCAGCGAGGTGCACCTGGTGATGGGCACCCCCTACTCCAGCGACCTGATCTACGACGAGTTCTTCCGCCAGGTGGCGAAGGACCACCCGAACTTCAGGTACCACACGGTGATCAGCCGCGAACTGCGCCCCGATGGCGGCAAGGGCGAGTACATCCACCATTACGTGGACCGCACCCTGCCCCAGTTCGACCGGCTGCTCCGGAGCGAACGAACGCTCATGTACATCTGCGGCCTGGCGGGCATGCAGGTGGGGGTGTTCCAGACGCTTGCCCAGCGCGGGCTGCACCAGGGCTTCCTGGATGTCCATGCCGAGCTGGCGGACGTACCGCCCGCGCAATGGACCAACGAGCAGATCAAGCGCCGCGTCCACGGCACCCGGCGCTGCATGCTCGAGGTCTACTGAGCCCCCCGCAAGGCATTCCGGCCGGAAGATCAGCCAGGCGGCGCCTCGGCGTTCCCGGACGCCCGTCGGTCGCCGTGGTCCGGCAACCATCCCCGGACTGGGCAAACACGCGCCACTTTGGAAGCACATGGGGACTTCCTCGGGTGCGGTGCTACGATTGCCCCGTCATGGCAGAATCGCACGGCGAATGGCGTGACGGAGACGAACTAGCCGAGGAGGCCCGTCGCCACTACGAGGACGGCCGGCTGGCCGAAGCCGAGGCCGCCCTCCGCCAGGCGCTCACCCGAAATCCCGATCGACCGGACTGGCACTTCCACCTCGGACGCCTGCTGGAGCAGACCGACCGCTCGAAGGAAGCCCGCGAGGAATACCTCCGTTGCCATGAGCTGGATCCGGACGCCCCGGAGCCGCTGCTGGCGGCCGCCACCGTCGATGAGCTGGAAGGCGACACCACCTCCGCGCTCACGTTCGTGGAGAAGGCCGTGGCGCTCGACCGCGAGTGCGACGAGTCGCACGCCCGCCGCATCCGTCTCCTGTCCACGGTGGGCCGCCATGACGATGCCCGCGATGCCTTCTACGAGGCGCAGGAATTCGTCGAGAGCCCCGCGTACTCCATGCTTGCCATGGCAAGCGGCCTCGAGGAGCAGGGAGACCTGGCCCGCGCCGCATGGTGCTACCGCGAGGCGCTCCGCCACGACGCCGAACTCATCGAGGTCCGCACGCTCTACGCGCGCTGCCTGGCCAACCAGGGCGAGCACGCCAAGGCGCTGCAGAACTTCATGCACGTGCTGCGCGAGCAGCCCGGAAGCATCGATGCCCTGCTCGGCTGTGCCGAGACGCTGGCCCATCTCGGCCGCGAATCCGATGCGGCCGAGAAGCTCCGCCGCGTGGTGGAGATCGAGCCCGCCAACGTCCACGCCCACCACATGCTGGGCGCGCTTGAACTGCGCGCCGCGCGGTTCGACCGCGCGGCCATCGAATTCGAGCTGGTCCTCAAGCTGGAGCCCGAGCGCACGCTGGTGCGGCTCGACCTGGCCGATGCGCAGTTCCGCCGCGGCCGGACAAAGGATGCCCGGGAAACCATGCGCGCGCTCATCGCAGAGGGCCTCCCCGATGCGCCCGATGCCGACGAACGGTTCGCCACGCGCCCGGAGCATGAGCGCCAGCGTGCGCTCCGCAGCTGGAGCGCGGTGCTTGCTCGCGCCGGCGCCCTGCTCTCCGCTCTGCGGGAGTGGGAGGCGGCAGCCAAGATCATCCCCGCCTTCGTCAAGATGCACGAGTCCGAGCCCGATGCATGGCGCGCCCTTGCGCGTGCGCGCTACGAGTCCGGCGATGTCGAAGGCGGCAAGGAGGCGAGCATGCGCGTCCTCGCCCTCGACCCGAAGTGCGCGCTGAGCCACCACAACCTGGCGCTCGCAGCATTGCGCGCCGGCGACCTTGCCGCGGCCTCCGACCTGGTCAAGCGTGGATTGACAGCGACGCGGGCCGATGAAGGCCTGCGTCGTCTGCGTTCACGTGTGTTGCTGGCGCGCCTGCGGGCGCTGCTCAGGCGAGCAGGCTGGCGTACGGAATCAGCGCCATGAAGCGGGCGCGCTTGATGGCCTGGGCCACCTTCGCCTGATCACGGGCCGAAAGACCGGCACGCTTGCGGGACACGATCTTGCCGTTGGGGGTGAGCACGCGACGCAGGTCGTCGATGTTCTTGTAGTCGATGACGATCTTCTGCTTCGGGGCGGGACGGTCGGTCGTGGGGGCTTCGAAGGACATGCGGTTCTTTCTCCGACGGGGGTGATGGTGTGACCGGGGTCACCTGCAGGCACGCGCCGACAGCTCGCCTTGGCTGCTCGGATGGGGAGCCCCCGGCAAGGCCGGGAGCGGCGAGAGTCGGGAAGTGTAACGCAAACCCACGAAACCACGGGGGATTTCACCAACTGGTACCGCGAGAGGCACGCAATCCACGCATCGGTGGCCGGGAATCACGGCACCACGGGCTAGGAATCAACGTCCCACCGTGGTTACACTCACCTTGCATGTCGGAGCACTCGCACGCCGAACGACTCTCGCGGCGGATCGAGCTGAGCGCCGAGGAACTCTCGCTGCTGCTTGGTCCGGACCGTTTCGCTCCCGCGCCCACCATGGCGCCGGGCGAGTCGTCTGTCGATGCATCCACCGATTCCGACGAGGTGTCCATCGGCTTCTCGGCCGAGATCGCCAGCGCCTTCATCGAGGGCTACGCCGAGGAACTGCCTGCAGCGGCGCTGCGCTTCGCTGCATCCATGCCCGAGCATCCCGAGATCGTCGCGCCGCCCGCCGATGCCGTGCCGGCCGATGCGATCGCCGCGCCCACCGGTGCGCCGCGTCCGGTCGGCGACACCGACCTCGTGCAGGCGGTGCTCGAGGGAGCGCCCAACTTCGAGCAGCTCGCGCTTCGCGCCATCCGCGAGCGCACCGGCGAGGACCTCGCGCGCATCGTCACCGGAAGCACCGCCGACGCAATGATCGCCAGCGGCACCGCCACCGCCATCAGCGACGGGCGCGCGTTCGTGGCGCCGCTTGCGCCGGACGCGCGTGCGGCGTGGGCGCTGTGGCTCCGACGCTGGTCGGAACTTGCCGCGCTGGCCTCCTCGCACGCCCCGCGCGGGCTGTGGGACGATCCAACCGGATTTCCGAGCTGGCCGCGCATGCGTCCGCAGGCCGCGCACCGCATCGCTTCTGCGCGCCTGCGCCGCGAGACCGTCCACATCTCGATCCTCCGCATCGAGGACGTGGAGCTGTGGAACCGCCGCGCGCAGATCCTGCTGGACAAGCCGTTCCTGGCCCGTGCTGCCGCGGCACTCGATGCCGCCGTGATGCCGGGCGACGAACTGGCGCGCCTGGACGACGGCGGATTCGTGCTGGTGACGCTGCGCGAGACGGCGGCCGCGGAACTCGCCGATGCCCTGCGCGCGGAGATCGCGCGCCTCCCGGGCGACGGCCCGCGCTCGCTGGTGGTGCATGTCGGCACCGGCTCGGCACCGTGGGACGCCACCGACCCCGACTCGCTCCTTGAGCTTGCCGCGCGGCGCGCCGCCGGCGCCGGCAACGGACGCTGAGCGCGTGATCGTCGTCCTTTCCGATCTGCACCTGGGACTCGCGGCAGCGCCGACGCCTGCTTCGTTGCGCCCGGTGCTGGAGGGCGCCACCGAGGTGATCCTCAACGGCGATGCGGCCGAGTCGGCCTCGCCTGAACTGCGTGCCCGCGGGGAGGACGCGCTCGCGGAGCTGCGCGCGCGCCTCACTTCCATGGGCACTTCATGCCTGCGCATCGAGGGAAACCATGATCCCGAGTGCGGCGAAACGTGCGCACTGCGCGCCCAGGGCCGCGTGCTGGTGACGCATGGCCACGCATTCCACCCGGCCATCGCGCCGTGGTCGCCGGCCGCCGCGGACGTGGCCGCGGAGTTCCGGCGAGCGTTCGACGCGGCCGCGGACATGCCGCAACCGCAGCGCACGCTGGTGGCCGCGCGCGCTGCCGCCATCCGCGAACGCCAGCATGAGCGGGCCCAGTCGCCCATGGCGATCCTCCGCGGCATGGCATTGCGGCCATGGGTGTTCCCGCTGATCATCGGCTACTGGCGGATCTTCCCGGAGCTCGCCACGCGGTTCCTGGAGATTGCCGGTGCGGCCAGCGCCGCGGAAGGCGGCCCCGACCCGCAGGCCATCGTCGCCGGACATTCGCATCGACCGGGTGCGTGGCTGATCCGCGGCAAGCTGGTGCTCAACACCGGAAGCTTCACCTTCCCCGGGCAGCCGTATGCCGCGACCATCGATGACCATGAGATCGCACTGGTGCCGCTCATCCGCACCGGCGGCGAATGGCGTCAGGATGCCGCGGGCCGCAGGTGCTGGCGAATCGACGACATCGCGCGGGCCACGGCCTCGCGATCGACGCCTGTCGCATAGCCCTCCGCTTCCACCGCAGCCACCAGCGCTGCCGTATCGACGTTGCCGCGTGCACCAGGTGCGTACGGGCATCCACCCAGGCCACCGGCGCTTGCATCGAAGCTGCGCACGCCGAGGGAGAGCGCCGCGCGTGCATTGTCGAGCGCGCGACCGTTGCTGTCGTGTAGGTGGAGCGTGGTGAGTCCCGGCTCCACCGCGCGCGCCACTTCCTCGTAGAGCCTGGCAATGTCGGCAGGCTCCGCCACGCCGAGCGTCTCGCCGAGGTCGACCTCATCCACGCCGAGCGCCAGGAGCTGCTCGACCACCGCTCGCACCGCCGCCGGCGCGGTGGGGCCGTCGTACGGGCAACGCACCACGCAGCTGACGTAGCCGCGCACCGGAATGCGCGCGGCACGCGCCGAGGCGATCACCGGCGCAAACCGCGCCAGCACCTCCGCGATGCTGCCGCCGGTGTTGGCGCGGCTGAACCCCTCGCTGGCCGCGGCGAACACCGCCACCTTGTCCACTTGCGCAGCGAGCGCGCCTTCCATGCCGCGCTCGTTGGGCACCAGCGCGCTGTACACGGTGCCGGGCCGGCGCCGGATGCGCGCGAACACCTCCGCCGCGTCGCCAAGCTGCGGAACCCACTTGGGGCTCACGAAGCTCGAGACCTCGATTTCCGGGAACACCGCCTCGGAGAGCATGTCGACGAACGCCACCTTGGCGTCGACCGGCACGATGCCCTTCTCGTTCTGCAGCCCATCGCGCGGGCCTACCTCGGTGATGCGCACGAACCCACGGCTCATGGCTTTGCTCCGGTGTGGTTGTCACCACGCTCACGGTCGGCCTTCGCGCTGCGTACGGCGGCGTCCTCGCGCCAGACGCGCATCAGGAACGGCACGAAGACCGCAAAGAGCGCAATCGTGAGGATGGTGCCACCCACCAGGAGCACCACTTCCGGCGAGATGCGCATGCCCACTTCCGAACGCTCGCCCGTGCGGGCGTCGGAAGACACGCCGCCCGCGGGGCTGTCCGGATCTGCATCGCTCACCTGGAGCAGGCCCGCACTTGCATGGAGCAACGCAGCGTTCCCCTGGAGCAACGCCGCGTTCACGCGGTCACCGCCCGCTCAGGCAGGAACCGAAGCGCAGCCTGCACCGTGCCAACGGCGCGCCCGCCCTCGGCAGGCACCACCAGCTGCGTGCCCGGCTCGGCGTGCGCGGTGCGCACCATGGCGAACGCCACGCTTGCGGCACCGAGCATCGGCGCGAGCGTGCTGCTCGTGACGGCGCCCACGGGGTTCCCCGGCTCGCCATCGGCGGCGCGCTCGAAGATCGGCGATCCGGCGGTGGGCAGCGCGTCCTCGGACATCTTGAGCGCCACGAGCCGCTGCTTCGGCTTGCCCAGGCTCTCCATGCGCGCCACCACTTCCTGGCCCAGGTAGCAGCCCTTCTTGAAGCTGGTGCGCGCCTGCAGGATGCCGCTCTCGTGCGGCAGGTTCTCCGGCCCGAAGTCGATGTGGTGAAGCGGCGTTCCTGCCTCGATGCGCGCGATGTTGTACGCATGCCAGCCCGCGGGCCGTGCGCGACGACGGCCGCCGTCCTGCGCATCGTGCTGGCTGACGAGCGCATCCCACGCGCGGGCCGCGGCATCGCGCGGCAGGAAGATCTCCACGCCCGGCGAGCCGCACTGGTCGCGCCGCGCCAGCACCGCCGGCGCGCCAACCAGCGCGGTGCGCGCGCAGTGCATGTCGGTGTTCAGCGCCTCGAGCGCCGCGTCGTCGGCACCGGCGTTCGAGAGCACCGTGGCGCCCTCGGGGCCATGCACCGCAAGACGCGCCCACAGCGCGCTCTCGTCAGCGATGCGCACGTCTTCCGAGAAGAGGAATGCCTGCAGCGCAGCCACGGTGCGCGCGGCATCGTGGATGTCGACATCCACCAGCGTCACCGGCTCCTCGCCCTCGGCCACGGGGGGTTCCACGAAGAGCAAATCCGCATCGATGCGACCCTTGCGGTTCAGCCAGAATCCCGCACGAACCTCGCCGGGCGCCAGGCCCTTGATTTCCTGCGTGACCATGCGGTTGAGGAAGTCGACGCGCTCCGCGCCGCGCACCGCGATGGTGCCGCGGTGCGCCATGTCCATGACGGCCGCGCCGCGCCGGAACGCCGCGTACTCCAGTTCCAGCAGCCCGTACCCCGCCACGATCTCCGGCGGCTCGAGGCCCTCGGACCCGCCGTAGGGCATGAATTCCGCCTCGACGGGCACGCCGCCGAGGCGCACGCTCTCCACGCGCGCGTACCGCTCATGCTCGGGCTGGAGTGGGTTGGAGGCCATCCTCGGAAGCATAGTTCGCCTAGGATTTCTGCTCCGCCTTCCGCGGCCCAACGCAAGGAAACACACCATGAAGCTCGACCTCGACCTCTTCCGTCGCCTCTGCGAGACCCCCGGCGTCCCCGGACGCGAGGAGCGCGTCCGCGCCCTCATCGAGAAGACCGTCCTCGGCAAGGCCGGTGGCGGGATGTTCGACTCGTCCCACGTGGACAACATGGGCTCGCTCATCTGCACGCGCAAGGCAACCAAGTCCATGCGCGGCAATGGGGGCCCCCGCGCCAAGGGCGGCAAGCCCACCACCGTGCTCCTGGCCGCGCACATGGACGAGATCGGCTTCTACGTGCGCCACGTCGATGACCATGGCCACCTCTGGGTGAACGCCGCCGGCGGCTTCGACACCCGCAACCTGTTCGCGAGCCGCGTGACCGTGGTCACCGACGGCGGCGACATCCACGGCGTGATGAACCCGGGCGGCAAGCCCATCCACATCTCGAGCGATGCCGAGCGCACCAAGGTGCCGGGCGTCGAGGAGTTCTTCGTCGACCTCGGCATGGCCGCGGCGGACGTGAAGAAGAAGGTCAAGGTGGGTGACTACGTGGTGCTCAACCAGCCGTTCATGGAGACGCCGCTCAAGGTGGTCAGCAAGGCGCTCGACAACCGCATGGCCTGCTTCGTGGCCATCGAGGCACTGCGCCGCATCGAGCGCTCCGGCAAGAAGCACGCCGCCGACATCGTGGTGGCCTTCTGCACGCAGGAAGAGGTGGGCCTGCGCGGCGCCACCACCGCGGCCAACCAGGTGGGCGCGGACATCGGCGTGGGCCTCGACGTGAACCTGGCGTGCGACACGCCCGGCGTCCCCGAGAGCCAGCGCGTCACCAAGCACGGCGACGGCGCGGCCATCATGGTGCAGGACAGCAGCATGATCAGCGACTACCGCCTGGTGGAAGAGCTGTGCAGCGTGGCAAAGAAGCACCGTATCCCCTACCAGCGCGCCATCCTTGCGCGCGGCGGGCAGGACGGCGCCGCCATCCAGCGCTCCGGCAAGGGCGCGCGCTGCGTGGCCCTGGGCGCCGGCACGCGCTACATCCACACCACCACGGAGATGATCGACAAGGGTGACCTGGAAGCCGTGGTCGAGCTGCTCACCACGTGGCTGCCGACGATCGAGTGATCGCGCGCTTCGCCGCGCTCAGTGACTCACGCGGCCCGACGCGCTGATCCCCAGGATGCTGCGCGCGATCGCGTCGGCAGCATCCACCTGCGGACGCGCACGCAGCGCCGATTCCATCTCGTCGCGGAGGCGGCCGTCGGCAAGCAACGTCTCGAGCGGTCCGCCGATCGATTCCATGTTCGCGGCCACGTCCAGCCGGTCGTATGCCAGCACCGCCGCGCCCGCGCGCACCAGCGGCTTGGCGTTCGCCTCCTGGTGCAGGTCGCGGTGATACGGGTACGGAACGAACACCGTGGGCACGTGGTTGGCCTCGGCCTCGGCCACGCTGTTGGCGCCGGCGCGGCTGAGCGCCAGTTCCGCGGCGCCCCACGCCAGGCCCATTTCATTCAGGAACGGCAGCACCAGCGCCTTGACGCCGGCGCGCGCATAGGCGGCATCGAGCTCCGCCGCCGAGGGTGAACCCTTGTTGCCAGCCAGGTGCAGCACCTGCCAGTGCGCCAGCAACTCGCGATGCTTGAGCGCAAACGCCACCATGAACGAGTTCAGGCTCGAGGCGCCCTGTGACGCACCCGTCACCAGGAGTACCGGCCGCACCGGGTCAAGCCCCAGCTGCCCGCGGCACTCGGCGCGCCCGCCGGGAGCCATGGCGGACCGGCGCAGCGGCATTCCCACGATCGCCTCCGCGAACTTCGGCAGCCCGGGCGTCTCGCAGGCACTCACCACGCGATGCGCCCGCCGCGCGGCCACGCGGTTTGCGCGTCCGGGCGTGGCATCCAGGTTGACAAGCGTGATCGGGATCCGCAGCGATCGCGCCGCCGCGGTCACGGGCCCGGTGACGAACCCGCCCAGGCTCACCACGTGCTCCACGCTCTCGGCGCGCATCACGTCCTTCGCCGTGCGCAGGCCCGCGGCGTAGCCGAGCGCGAACTTCAGCAGTCCGCGCGGCTTCCACGAGAACCCCTCCGCAGGAATCGGCCGAAACTCCACGCCCGCGTCGCCGAGCATCTGCGCATCGATCGCGCGCGTGGAACACAGGAAGAGCGGCCGCACGCCCGGGGCCGCGTCCGTCATGCGTTCGGCAATGGCCAGGCCGGGGCTCAGGTGCCCGCCGGAGCCGCCGCCCGCGAACACCACCGTCCGGCGCGCTCCGCTCATGCCGTCCTCGCGGCTGCACCCGCCGTGGGCACTTCCGTGAACAACGCGGGCTCGCCCTCGCCGGGCACCGGCACGCCCAGCTCACGGCGCCGGCGGTCCGACGCGCGCTCCATGGACACCAGCATGCCGAGCGAGAGGCAGGTGAGCACCCACCCGGTGCCGCCGTGCGACATCAGGGGAAGCGCAATGCCCTTCGTGGGTGCCAGTCCGGTGACCACGCACACGTTGATCAGTGCCTGCAGGCCCACCGTCAGGACGATGGCGAAGCCAAGGAGCTGCGAGTAGTTCGAGAGGAGCGGAGTCTCGCCGCCGGCAGCAGCGGCCGTGTCGCCGCTGCCCGTGGACGCCGCGCGCCGCAACGACGCCGTGACAATGGCCACGCCGCACGCAATGAGCAGGAGGTACAGCGCGATCACCAGCACCGAACCGGTCATCCCCAGCTCTTCCGCGATGATCGAATAGATGAAGTCCGTGGTCGCTTCCGGCAGGTAGCCGAACTTGAGCTCGCTGTTGCCAAGGCCCCGGCCGGCAAGGCCGCCGCCCGAAATGGCCTCCATCGACTGGATGATGTGGTAGCCGATGCCCTGCGGATCCTTGTACGGGTCCATGAACGCGGCAATGCGGTTCATGCGGTACGGGCTGGTCACCACCAAGCCCACGAAGGCCAGGAGCCCCAGCGGCGCCATGGCCGCCACGTAGCCCCAACGCGCACCGGCGGCCACCAGCATGGCCACCGACACCAGTTCGATCAGGACGGCAGTACCCAGGTCTTCCAGCGCAATGATGCCACAGAGCAGGCTGACGGCCCCGAGCGGCACCACGAAGCCCCACTTGAAGGTGTGGATGCGCGCCCGCTGCGAAACCGCGTACCACGCCAGGATGATCGGAACGCCCCACTTGGCAATCTCGCTCGGCTGCAGGCCGATGGGCCCCAGGCTGATCCAGCGCCGGGCGCCGTTCACCTCGCGGCCGATGCCAGGGACATGAACCATCGCCAGCGTCACCAGCATCGCCGCCGCCATCCACACGGCGGGGGTGGTCCACCAGCGCTTCCCCGTCACGCCCAAGCGGTCCACCGGGATGAGCGCCCCGGCCACCAGGGCCAGGAAGGCGCCCACGGCAAACCAGGTCTGCTTCCCGAGGAAGATTGCCTCCATGGTGGTCGAATGGTCGGGGCGCAGCTTGAGGCTGGCCGAATTGACCATGATCGTGGCCACGATGAGAAGCCCGAGGACGGAAAGGACAAGCCCATGGCTGGAGCGCACCATGCACCGTCCATCGGCAAACCGCGCGCGGGGGGATGCAAAAGATCGACCGGCCGCGCGGGTGCGAAAAAGGACGTCGCCGTCCTTTCGGACGGCGACGTTTCGTTACCCAGTTGGGGGAGCCCCTTTCAGGGCCGTGTCAACCGAAGCGCACTCAGGCGCGACGGCGGCGAGCGGCGAAGCCGGCGAGGCCGAGGAGCGCGATGGCGCCCGGGGCCGGGACGGGGAAGCTGCTCGAGGACTGGCTCACCGCGCCGCTCACGCCGTCCTTGATGGAGGCGAAAGCGTTGAAGGTGAAGTCGGTGCCGATGACCTGGTTGCCGGTCAGCACGAGGTGGGCGCACCAGATGCCGAAATTGGCTGCTTCGGCGCCGCCGGTGCCGTTCACGCGGCCAACCAGGCCGGCGAGCGACTCAGCGCGGTTGTCAATCGAGGTCGGGTCGGTGGTGTACCAGCCGGCGTTGGCCGGGATGGTGGTGGCAGCGGGCGAGGCCGGGGTGGCGCTCCAGCTGGTGCCCGTGAAGTTCGGGTCGCCCTGGGTGTTCGTGGAGGCGTAGTACTCGCCGCCGTACGCGCCGCCCGAGAAGGTGCCGGCGGTCATGAAGCTGTCGTCCAACGTGTTGCGGGTCGACGTGAAGCCAGCCGCGTCGGGCTTCCAGGTCTTGGTGGCGAGGCCAGCCTTCTGGACGAAGACGCCATTCGACGACGTGTTGTAGACGTTGAGGAACTTATCGTTGGCGTTCGACACGCCGGCGAAGATGTCGATCACCGTGACGGCGCCGACGGTACGAGACGAGGCGACGAAGCCGAGGAAGCCAGCGTCGGCAGAGGCGACGACCGCGGAAGCGGCGGCAGCAACGAAGAGAACAGTCTTCATGACATAACCTTTCTAGGAGGCTGAACGGGAAAGGGGATTGCGCGAGGAGAGGGGAATCAACCCGCGCACAGGGGGAACGATTGAGGCCTTTGCCGTCAGCCTTTGGCGGCAACGACCTCAGAAACAACGATGCCACCGAAGTCGGGGGTGGCAAGGAAGTGCATCGGTGTTTTTGCGGATACACCGTTTCCGAACAATTCAGGCCTGAAATCAAGGCTATTTCCGCGTCAAAAAGACCGCGAAACGGCGAAGAGTCGCCGGGCTGGAAGTACTTGTTATTGGGCTATTTACGCCGAAAGCGGGCCGATTTCGCTCCCCAGGAGGAGCAGCGCCTGGGCCCGATCGATCTGGACCCGCCGAATGGAACCCAGCGCAGCCCGAGCAACGGCCTCGTTTTCAGCAGGAACAGCCACAATCAGGTCGCCCGGCGTCCGGCCCACCGCCTGCCACGCCGGCGCCGGGGCCTCGAGCGACCGTCCTCCAATGCTCACGGGAACGGAGCCACCGGCCGCCGCGCCCTGCCCGGCACGCGCCCCGCCCTCGCGCGCCCGGACCGCATCAAAGAGCACCGGCACCTGGCGACCCACCCACGCCGCGTGCACACGGGAGCTGGTTTCGCCCTGGATGGCCAGGAGCGTGTTGTTGCGCCAGCGCTTCACTTCGTCGGGCACGTCATCCGGGAAGCGGTCGATGGCCACGGTGCCCGGCCGCGGCGAGTACTTGAAGATGAAGTTGTTCTTGAAGGGCAGCCGTCGCACCAGCGAGCAGGTGGCCTCGAAGTCCGCATCGGTCTCGCCGGGGAACCCGACGATGATGTCCCCGGCAAGCGTCGCATCGGGGAGCGCCTCGAAGGTGCGGGCCACGAACTCCTCGTACTCGGCCACGGTGTAGCCACGGTTCATGCGCGCCAGCACCGTGTCGCTTCCGCTCTGCGCGGGCGCGTGGAGGTAACGGCAGATGCGCGGTGAATCGCGCATGACCGCCAGCACGTCGGCGCCGAAGTCTCGCGGATAGCTCGTGACGAAGCGCAGCCGCAAGAGGCCGGGCACTTCCTCGTGGATGCGGCGCAGGAGATCGGCAAAGGTGGTGGTGCGTGCCGTGGGCGCGGCGCCGTCGCGGAAGGCCTTGAGACCGGGACCAACCTGCGCGGCCTCGCGACCGCCCACGGTGACCGAGGTGCCGTGCGTGTAGCGGTAGTGATTGACGGTCTGGCCAAGAAGCGTGACTTCCACTGCGCCCGCCTCCACCAGGCGCTTGCACTCATCCACGATGTGGTCCGGCGGCCGATGCACTTCCGCACCGCGCGTGTACGGCACCACGCAGTACGTGCAGAACTTGTTGCACCCGCGCGTGATCCGCACGTAGGCACTCCACGGCTGCTCGCGCGCGCCGGGGTCGAAGGCTCGCGAGAGGTCGAGCATCTCCAGCCCGTCTTCCGCTGCGCTCAGCGTGGCGGTGCGGCGCGAACTGTTGCCGGCAAGCGCCACGCCGCGCACGCGCTCCGACTCCTGCGCACGGCGCACGTTGTCGATGAGCTGCGGCAACTTGTCCAGTTCCGCCGGCCCGCACAGGATGTCCACCTGCGGATGGCGGCGCAGCATGTCGACGCCGTCGCGCTCTGCCATGCAGCCGAGCACTCCGAGGATGAGTCGCTCGCCCCCGCGCTTGCGCACGCCGATCATTCCCACGCGGCTCAGCGCCTTCTGCTCCGCGAGCTCGCGCACCGAGCACGTGTTGTAGAGCACCACCTGCGCATCGGCGTCGTGATCCACCATCTGGTAGCCCAGGGAGACCAGCTGCCCCCGCACCAGCTCGCTGTCGAGCTCGTTCATCTGGCAGCCGAATGTCTCGAGATAGACGCGCATGGGGGCCTTTCGGTGGTGGACGGGCATTATGGCGCAGATTTTCCCCCTCCACGGCGGGCCGGGAAAAAGGCCACTGGTGGCTCAGGAATCACGATTTCTCCACTTACTGACCACCCCGTCCGCCGCGACGACGGCACAGATCGACGAAAATCTGCAGCGACTCGGGTACGTTTCTTGACTCATGGCAGGCTTGGGCCATGATCACGTCGTCGGAGGTGAGGTTCCAAGCGACCAGCACAAGGGCTGGTCGCCCAAAATGAGAAGGGATCCGCAACCGAGGTTTACCCCGCTCACGCGGGAATTTAAGAGGGAAAAGGCCATGAAGATCGGATTTATCGCTATCGTCGGAACTGCCTCGCTCGTCGCTTCGGCTGATGCGGGCTTCACTGGTTTCGTCGCTCTCGCCAAGCAGCAGGGCGGCAACGTGATCGTGGACATCTACACGGCCGTCAGCAACGCCAGCGACAAGTTCCTCAACGTCTACAACCTGAACGCGTCCACCACCGCCGCGGGCGGCTTCTTCCAGGCGACCGGTCTTGCCAACAAGACCTGGAAGCCCGATGCGGCCAGCTTCAACTCCACCCGTAACTCGGTCGACAGCTTCATGACTGCCGGCACCTACTCGGGCGGCGCCTACGGCGGCGAGTACTACGCCTCCACCAACACCACCGGCGACCCGAACTTCACGGGCACCAGCTGGAGCGG
>JBIIJH010000136.1:0-6677 GCA_044233905.1 Phycisphaerales bacterium
AAGGCCGCTACGGCGAGAAGATGCCGCCCGAGACGCGCGCCCTGCGCAGCTACGGCAGCATGACCTACGCCGGCTTCAAGAGCATGCTGTACGCCGGCCTCGCACCGAACGACCCGCGCGTGGTGGCGGCGTTCGACTGGATCCGCAGCCACTACGGATTTGCCGAGAATCCAGGCCTGGGCGCGCAGGGTCTCTACTACTACCTGCACGCGGCCTCGCGGGCCCTGATGGCCTCGGGCGCCGTGAGCATCGTGCCCATCGAACAGGGAAAGGAACAGGGAAAGGAACAGGGCAAGCCCGCTGCGCCGCGCAACTGGCGCAACGACCTGGTGGATGCCGTCATCGGTGCGCAGCGCCCGGACGGCAGCTGGGTGAATGGCGCGGACCGCTGGCAGGAAGGCCAGCCGGACCTGGTGACGGTGTACGCGTTGCTGGCACTCGAGGAAGCGATCAAGCCGGTCACGCAGTCGCAGTGACCACGCAGTCGCCGTGACCACGCAGTCGCCGTGACCACGCAGTCGCCGTGACCACGCAGTCGCCGTGACGTGGAGTGAAGTCACGCCTCTTGCGTGCGGCGCGCGAGCACCATGGCGGATGCCGCGAGCGCCAGCAGCAGGGCGCCAGTCGTCTGGTGCGCCGTGGTCGACGCCACTTCCCACCACGGCACCACCTCGCCGCGGCGGATCACCACGGCGACGAGCGCGGCAATGCCGAGCACCAGCTGCAGTCCCACGGTGTGCATCAGCGACTTGCCCACCCGGCGCAGCGGCGGGATCTCGGAGACGCGGCTGCAGCGCAACCCGGCCAGGAGCACCAGGAAGAACGCCACCATCGCCATGGTCACGTGGCCGTGCAGCGCCCACGCCGGGATGCGCGCGCCGGCATCGGCGGTGGGCGGGACCTGCAGGTGGCGCATGGAGGCGCCCAGGAAGAGCTGCCCGCAGAGCGACAGCAGCGCCAGCGTGGTCAGCATGCGCACGGAGCGCGCACGATGGATGGCCGTATCCGCACGTTGCCACGCGCCGCTCACCACGAAGGCGGAGACCATGGCCGTGGCAAAGACCAGCTGCCCGAGCATGCCGTGCACCAGGGCGAGCGTGGTGCTCGGCGCCAGGTCCTTCGCTTCCATGCTGGCGGTGACGTTCCCGGTCACGCGCAGGCCGCCCAGGACACCCTGGCCGATCACCATCAGGACGAGCGCCGTGATGAGGGCACGCGCAAGGCGCGGCGTGCCGGTGCGCCAGGCCATGGACGCGTAGGCCAGCACGGTGGCGCCCACCAGCATGCCGAAGAGCCGGTGCGCGTGCTCGTAGAAGATGCCGCCCTTCATCTCGCTCACCGGGTAGAGCAGCATGTTGTGGCCGAAGCTGTTCGGCCAGTCCGGCACGGCAAGCCCGGCCTCGAAGCTGGTCACCAGGCCACCGAGCAGGATCATCGCCAGGATGCAGGCCGTGGTGGCGATGCCCATGACCGTGATGGCCGAGGGAAGCCGGCGCATCGACATGCGCGCCCGGCCGATGCGTTCGCCGATGAGGCCCAGCACGCCGCTCGCGAGGAAGAGGCCGAGCACGTACGACACCGCGCGCAGGTGCGTTGGGTCCTGTTCGTCGCGGAGGAAGGCCCCGATCACCATCAGGTTGATGGTGGCGGAGACCAGGCCCACCGAGAGGCCGCGCGCCTCGGCGGGGGCGAAGCGGCCCGCAGCGAAGCCGGCAACCACGACGGTGCCCAGCGCGGCCACGAAGAGCAGCTCCGCGATCGCAAAGCCCGGCTGCAGCATGGCCACGTAGCTGAGCGCCCACATGGCCACCGTGCACGCGAATCCGAGGGCCAGGTTCATGGGGCGCACCCAGCGCGACCATGCGATCACGAATCCGCTTCCCACGGCGAAGATGAGGAGGAGCGCGGGAAGACCGAGCGGCGCAGCCGGGGCGGCTGCGGTGGAATCGGCCAGTGCGACAACCGCGGTGGCGTGCGTGGCCGTACAGGTGGGCATGGGGTCCTGGATCGCGAGCAATGCGCTCATGTGGAAGCCTCGGTCAAAGGGGAGACCTATGCTATTCATCTCGCCCCACACGGGCACCCACCATGTCCACAGTCCATGAGCAAGCACCCGATGGAACCGCGCCTGGAGCGATTCCTGCCATGCCGGCACCTGCTGCCGCGGGGGGCGCTGCCACGGCTTCGCCGGGCCATGCGGCCGTCTGGAGCCAGCTGTCCAAGGCCAGGCTCAGCGCGCTGGTGCTCCTGACGACCGCCGTGGGATACGTGGTGGCGCCCTGGCCTGCCGGTGCCGAAGGCTGGTGGCCGCGGCTCCTCTGGACGTGCCTGGGTACCGGCATGGCCGCCGCCAGCGCCGCCATGCTGAACCAGGTGGCGGAGAAGCGCCGCGATGCACTGATGCGCCGCACGGCCGGGCGGCCGCTGCCCGCGGGGCACGCGCGCCCGGTGACGGTGTTCGTGGTTGGCGTGGTGGTGGGCTACGCGGGCTGCGCGCTGCTCGCCATGTTCAGCACGGTGCTCGCCGCATCGTTCGCCGCCGTCAACATCCTGCTCTACGTCCTGCTCTACACGCCGCTCAAGCCGCGTACCACGCTCAACACGCTGGTGGGCGCGGTGACCGGCGCCATCCCGCCGGTGATCGGCTGGACCGCGGCCACCGGCACCATGGCACCCGGCGCGTGGGCGCTCTTCGGGATCCTCTTCGTCTGGCAGCTGCCGCACTTCCTGGCGCTTGCATGGCTCTACCGCGCCGACTACCTGGCGGGCGGATTCGTGATGCTGCCCTCGCTTGACCCTGACGGCACCGCCACTGCGCAGGCCACGCTCCTCACCAGCCTCATGCTGGTGCCCGTGGGACTCCTGGCAACCCTCACCGGCGTGGCAGGCTTCGCCTACGCCGCCGTGGCGCTCGTCTCCGGGCTCTGGATGTCGTGGCTTGCACTGCGATTCCTGCAGGAGCGGAGCGACGCGCGCGCGCGCAAGCTGTTCCTGGCGAGCCTGGCGTACCTCCCCATCCTGCTCGGCGCGATGGTGCTCGACCGCGGCAGCGCCGTCACCACTGCCACGCCCGGCGACGGCGTGATGATCCTCGAGGTGCCCGGGCAATGAACGACGCACCCGAAGCCGGCGGTGCAGGCAACGGCGCCGGCAGCAATGCCCCGAACGCCGGCTTCCCCACCCTCACGGTACGTGGCGGCGGATGGGTGATCCTCGCCGGCCTGGTGCTCGTCTGCGCGTTCCTCGGCTGGGCGCTGAGCGGCATCTTCGTGGGCGACCGGCCCGTGGGAAGCGGCAACGATCCCGCGGCGTACGGCTTCGTGCTGGAACCGCTGCGTGCCGAACGCGGATGGCTGGTGGGAAGCGGCAGCCCGCGCGACTTCCTGCCCTCGCTCGACGCACCGACGGTGATGCGCGGCTCCGAGATGCTGCGCTGGAACGACGAGCACCGCACCAAGTACCTGGTGTCCACGGACCGCGTGGCCGGGATCGTGGTGGGCGGAGAGGCGCGGGCCTACTCGCTTGCCGTGCTGAATGCGCACGAGGTGGTGAACGACACGCTCGGCGGCGTGCCCATCGCGGTGAGCTACAGCCCGCTCACCGACAGCCTGGTGGTGTTCGATCGCCGCGTCGACGGTGCCGAGCGCACCTTCCACGTGAGCGGCATCCTCTACAACAGCAACCTGGTGATGTACGACCGCGCCGCCGGCGCACCTGCCGGATCCACCGAGGGAGCGTCGCTCTGGAGCCAGCTGGGCCTGCGCGCCATCGCCGGCCCGGCGGCGGCGCGCGATGCGCGGATCGTGCCGCTCCCGGACTGCAACATCTGCTCCTGGCGCATGTGGCTCGACACCTGGCCCGACACCACCGTGGCCATGGGCGACCCGGCGCAGGCCAATCGCTACAAGGAATTCAGCTACGCGCGCTACTTCCTCTCGTCGCACGTGGACTTCCCGGTGAACGGGCTGGTGCCGGAGGTGCCCGAACCCTCGAGCGCCGCGCGTGCCGTGGACGCGGCCGCCAAGGGCCAGCCCCGTTCGCGCAAGACCGCGGTGGTGGAGGTTCGCGAGGGCGACGCGCGTGCCGTGCTTTCCCTCGGCGAACTGGCCTCGCGCGCCGGCGCTTCCGGAAGGGTGGAGTTCAGCGTGGGCGGACGCGCGTTCGAGGCCGTGGTGCAGGCCGGGCCGCTGGCGGCCCTGGTGCGCGCGACCGACGGACGGCCCGCAACCGTGATCCCGCAGCTGTGGTTCGCGCACGAAGCGCGTTGGTGACGGGACCTGCGGCACGCGCCGCCCCCAGCCTCACCATGAACACACGGCGAGCGTGGCATAGAGCACCAACCAGATGGCATCCAGGGCATGCCAGTACATGGCGCAGAGCACCACGCCGGTGTGCTCGGCAGCCGTGTACGCACCCTCGCGGGCACGACGGAAGGTGACGATCATCGGGAGCAGCCCGCCCAGGACATGCAGGGCATGCACGCCCGTCAGCACGTAGAAGGTCCATGCGTACAGCCCGCTCTGGATGGTGGCGTGCTGCTCCCAGAGTTCGCGCCAGGAGAGCCCCTGCACCACCAGGAAGAGGAACGCCAGCCCGAGCGTGGCGCCCATCGCGTGCACCAGCTGCACCGACCTGCCGGCGCGCGCGGCGCGCACCGCCAGCTGCATGGTCCAGCTGGAAACCAGCAGGATCACCGTGGAAAGGAGCAGCGCCAGGGGAAGCGGCGGCGTGCCCTCCGGCATCCATTCGCGGCCGGGCGGCTGGTCGAATCGGACCACCACGTAGCCCAGGATGCAGGCGACGAAGATCATCGCCACGATCGCGATGAAGACCCACATGCCGAAGACCCCCGCGCTCCCGCGCTCTTGCGCGGAATCGAAGGGGTCGACGACTGTTGCGGTCTTGATGGCCATGGTGCCTGCGTCCGGCGGGGGCCGACGCGGCGCCCGCCGTCAGTTGGTGCTGCCGACGCCGCCGTTGGTGGAACGGACCTGCGCCACCGGCGCGCCGGGTGCGTTGGCGTCCATGGTGGAGGCCGCCTCGGGGGCATTGCCATCGAACATGGTGGGGAGGTTCTGGTGCACGTCCATCATGGCGAAGGCCAGCATGATCATCACGAAGACGATCGAGCCGACCAGCACCAGGAGGTTGAACGGGCGGTCCCAGCGCAGGTGCATGAACACCAGCGCCACGATCGTGGCCTTGATCAGCGCGATGAAGAGCGCCACGGGGAGGTTGGCCTCGCCCATGTCCACGGAGTGCGAGGCCACCGTGATGACGGTCAGGAAGAGGAGCGCGGCACCCGCAGCCATGAGGTACTTCACGGGAACGACGTGGCCCACCTCGGGGTGGACCTCGCCGGCGTGGCTGGCGTGGTGGGATTCGTGATGCGCGTGATGTGCCATGGTGGGTGGGTTCCTTCCGACTCAGTGGATGAGGTAGAAGAGCGGGAAGAGGAAGATCCAGATGAGGTCGACGATGTGCCAGTAGAGGCCACCGGTGTCGACCGCGGTGAAGTTCTTGCTGGAGAAGTCGCCGCGGATGGCGCGCCAGGTGAGCCACGCCAGCACGCCCATGCCCGCCACCACGTGGATGCCGTGCAGGCCGGTCATCGCGTAGTAGATGGCGAAGAAGAGGTGCGTGTTCGGCGGCATCGCCTTGTCCTCGAGGTGCGTGCCGGGGTGGGCTTCCTCGGAAGCGCCGGGCGCGGGCTCGGCGGCTGGGGCCGGGGCCGGGGCGCCGCTTGCGCGGGCGATGCCGGTCGGTCCGACCGAGGCAGCCTTCACGGCGGAGGCATCCACGGCAGGCTTCGCGGCCAGGTCCGGGATGGCGAACGTCGCGGGGTTGTTCACCACGATCGCGGCACCGGGCGCGGCGGGGGCGGTCTTCAGCATCTTCGCCTCGGCGTCGCCCTCGGCGTCGTGCGGCGGGACGTAGAAGCTGGGACCCCAGACCAGGTTGTCGTGGATCTTGTGGGAGTACTCGAAGTACTTGATGATCAGGAAGCCGATCGCACCCATGAAGGTGAGGACCAGGCACGCGATCAGGCCACCGCGGCGGTCGGTCTGCGCAAAGCGCACGGCCATGGCCATGGTCACGCTGGAGAGGATCAGCACGCAGGTGTTGATGCCGCCCATCACCGTGTCGAGGTAGTGGCTGGCGTAGCTGAAGATCTCCGGGTGGCTCATGCGCAGGATGGCATAGGCCACGAAGAGACCGCCGAAGAACAGCACCTCGGTGGCGAGGAACAGCCAGATGCCGAGCTTCGCGCTGTCGAACTGCTGCTGCAGGCTGTCGAAGTGGTGCGCGAGGTTCGGATCGTGCGCGTGGCCGTGGTCACCATGGCCGTGGCCGTCGTGGCCGTGTCCATGCGCCTCGGCGCCGTGCTGCGTGTGTGTGCTTGCGATGGTCTGGCTCACGTGATGCTCCGTGCGTGTCTGTTCGGGCCCCGCAGGGCCGTCAATGTTGGGGCAGCCGTCGAGGCTGCGTCCGCCGTCGAGGCTGCGTCCGCCGTCAGTGCGCTGCCTTGGCGCCTCCGGCGCCCGGGTTCACCTCGGGATCGGCACTCTCGTCGACCCAGTAGCCGCCGGTCTTCTCGTCCCAGTGGACGACGCTGAAGTCGTAGCAGTCGCCGACGCGCGGCGCCTTGGCGAAGTTGTCGAAGGGCGGCGGGCTGG
>JBIIJH010000137.1:0-6523 GCA_044233905.1 Phycisphaerales bacterium
GTCGAATACCAGTCGTACCGTACGTTCCGTTCCGTGGGGGTTGCCCCCTAAGGCCACGGTCGCCCGCGGAAGCACTTCGTCAAGGCACTCGTTGATGACGTTGAGCAGGTCCTGGGACAGCCTGCTTGGCGCGATATGCCGGAACCAGTGCAGATCCGTCGCTGCCTGCGCGGGCTCCGTCTGGGACCAGCGCGGATCGGACTTCAGGGCGTTACGAAACCACTTGGGCCCTGGGTAGATGTTCCCGCACGCCCTGCAGCGGTTGTCGGGTATCGGCGGATCGTGCGGATCGTGCCGGCAGTTGCAAGTGGGACCTTCGGGCCGCATCTTCAGGTTCCGGACGATGGCGATTGGCCAAACCTGTTGACGATCCGCTGCGATGTCGAGGAGTGCTCAGCCTGCGTCTTGGCTACCGCGGAAAGTGACTGAATCGCTTGCTCAAGAAGACGAACGGAGCGGGTGCTCTCCTCATCCTTCGAGGCCACCATGCGCTCGACGGCCGCTTGGTGGAGCGTTTCAAGTTCCTTGATTCGTCGTTCGCTTTCGGCGGCGGGGCGTCCGGCAAAAATCGCCTTGACGACCTCTGGGTTAGTGTTTGGCTGCAGCAATGCAACCAATTCCGGGGAAAGAGCTCCCAATGCCTTGATACGCTCGATCTCGGCTCCGGATGCCGTCCTGACTTTCTCTCGCTCGATTTCCGCGGCGTGCTGCGCTCTTTGGCGCTCGATGTCGAGCGTGTGCTGGTCCTTACCCTTCGCGATTTCCGTCATCGCTTTGAGCTGCTCGTTCTGTAGCTTCCACTTGGCCCACTCGACCTCAAGCAAGGCGATCTCGTCGCCTTTCTTTCCTTCGCGAGCTGCTCTTCGGCGGGACTCATCCAAGGCCAGCTCGCTGTTGTGCTGGATCTCTTGGATGCTCAATGCATGCCGTGCCTCGCTCATTTCGTGACCGCGAACGAGCTCGCGGAGTCGGATGTCCGCCGCAGCCTGGTCGAACGTCATTCCATTCTCGATCTTCTGCTGTAGCTGCGCGATTTCGTGGTCTCGCAGGAGCCCGTCGAGCTGCACCTGATGTTCTGACTTGCGGATCATCTCCAGGAAACCGTGCTCCGTGCGATATGCGTGAGCTTGATCGGCAGCAAGGCGCTCCCGGACGAGCTTGCCGAGTTCACGGAGACGGTTGTCAACGATTTCTGCCGACACCGTCGCATCGGCACCAAGTTGCCGCTTTGAATCTTCGTTCTTGGCGGCGATCGCGGCGGCTCGCAGTTCCAGTTCAGACCACTGTGCACGAAGATCGACGTTCTCGGTGGCGGTCGCGATCTTTGCCTTTGCCGCGCCTTGCGCCTCGAGGTGCGGAATGTTGCAAAGCAGCTCATTCGCGCCGTCAAGGCGCAGTCCAAGAGCCTGCAGTTCTTGGCTGAGCCGCTGCAAGGTGTCGGAGGACAGAACTTCCTTGGCGGAAATGGCGTTGTTCAGGTGCTCCGCGTGGTGGCGCGACAGGTCGCGCGCGATCAGCGGGGCCAGTGCGCTGCTCAACAGTTCCTCGATACCCTCGTAGCGTGCCTCGCTCCACTGATCACCCTTCGCCTGCAGGGTTGCGCTGGAGTCTGCGTCTGCCGCGGATCGTGGCGAGACGAGGAGTCGGGAGGCAACCGCTTCCATGTTCTCGATTGATGCCGTGATTGAGAGTACGGCGCTCAGCTGGTGGTGGTCTCTCGCTCGGACTTCCCTTGACTGCAGCCGGAGTCCGAATGGTCCGTCGAGAAACAGGAATGCCTGGCACTCGATCGGCGTTCCGGCTGCTGCCCGAAACAGTCCGCGCAGCTCTCTTCCGGATCCCGATTGGCCAGCCAACGGTGCGATATCGTGCTTGCTGACGGAACCACCGACTCCTATTGCCTGCGATCGGTTGTACACATCGATGAAGCCCTTCACGCCGGGCATGAATCTGTAGTGCTTCCTTTCATCGTTGAGTTCGAATGCGAATCGCGCCGCGACTGCTCCGGCAGGCACGCGCACGAATACGGTCTCAGATGGCTGGCTCACGATTTGCTTGGTCGGCTCGCTGGTGGCGCCGCCGCACTTCGGGCAGGCTGAGGGGCGATTCCAGACCGCCCACCAACCGGGGCAGGGCTTGCTATCCAGCATGTGCTTGCATCGTTCGGTGAGGGGGATCCAGTTCATCGGTCATCTCCTTGCGAGCAGGGTGGTCGGCAGCACAGTTCGCCCCGAAATGATGGCCAGCAAGTGGTGTCGTGGGCGAGCATGTTTCCGCAGATTATCACTCACGGTGGCTTGTGCATAGATCGCAGTTGCGTTGCGCAGTCCGGATTTGGTTTGGCGAATTGCCCCACAGACTCGAAACTCGTCAATTGGTCATATCTCCCCGGAATCTCGCCAAGATTTTGGGCTTCAGGGTGCGGCGTTTGGCTCATGTTCTCGGTCAGGCTGTGCGAGACCGTTCCATCGGACGACGTCAATGCATCCCAAGCTCGGCAATTTTGTGCGGAAACCACCTAGATGTGGGGCTCGCGCGCAAATCGTGCACTCAGCGCTGGACTGTGCCTTCCGCACCTGCTGCGGCTCGTGCACTTGAAGGAGCTTTCGGTGGCGGCAACGCAATGAGCCTCCGCGCCACCTCCGCCGCCGCGCGCGCATCCGCTTCCGCTCGGTGCGTCTCTCGGAACGGAATCCCCAGCACCTCGCACACCGTCGGCAGCTTGTGATTCCGCGGCGCGAATTCGCGCAGGCCGCGGCGTGCCATCCGCACGGTGCACTCGAACTCCACCTGCATGCGGTCGCCGAGCGCGCGCGTCAGCTGGCTGCGCTCGAACGATGCGTTGTGCGCAAAGATGCGGCGCGGGCGCCCGGTCTTCGCGTCCTGGTACTCGAGCTCGGTGAGGAACCGTTCCCACACCGCGTGGATGGCCGGCTTGCCGCGCACCTCGCGGGGGTGGATGCCGTGCACGCGCATGGCGAACGGGTCCCAGTCGACGTCGCCCGGGTCCACCAGGCTGGTGACCACGAAGAGCTCCGCGCCCGTGTCCAGATCGAGCCCCACCGCGCTGAATTCGCAGATGGCCCCGTGGAGGTTCGCGGTCTCGATGTCGACGCCGATGATGATCATGGGGAAGGGCGGAAGACCGCGGGGGCGTGACGATACCGCGGTGAGTTGATGGAATCGGTGCGGTGTTTCGTGAGTGTGCTGACCGCGCTCCGGAGCCTTCGCATCCGTCAACGCTCGGCCACGATCTCCATCACGGTCGGCGCCACCAGGAACGCCCCGGGCTGCGTGGCCGCGGCCTCGATCTCCGCAAGAAGCTCCTCCTCCCACTGCCGCGTGGCCAGCCCCAGCGCCACCAGCCGCGGCGCGTACGTGCGGATGAACCCCGCGGGCCAGTGCCACAGCGGATCGGCGGGCCGCGCCACGCGCGCGATCGGGCGCAGGGCGGTGACCTTCATGCCCGCCTCGGCCATGAGCGTGGGCAGGTGGCCGGCGATGTTGGCGTTGCCGCCGCCTTCCGCGAAGCTCTTCATCGCGTGCTGCACGAACTCCCGCACGCGCGGGCCGTGCGGATGCAGTGCGTAGGTCTCGTAGTGGATGTACTCGTGGAACACCGCACGGCCTCCCGGGGCCAGCGCATCGCGCACCGCGCGCACCAGCATGGCGGGGTCGCGCACGAACATGGCCACCCAGCGACACCAGACGGCGTCGAACTGGCCGTGCATGTCCGCGGGGAGCGGGGCGTGCATCAGGTCGAAGGTGCGGACGTCGGTGTCCGGCCGGCCGTGCGCCGCCGCGCGTTCCTTCGCCTGGCGCACGAACTCCGGCGAGATCTCCAGGCCCGCCACGCGGCCATGCTCGCCCACCTCGGCCAGGAGCGCGTCGATGGCAAGCCCCGGCCCGCAGCCCACGTCCAGGACGCGCGAGCCGCGCGTGATCCCCGCCGCGCGCCACGCGTGCCGCACCTCGTCGAGCCACAGCGCATGCTGGCGCGCCAGGCGATCGCGCTCCTCGTCATGGGTGCCGAGGACGTATTCGTGCGCAGGTCGGGAGCGGGGGGTGGACATGGGGTGGAGGGATCATATGATACCTTTTGTGCGGCTCTTTCTCTTGGAACACGTGCCATTTCCGTCGGCTCGCCGACACTCGGCCCCCACATGCCGAGCGACGATCCATGGGTTCGTTCCTACGACCTCCTCGCGGACGGTCCGACGCCGAAGTGGTGGGTTGCTGATCCATCCATGGGCGCGCGTTGGCATCCCACGAATACCCAGAACCCCCGCCACAGCCGCGCGCCGTACTTCACCGGGCCAGAAGCCGTGCAGTTCGTCCGACGGAGCATCAGCGAGTTGCTGCGGTATCGACGGCGGCATGCTCGCGGGTGTCCGCCCGGCATCGAAGCACGCGAGGAGACGTGGAACCGCGATCCGTCCCGCCCGGTGTTCGTCCTGGTTGTTTCTGGACGATTTGGAACCCCAGCTGTCTACGTCAAGTGGATCCTCCCGCTGCCGAGCACACCAGGCGGCCCGTTGATCTTCATCAGTTTCCACGCGAGCACAAAGACCCATGAACGACCACGCTGAGATTCGTTGCTTCGCATGCGGCACTTCGGGGATGAAATGGTCCCGCAAGCGCATCGATGTTCCGTACTTGGATCGTGCCGGAGCAGAGCGCACGGCAACGGCCGTCGTGCGCGTAGCCACGTGCGGTGCTTGCGGTTTTGCGATACGGCCCGCGGACTCGCTCCTTGCGGAGCATGCCGCGGTCTGTCGCCACAGCGGCCTCCTTGCCCCCGAGGACATCGTGGCCGCGCGCAATCGCCTGGGGCTGACGCAGCAGGAGCTGGCCGCGCGCTCCGGGTGCGGCATTGCGAGCATCAAGCGCTGGGAATCAAGCCGAAAGTTCCAAAACGTCTCGAGCGACCGGGCGCTGCGGGCGGTGCTGGAGCTCGATGCCGGCGCCGACACCGGCACCGGCCGCGGGGAAAAAGCTGCGAAGCCGCGGGGCGGGGCACGCAAGCGCAAGGCAGGATGATCTCTCGGGCGTTGGGGCAACGCGCGGCCTGCGCCATTCGTCCGGCGCCATCAGTCCGGTGCCGCGCTCCGCGCCCATTCCCGCCCCCCATCTGAACATTCACCGCGTACCCTCCGCGCATGCCAACGCGTCGCCGCTTCCTCCTCGCTGCCGCCGGTCTCGCACTCACGCCCGCCCTCGCTCGTTGCGTTGCCGACAAGCAGGCGCCCGCCGTCCTCAAGGAGGCCGGCCCCCGCCGTCGCGACCGCCTGCGCCTGGCGTGCATCGGCACCGCCAACCGCGGCTGGGAGAACATCGAGGCCCTCCGCAGCGAGCACATCGTGGCGCTCTGCGACGTGGACTGGGACTACCTGAAGAAGGCCGGCTTCAAGTTCGTGGATGCCAAGCGCCACACCGACTGGAACGAGGTGGTGGAAGCGCGGCGCGCGCTGGACCTGGACGGCATCGTGGTGTCCACGCCCGACCACTCGCACTTCCCCATTGCCGCGGCTGCATTGCGCTGCGGACTCCCTGTCTACTGCGAGAAGCCGCTCACCCACACGCTGGGCGAGGCGCGCGAACTGCGTGCGCTGGCGCGGGAATCCGGGTTGTCCACGCAGCTCGGCACGCAGATCCACGCATCGAGCACCTATCGCCGCGTGGTGGAAGCCGTGCGCGCGGGCGCCGTCGGCCGCATCACCGCGGTGGACTGCTGGCAGACCAAGAGCTGGGGCGGCGGCAAGCTGACGCCCGGGGCCAAGGCGCCCGCGAACCTCAACTGGAACCTCTGGCTCTGCAAGAAGCCGAGCGTGCCGTACATCGAGGGCATCCACCCCGCCAACTGGCGCCGCTACTGGGCGTACGGCTCGGGCACGCTCGGTGACATGGGCTGCCACATCATGGACCTCCCGGTGTGGGCGCTTGGCCTGGCGCCGACCGCGGACATGCCGGGCTCCGGCTCCAAGCCGCTCAACATCGAGGTCCGCACCGAGGGTCCGCCGCTCGATCCCGTGGGCACGCCCGAGTGGCTCGAGGTGACGTGGGCCATCCCCGGCGCCGCCGGCGAAGGCAAGGATCCGCTGGTGCTGCGCTGGTTCGACGGCGGCCGCAAGTCGCCCTTCGTGCAGGAGATCGGCGCCAAGGACAAGCAGGACTACCACGGTCGCTTCAGCGTCTGCTTCCAGGGCACCGAGGGCGCCATCCTTGCCAGCTACGACGAGATGCTCGTGTGGCCGCCCGCGCGCGCCGGCGAGTGGTACGGCCGCACCATGGATGAGGCGATGGGGATTGCCGCGCCCAGTGGCCAGTCCAGTGGCCAGCCCGGTGGCCAGCCCGCGGCGCAGCGACCGGCGCTCACGCCGACGCCCTCGAGCCCGGCCGCGCTCAAGGTCACGCCGCTCGACCCCAGCCTCGGCCACCACGCCGAATGGGTGCAGGCCGTGAAGGACCGCACGCCGGAATCGCCGCTCTGCAACTTCGAGTACTCCGGCCGCCTCACCGAGCT
>JBIIJH010000138.1:0-6520 GCA_044233905.1 Phycisphaerales bacterium
CCAACGAATCAGAATCCACGGCTCACTCGGCTACGTCAGCCCCGAAGTGTTCGAGGCGACCGAGAGGGTCGGATAGGATCGTCATGGGTGTCCATGATTGGTGTGCAGGTCCACGATCTTGGAGAATTTGCTCGTTGCCCCCCCCGCGACAGTGACATCGAGTTCGCCACCGCCGAAGCGAATGCGATACACCATGTCCTTTGTGATTGCATCGCCGGAATGAACAAGTACAAGCGCCTTTCGGCCGCGTGGCGTCACGAGGGTCGGACCGTTTTGGCCGTCAAGTTCGAGCGAATACTCGCCGTAGGTTCCAACGTGTTCTGCGAGTGATTCATTCAAGTCCTTCTGATCGCGGGCCACATCAGCAAGGTCGGACTTGGCTGCGTCAATCCATGATTGCAACGTCGCCAAGGACGCGAGGGATGAATCGATCGCAACAGCCCGTTGCTGGGCGAGCGCCGCCTCCTCAACCCGCCCGACAAGCACCAACGCTTCCACCCAGTTCCCCAGGACTTCGATCTCGACTGGTTCGATGGTCGATGCAACGCGAAAGAACGGCTCAGACTCGGCAACGCGGCCCTTGAAGCGATTGAAGTAGCCAAGGTTGCGTGAGATGGCACGCGCTGAGGGTTCATCTTCCGAGAGGAGTTTCGTAAAGGCAGCGGTGCCTGCATCTGCGCCGCGATCACATGCCGCCGTGACACGCTTCCATGCGGTTCGCGTCGCGGTGGTGTACTGCTCGTAGCCGAGCCATGGCAACGCTGAAATGCGTGCGCCTGCGGCGTGCGCGATGGCCTCACCCGCGTGCAGACCGTCTTGGGCATTCGTCATAAACACGACCGCGCGGTTCTCCTGAGGCTCAATCACGAGCAAGCCTGTGGAGCCGCCATTATCACCCCACTGAAAGGCGATCCAGCGGTCACCTTGCCGTTCGAGCAGGACGCCGAGCCCGCAGGCAAGTTGTACTGTCGACTTCTTCGGTATGGCAGGGTCAAACATCTCCCCCTTGATCTCGCGCTGGAGTGTGAACATGCTTGCAAGCGTCGGCTGTGACACGACGCTCCCGCTCAAGACGTGCGCCCAGATCGTGGCGTAGTCCTTCGGCGTCGTGATGAGATCAAACGCGGCGGCGCCAGCTGCGGTGGTCATTGATTGCTGTTGGACCATCAGCCAGTTGCGGCCCGTGGCCCGGTTGTCTGCGAATTGCTCGCCGTAGACGAAACTCGTGCGCGCAAGGCCGAGCGGTGCGACCAGCGTGTCTTGCACCCATGCTTCGAAGGGTTTTCCCAGCTTCGATTCGACAACTCTCTGCAAATAGCGGTACCCGAAGGTGGAATACGAAAAACGCTCTCCGGGCTGGGCCTCAAACGTGGGCTGGTTGAATGCCAAGCCACTCGTGTGGCTCAAGAGCATTCGTATCGTGACAAGGTCCTTTCGCGCATCGCTCGAATCATCAAGCGGAACGATGCTCGCAGCGCGCGTGTCGAGATTAAGTTTGCCTTTCTCGACGAGTTGCAGTGTCGCGAGAGCGAGGAGTGGTTTGCCGAGCGACGCGCCTTCGCAGACGGTGAGTTCATCGACGGCGGGCGCATCTGGTCGCGCGTTCATGGCATCTCGCCGCCCAAGCGTCATCACTTGGCTTACGCGACCGTCTTCAACACGGGCCAAAGCGAGCCCCGGGATGTCGGCGTCGCGCATGATCTCGATGAGCGCAGAGTCGCCGTTGAGCACCGCGTTCTGATCCGGAGTCGCGACTCTGCCTTGATCTCGAATCGCGGACGTTCCGACCGTCGACGAGGTGTCTGCCGGCGTGACTGAACAGCCAGCAATGGCGACTGCTAGAAGCGAGACAGGCACCCGTTGCATGATCGCTCGACCCATTGGCCCGGGCTTAATGACAAAGATCACGCTGCTCATGGAGGTCACTCTACAGTCCTCCGCTTTCTCGCGGATTGACCACGCGATTTCGCACCGACCGGACTCGGTTGTTTATGAGTTCGTGCATTTCGGCCTCTAGAACTGTGAACCAGAGACAAATTGGGGCGCGAGGTATCGAGATGCGCGGAGAGACAATCCGCGAGCACGCCCGCAACGGTCGGCCAGACACTCGGCCGCGCCTCTCCGCTGGCGCACCCCGCGAGACCTTCACGCATGCAACCCCTTGCCGCAAAACGCCGTACGCACGCCGCAAAACGCGAACGCCCCGGCCGTGAGGCCAGGGCGTTCACTCTTAACCGTCGGGCGCGCCAGTTTCGCGCGCGCCTCTTGAAGTAGTCCTGGACCGACGCCGTTCGGACGCCCGGACCGCCCGCGACCAGAGAACTCGGTCAGATCGACCGTGGAACTAACCCGCGGCAGACGCCGTAAAGCCATCAGAGACAATGATTTGCGCGACGCCCTGCCCCGGAGCCGGGCAGGCTCGTGCGAAATTCTTCGGCCCTGATGTCACATCCGTCCGCCTCGAGCGGTGATAGGGGTAGGACGGTGCGGCGCGAGCCGTCGGGCAGAACCGCTGCCCCCCGGCGATCGTCCCGGCGGCGCTACTCTCCGACCGTCCGACCCCCGGAAGCCCCCGGCGTGAGCACTGCTCCGCCGGGGGTTTTCATTTCCAGGCGTCCGCCACCCAGCCAGTCTTGAAGTCGCACGGCTTGGGCTTGCCGTGGAAGCTCACGACAGCCGTCGTAGGCCTCGGACCGAGCTCGCACCGGTCGTGCTTGTACGAGAGCACCGCGTCGGGTCCGACGCTGTCTCGGAACGCGCAGGGCAGGTAGAGCATCTTGGCGAGGTGGTCGCTGATGAACGCTTGGTCGCCGATGCGCGGGTGGCTGCGGAATCGGCGCATGTACTTCTCCGGCGTCTTGACGAATTCGCGGTAGAGCATGCACATCTCGGTTCGCCACCACTGCATCACCGACGAGTTGAAGTACCTCGGCCGCCGCGGCTCGTGCATCATCGTCATGCCTTGACCTGCGATGGCGATCTGCTCGAGATCACCGACGACCACGGTGTCGAGGTCGAGATAGAGCACTGACCTGTTGCCGAACAGCTCCGGGCGGAACAGCTCGATCTTCGACCACCACCCGGGCCATCCATGGATGAGCGGGATGGTCTCGATGCCTGGCACCTCCATGTCGGTGAGGCAGACGAAGCGGTACGGCATGCTCTTCGTGTGACGCCGGACTCCGTTGGCGAGCCGGTGGACCCAGTCCGCGGTGTAGATGCCGCCGGAGCGGAGAACGCAAGCGATGACGGGAGTCGGAATGCCCATGGCTACCTCCATCTGAGCCACACCTGGTCGTGGCCCGCTTCCGTCGATGCGACGACGAACGGGGTGAACTCCATCTCGGGCAGGAAGCAGAGCGCCGCGTCCGCGCGTTCGAGGGACCCGAAGCAGTCCGTCATCAACCGGCGCCACTCCCAGCCGTCCAAATGAAGCCCACTCGCTTGGTTCAGCGAATCGGCCAATTCGCCCTCCGGGGCCTGCGGCAGGGTCGTGCCGCAGGCCTCCAGTGCCTCGGCGATGTGGATCGCGAAGTCACGCTTGGTCCTCCATGGGCATCGCGCAGGCACATCACCCTCGAAGCGCCGCAACTGGGGGCGAATGGCCGCCACGCCCGCATGAACCGCGGGGTGGCTTCCGGACCGGTCTTCGATCATTGTCAGCAGCATCCGGTGGTTTCCTGGCCCGACCTCTTGCAGGACACGCTGCACGACCGGCGCAGGCTCGAGCATGGTGCCGCAGGGCTCTGCCGCGGTCTCGATCGTTGGAACCATTTGGCAACGAGGTGACAGGACGAACAGCACCTCCCCGACCCCCCGCAGCGCCAGTCTCGCGCGCCGGCACTCGCCGGCGCCCCCGCCTCGATTGAGGGCACTCATCCGGCCCTCAAAGCCTTCGACCGACAGCGACGCGGCGGTTCCAAGCAGCAAATCCGAGTCCACGAGGCACAGCCGGCTGCCATTCCTTTCGCCGAGGAGGTGGACGATCTCGTCGCCACGCCGAATCACCGCGGCGGCGGAGACGGATCGATCGTCGAAGTGGCCGCTCGACACGTCGTAGCGGGTGGGAGCGACCTCGAGGATCGAGACGGTCCATGAGTCGTTCTTGCCCTCGGTCCCGCCGATCCGCAGCCTCCACGACATCGCGCGCCCGAAACACTCGCCAAACGCGTGTGCCTGGTCATCGGTCCGATCGTCCTGCACCGCCGACCCGTGGGGGGCACATGCGGTCATGCTCGCGATGCCTGCCAGGATTGCCGTGATTCGCTTCATTGAGGTCCTCGTTGGAGCGACTTCCAATGGCGTTCGATCGTGGGCTTCAAGGACCCGCCACGACGCCCCACGCGGGCCTCCCGGCCCATCTCGCCCGTCAACGAAAAGGCCCGCCTCTACTTCGAGGCGGGCCTTGAACTCCCCGGATGCGCCGAAGGTGTAGGGCTGTTTGGTGCGGGTCGCCACGAATCTCAATCGATGAACCAGTTGGTCGGCCACCGGCGCGTGTTTCGCAGCACCGACGGAAAGCTCGCGAATGTGGAACTAAGTTGTCGCGGAGCGTACATTGTTTGCCAGTTCCTATCCGTGGTTGCGCGCGGACCCCGCTGGTAGAAAGAAAGGCGTGGAGGAACTTCGGTTCTTTTTCCTTGGGAGGCAGCCTTGAGCTCCTGGCTGCAACTGGAGACGCGGGGCGACGCCACCAGCCGCTATCCTGGGGGAGTCGTTGGCTACTCCCTTCCGCCGAGGTTAGGACTAGCTGGCCCGGGTCGTGCCCTTCGTCCCCTTTCCTGTACATCGCAGAGATTGGAGACTCGATGATTGTGTCTCAATGGCCGAAGCTGCTTCGCGGAGCGATCCTTGTGGGGGCGAGCGTTACGGCATCTTTGACGCCGTGCGCCAATTCAGCGGCTCTCGGAATCCGGCCGATCGCAAGTGAATCAGAGCGCGCTATCCCGATGGGACCTTGGTCCCCCCACTTTGAGCGTGAGTTGGTTGATGCCCTGACTGAATCGGTCTCGCGTCTGGCGCCAACAATGCTCGCACTGAATCCGGACGAAGAGCGGACGCTGCGCGAGTTGATCGAGGAGCGCCGCCGCACGCTTGTTCCGAAACTGACCGCGTGGAAGCGCAGCGTTGAGGAATGGAACCAGAAGTTCGAAGGGATCAATGTAGAGGCAGATCCCGCGGCTTGGTTGCATCTCTGCTGCGCTCGGGAAGTGGCGCTTGCGCCCCTCGCGGATCAGCAGGCAGCCTTCGATCGGGAATTCCTGGACGCGCTCCGCGATCGGTTCTCCGGTACAAAGCCGGAACTCTGGTACAAGTTCGAGTACTCGCTGGAGATTTCCCGTACGCCGATGCCCGGACATCACCTCGAGACAGGGTCCGTCGACTTGGTGGCACTCCTGGACAAGGTGTTGGAGGCGGAGCCGAACGCGGCGAGTGATGGCGCGCAAATCAGCGCCCAGGTCTCGCTTTTCTGTGAGAGATACCTCGTGATTTTGCGGAAAATGCGCGAGTCTGCGGAGAGGATCGCGCGAACAACATCCAGGCGGCAGCTACGCCAGATGGAGAAGCAGTCCGCGAACCCGGAGGGACCCGTGCGCACCGAATCGATGTTCCGGGTCGCCGATGCTGCGTATTCCCAGCTCGGTCAGTCCGCCAGCGCGCTAGCGGAACTGGTTCTGGCGTCGCAGAAGCAGATTGCCGAGTCGCTGTCCATCCCCGCACGTAGGGCCTTCCTCCTAGCTTTCTGGAGCGACATTAGCAGACGGCACGAGCTCGTTTTCTGGCCAGCTTCTATGGAGGGATTTCGATCTTCGCTTCTTGCGGTGGCTTCGGATGAAGAGCGGAAAGCGGTAGATAGCTTGTTCGACGAGGGATTCCGGGCGGCGGTGGATCGCATTACCATAGACGAGGCGTGGATCCGTCATGGGCGTGAGGCTGAGTATCGGGGTAGAACGCATCCACCAGACACCGCTGGAGGACTTCGTGGGCGGCAGGAGCTCGGGTGCAAGGCGCTGAATTCACTTTGCGCAAGCGCACTGTCCGCCGTCGACCCCGGCCGCCGAGCTGGGCTGAAGGAGCCGGGCTACGGATTGCCGCCGAAGCCAGCCGCGTCCAAGTGATGTGGTGGCCGGCTGGCTAGAAAGGCTGATACCTTGAACGCGGTGACTGAGACTCGACGTCGATGCTCGATTGGCGCTCTTATGGCGCAGGGCCCTGCACTCGTGGGCTTGTTGTTGAGTCTTGCGTTGACTACGGGATGCAAGCCATCAGATAAACAAGGCCGTACCTCGGAATCGCTTGAGGCTGAGGGGACTTCCGGGACAGGGTTGAGCGCAATCCGATTCCAGACTGACCTTCCCCCCTGAAACCGTACCAAGCCGGATTTTGGTATCCGGCGCATTTCAGGAGGTCAGGCCATGCCAGGCAAGCGTTTCAAGGCGGAGGAGATCGTCAACAAGCTGCGTCAGGCGGACGTCGAGCTCGCCCGGGGCAGCACGGTGGCGGCGGTGTGCAAGTTGCT
>JBIIJH010000029.1:0-22068 GCA_044233905.1 Phycisphaerales bacterium
GCGGCACCCGGGAGTATTCGAAACCGCAGCTGCCGGACTTCGCGCTTGTCGACGCCTCGGGCCAGGGGTCCCGTGCTCGCTGCGGGTGCTCGCAAGCGTGACGATCACGGTCGAACGAATGCACGCGCAGCGTGAACATCAAGCGCGGCGGTGAGGCCATTGCCGAACCGACGCCATTGGCGCACACGGTGCCTGGCCCCCTCGCCGGAGGGGCAGTGGCGGCGCCATGCCGCCCGCCCCGCAAGGCGATGGGGCCAGTCCCCGGGCGTCACTCGAACGTCGCCCGCGCAACCGCCATGCCGCCCGCCCCGCAAGGCGACGGGGCCAGTCCCCAGGCGTCAGTCAATCGTCACTTGCGCATCGTTCAAGGTGCCGTGCGCGCGCGCACGCTGTCGTAGATGCTTGCCAGCAGTCCCACCATCGGGAACTTGCCGCCCATCGGGCTCGGGCCCATGCGGCGGAGCAGGGCGTGCGGCACGTGTTCCGGCGTGGCGGCGGACTCGGCCTCTTCGAGCGCAGTGCCGGGTCGCCAGAAGTCCGCGGCGCAGAGTTCCAGCGGCGGCAGGCCGCCGGTGTCCTCTTCCACGGCGGCGGTCGCGTGTGCCTGCGAGATGCCCGAGGTCTGCAGCGTGCGCTGCTCCTGGAGCCTCTCGAGGAGCAGTTCGCCGTCGAGTCCGCGCAGCGCGAAGAGCACCACTGGGTCAACCTCGATGCGCTCGGCCATGAGGTATGCCGCGGCGGCCACGTGCTTGCAGGGCTGGTCGAGCCCGCAGTCGCAGTGCGTCTGCACGCCATCGCCTTCGGCGGGCAGGAGGTGCCTGCCGATGGCGATGAAGCATGCCTCGATCGACTCGGGGACCTCGCCGGTGAGGAGCCGCGCGGCGAACACGGCTTCGCCTGCCATGCGCTCGATGACCTTGTCCCACTCCTCGCGGGAGAGCGGCCTCACCGTGATCCGTGCCTGGTACGGGCGGACGCCGCGGCCCTGGACCGCTGCCTCCACCACCCCCGGCGAGACCGTGTAGTTGGCCACCTGGCCGGCGAGCGCGTACTCCATGCCCATCACCTTGGCGTCGGGCCGGATGTCGGCCTCGACCGCCTCGACGAAGCGGGCTGCATGCCACGGGAGTCCTTCCAGGCCCAGCTTGCGCCGGAACTTGATGCCGTGGCGCACGCGCCTGGGCTGCTCCAGCTTCTTCTGCGACGGACGGATGCTGAATCCCTCGTTGCTCACTGCGAGTCCTCCAGGGAGCTGCCGCGGAGCGCGAGCAGGTCGCGCAGCTGCGAGGTGTTGAGCTCGGTGAGCCACTGCTCGCCGCTGCCGATGATCTGGCTGGCGAGCTCGGTCTTCTGCTCGATCATCTGGTCGATGCGCTCCTCGAGCGTGCCGATGGTGATCATCTTGTGCACGTTCACCGTGCGCAGCTGGCCGATGCGGAATGCGCGGTCGGTGGCCTGGTTCTCGACGGCCGGGTTCCACCAGCGGTCGTAGTGGAACACGTGGTTGGCGGCCGTCAGGTTGAGGCCGACGCCACCGGCCTTCAGGCTCAGCACGAAGATCGGGCAGGCCGGGTCCTCGCTCTGGAAGCGCTGCACCAGCTGGTCGCGCTTGGCCTGCGGCGTGCCGCCGTGCAGGAAGAGTGCCTCGATGTCCAGTTCCTGGCGGATCATCTGCACCAGCAGATGGCCCATCTGCCGGTACTGCGTGAAGATCAGCGCGCGGTCGCCCGCGGCGGTGAGCTCCTCGAGCATCTCCATGACGCGGATGCTCTTGCCGCTGCGTCCGCTCAGGCGCCCGGCGCGCACCACGTTGGCCGGCACCACGATCTTCTTCTCCTTCTCCGCGGGCTCGGCGCCCTCGGCTCCCTCGGCATCCTCGTCCACCACGGGGGCGTTGGACGGCATGCCCTCGCGCAGGAAGTGCGCGGGGTGGTTGCAGATCTGCTTGAGCTTGACCAGCGCGCTGAGCACGAGGCCGCGACGGCGGATGCCCTCGGCCTGGTCGACACGCTTGAGCATGTCGTTGACGACCTGCTCGTACAGCGATGCCTGTTCCGGGGTCAGCGGGATCTGCTGGCGCGTCTCGACGAGCGGCGGCAGGTCGCTGATGACGTTCGGGTCGGTCTTGAGGCGGCGGAGGATGAATGGGCGCACCAGCTGCCGCAGGCGCTCGGCCTGGCGCTTGTCGCGGTGGCGTTCCACCGGGAGCGCGAAGCGCTTGCGGAAGTCGCCCTGCGTGCCCAGGTAGCCTGGGCAGCAGAATTCCATGATCGACCAGAGTTCGCTCAGGCGGTTCTCCACCGGCGTACCGGTGAGCGCGATGCGGAACTTGGTGCGCAGCGCGCGGATCGCCGCGGTCTGCTTGGTGGGCGGGTTCTTGATGTGCTGCGCCTCGTCGAGCACCACCCGGCGCCATTCCACCTGGTTGAGGAGGTCCTTGTCGCGGGTGACGAGCGCGTAGGTGCTCACCACCACGTCGGCGCGCGAGGCGATGTGCACGAAGCGGTCGCCCTGCGGGCGTTCCAGTCCGTGGTGGAGGTGCACGGTGAGCTCCGGCGCAAAGCGGGTGAGCTCGCGGTGCCAGTTGCCGAGCACGCTCATCGGCGCCACCAGGAGCGTGGGCCCGATGCGCTCCGCTTCCGTGGCGCCCTCGGGGACGTTCTGCCGCTCCGACTGCAGGAGCGCGATCAGCTGGATGGTCTTGCCGAGGCCCATGTCGTCGGCCAGGCACGCGCCCATGCCGAAGCGCTCGAGGAACGAGAGCCAGCTCACGCCAGCACGCTGGTACGGGCGCAGGGTGCCCTGGAACCGCTCCGGCTGCTCGAGCATGGCGATCTTCTCCACCGAGCCGTCCGGTCCGAAGATCTCCGAGACCCAGCCCTTGGTGTCGAGGCCCACCACCGGCAGCGCGCCATCGGCGGCGTCGCCGTGGGCGAGGCGCAGGGCCTCGACCAGCGTGACCTGCCCGCCTGCGTTCTGCTTCAGGAACTTGACGCCGCGCTCCAGGTCCTCGGGGCGGATCTCCACCCACTGGCCGTTGATGCGCACCAGCGGTACGCCCTTCTTGGCCAGGGCCTGGAACGCCTCGAGCGTGAGCGGCATGTCGCCGAGTGCGATCTGCCAGCTGTAGTTCACCAGGCTGTGCAGGCCGACGCCGCCGCCGGAGCGGCCGCCGTCGCCACCTTCGCCGGACGCCGGATCGCTCTCGATGAGGAGGCGCGCGCCGACGCGGTTGGCGGTCTGTCCCCACCAATCGGGCACCAGGACCTCGAAGCCCGCTTCCGCGAGCACTGGCTTGAAGTCGCGGAGGAACTGGTAGGCCTCGGTGGTCTTGAGTTCCAGCCCCGTGGGGGCGCCTTCATCGAGCGCTTCCTCGATCTTCGGGTACAGGCGGCTCGCGCGACCGAGCTCCTGGAGGAGCATGTCGCAGAGCTGCTGCGTTTCCTGCGGCGAGCTGCCGCGACCGGCGCGGCCGCCGGACGCGCGGTTCCACAGCGCCTCCGCGTCCACCACGATCGGCGGGCTGTCGTTGGAGACCAGGCTGAACGAGAGGCGCCACGGGTGGTCGTCCTCGTGTCCGTCCGGGCCCGCCAGGAGTTCCGACGGCGGCTCCAGGAGCTGAAGCAGGAGGCGCATCTCGCGGCCTTCGCCGATGTCCTCGAGGTTGGCGATCCACTGGCGCGCGGTGCGCACGATGCTCGACTCGACGGCCGCGGGCTGCTTCACCGCGCCTTGCGCACCGAGCAGTCCGGCAAGCCATGCCACGTGCGGATCGCGGTCCGGGTCGCGCCCGTCGATCGCCTCCACGTAGCTCTCGGCTTCCAGCACGTCGCGGATGCTGCAATCGACGAACGCGCCCATCGATTGCTCGAGGAGGGCCGTTGCCGCGCCGGAACCTTCGGCAGCGCGCACCACCGCGGGCACGCTGCGGGCCAGCGCGGAGAACCGTGCGTGGTTGGGCGCATCGTGCAGCCACGGGCGCCACGCGGCGAACATGGCGCCGCTGCGCTCCTGCACCACCGTGGGAATCACGCGCTGGTCGTTGATGAGATGCTGCGTGAACTGCGAGACGGCGTTCCACCAGCGTGCGTCATGGCCCCAGGCCACTTCGCTGCTCGATGCCTCGGTCTCCAGGGCGCGCAGCAGCGCGAACGCGGTGCGTGCGTCAAGACTGACGGCGGGGACTTCCACTGCCACAAGCGCTTCTTCGGGCTCGGCCATGAAGCCCGCGGCCTCGTCGCATGCCGCCAGGCGATCGCTCGGCAGCGGGAGCTGGCCGTTCGGCGTCTCGACGTAGGGAAGGAGGAGCGAGATGCTGGAGTCGGTGATCGTGCCCTCGGCGCCGATGCGCTCGTCACCGCCGGCGCTTGCACGGGCGTGCTCGATGGCCGGCGCAATGGCGGTGCGTACGTCCTCGGCGGTGGCTGCGAACGGATGCGTGCCCTGCGCGATGGGGGCCTGCTGTGCAGGCGCGAGCCGGTTGGCGTTCTCGCCCCAGACGCGCAACGATCCGTGAGACCAATTCAGGTGGAGTACGAACATCGTGGTCCGATGCGCCGCACCGTGGTGCGGACGCGAGGCGTGGGGCGGCAGTTCAGTGATTGCGCTGGGATTCGAACCCAGGACCTAGCGGTTAAAAGCCGCTTGCTCTACCGGCTGAGCTACGCAATCGTCGGCGGGTTCGGTCTGGGTTCGAGGTGCGCTTGCGAGTGGGGGAGCGATTGTAGGAAAGTTCGTCCAAGGCCGATGAGGGGATTAATTGCGGCCAATAACCTTTTGCCTTCGTGGGCCAAATCGGCCATTTTTGCCGACTACCCCCTTCTGGCGCACCGCAGGGCCAAGTGCTGCGTAACGATGCTGGACACGAAGTTCCCGGAATCTGACAGTGTGGGGGACCAGTGTCCGAAATCCTCACCCTTCGAGTGGGGTTCGGCTTCAGAACAGGGCAGCGTGTCTCCGATAAGGAACCCGGGCACCGTTTCCGAGAGAACCATTCAGGCAGCAACGCGCGCACGACGCGACCAACTGGAGGCCAAGGGCCATGAGCGACAACACGACACTTCCCCTCATTCAGCAGTTCCTCAACTACCTGACCGACGAGCGGCACTTCAGCCCCTACACGGGTCGCTGCTACGGCCTTGACCTCCGCCAGTTCATGGACTTCATCGAGTCCAAGGCCGGCACCAAGGTGGACCTGGACAAGGAGCGCAAGGCGTACGACGCCAAGAGCACCACTCCGGAGACCATCACCGGACGCATCCTGAAGTGCGACGTGGAACTGATCCGCGAGTTCCTGGGCAAGCTCGGCGAGCAGAAGTACTCGGCCGCCACCATGGCCCGCAAGATCGCCACCCTGCGCAGCTTCCACAAGTGGATGGAGCGCAAGGGCCTGACCCCGACCAACCCGATGGTCCTGATCCGCACGCCCAAGCAGGCGAAGCGGCTTCCCAAGGCCATTTCCGTCGAGCAGATCGAGCGCCTCCTGTCGGCGCCGGACGACACCGAGATCCTCGGTGCGCGTGACCGCGCGATCCTCGAGACGCTTTACTCGACCGGCATCCGCGTGTCCGAGGTGGTGGCCATCAACCGCGGCGACCTCAACGACACCGGCGAGGAAATCATCATCCGTGGCAAGGGCCGGCGCGAGCGCCGTGTCCCGCTGGGCAGCCACGCCCTCAAGGCGCTGCGCCACTACCTGGCCATGGTCGATGCCGACCTGCAGTCGCGCGGCAAGCGCATGAACCCCGACGATTCGCTGTTCGTCAACAAGAACGGCGGCCGTCTGTCGAGCCGTTCGGTGCGCCGCAAGGTGGCGAAGTACCTGGTCGAGGCCAACCTCGATCCGGACATCTCGCCGCACACCATCCGGCACAGCTTCGCCACGCATCTCCTCGACAACGGTGCGGACCTCCGCGCCGTGCAGGAGCTGCTCGGCCACCAGTCGCTCAGCTCCACGCAGGTCTACACCCACCTCACCAGCGGGCGCCTGCGCGATGGCTACGACAAGGCGCATCCGCGCGCGGAAGCGAGCTGACGCCTTCGGGCCGCAGTTCGGGCCGCGGGGCCTTGGTCCAACGCAACAATTCGTTCGTAACGCGGTGCCTTCCGAAGTGTCGGTGCCGCGTTCGGCGTTTTGGCTGATCCGTGATCCGTGTTGTCTGATCATGGACGGCGGGAGCTGCGCTCCCCAAAAATGAACCCGGGGACGCGGTTCCCACGCCTGAGACCGCATCCCCGAGGTTCGCCGCTGCGGAGGCCGCAGCGGATGGGCGTCGGTTTCCGAGGCCGAGCACCCGTCCCTTTTCTGAACTCTGTGTCGGATGCGCCGAAGCGCTTCCGACTCTCCGCCCCGAGTTTCGGTGATGCCATCACATGTCCGATGGGTCACCTCGAGGCGTGGACGAGCCGCGGCAAGGGACCTGCCGCGTGTTCCGGATTGTCGCCCTCTGTTACCTACGGACCCCAGAGCAACAACGTTGCCGTGGACACAAGTTGGTCGAAAGATGGCTCCGAAAGTCGTCCGGGCAAGCAATTGCAAGAGAATTACCGCCCCTGATCGCCAAAGTCGACGGGCCAACGGAAACGGCGTAAGTCCAATCGTCATTATGGGTTACTGCGCCGGGGGTGTTGCCGAAGCCGGCTCCCTGAGCGGGATGGAATCGCTGCCGGGAGGCAGTTTGGGGCAGGCCCGTAGGATCCGGCGATGGATCCCGTTGGCGACATTCAATCCCCCCCGGGAGCCCCCTTGGTGGGGGTCATCATGGGCTCGCAGTCCGATTGGGACACCATGCGGAACGCGGCGCGTGTCCTGGCGGACATGGGCATCCCGCACGAGTGCCGCGTGGTGAGCGCGCACCGGACGCCGGACCTTCTCTTCGAATACGCGGAAGCCGCCCGTGGCCGTGGGCTGCGCGCGATCATCGCGGGCGCCGGCGGCGCAGCGCACCTGCCGGGCATGTGCGCGAGCAAGACGCCGGTGCCGGTGCTCGGCGTTCCCGTGCAGAGCAAGACCCTGAACGGGCTCGACAGCCTGCTCTCGATCGCGCAGATGCCGGCGGGCGTGCCGGTGGCGACGTTTGCGATCGGGCAAGCGGGTGCCACCAACGCGGCGCTCTTCGCTGCGTCGTTGCTTGCGGCAGATGATGCCGCGGTGCGCGCGCGGCTTGATGCGTTCCGCGCTTCGCAGACCGCCAAGGTGCTTGCGCAGCCCGATCCCCGTGTCGGCCTGATGCCGGGAGCGCACGGCTGATGCTGGTGGGCGTGGTTGGCGGCGGGCAGCTTGGCCGGATGCTTGCGCTCGCGGGCATCCCGCTCGGGCATTCGTTCCGCTTTCTCGATCCCGATCCCGGTTGCCCGGCGTCCTCGCTGGGCGAGATGGTGGTGGGGGCATACGACGATCCGTCCGCCGTGCTGCGATTCGTGGAAGGCCTGGACGCAGCCACGTACGAGTTCGAGAACGTGCCGGCGTCCACGATCGCCGCGATCGCCGAGCGCGTGCCGACCGCACCGGGGCCGCGCAGCCTGGCCACGTCGCAGGACCGCATCGCCGAGAAGGAGTTCTTCCGTTCCTGCGGCATCCGCGTGCAGCGCTTCGAGGCGGTTTCCAGCGAGTCCGAGCTGGCGGCCGCGTGCGGGCGCATCGGCGTGCCGGCGGTGCTCAAGACGCGGCGAATGGGATACGACGGCAAGGGACAGTTCGTGGTGCGCTCCGCACGCGATGTGCCCGAGGCGTGGCGCGCCGTGGGCGGCGTGCCGTGCATCTACGAGGCGTTCGTCGACTTCAGCGCCGAGGTGAGCGTGATCGCGGTGCGCTCGCGCGACGGCGACGTGCGCACGTGGGCGCTCAACATGAACGAGCATCGCGGCGGGATCCTGCGCACGACGCTCGCCCCGGCACCGGGCATTGCGCCCGCGCTGCACGCCGAGGCGGAGCATGCCGTCCGGTCCGCGATGGAGGCGCTGGGCCATGTGGGCGTGCTCACGATCGAGTTCTTCGTGACGCCGGAGGGACTGGTGGCCAACGAGATGGCGCCGCGCGTCCACAACTCGGGGCACTGGACCCAGGACGGCGCGGTGACCAGCCAGTTCGAGAACCACGTGCGCGCCGTCTGCGACGAGCCGCTCGGTTCCACCGACCTGCGCGGGCCGAGCGGGATGGTGAACATCATCGGCACCATGCCGGACCGGGGCGACCTGCTGGCGGTGCCGGGCGCGAAGCTCCACGAATACGGCAAGTCCGCGCGTCCCGGCCGCAAGCTGGCGCACGTGAACGTGTGCGCGCCGGATGTGCGCGTGCGCGATGCACAGGTCCGGGTGCTGGCGGAGCTGGTGGCGCGGGCGTCTGACGGCGCGGCGGCCGACCGTGCCCCGACCATGGCAGAGCAGTGAAGTACGTGGGCAGAGCGGTGAAGTGAAGCACATGCTTCATCCTGCCGTGGGATGATTCCCTTTGTCATGCCATGGTTCGTCGAACGTCTTCCGGATGGCCCCTCGCTCATGCGCGCGCTCGCGCAGCTGATGCTCGATGCGACGCCTGTCGCGGGCGGCATCGCCGACCTGTCGGATGCGCTGGTGATGGTGCCGGCATCGCGCGCCCGGCGGAGCTTCGAGCGGCAGCTGTCCGCGCTCGCGCAGGAGCGCGGGATCGCGGCGATTGCGCCGCAGCTGACGACGCCCGGTGGCCTGGTGGCGCGCTTTGCCGTGCCGCGCGGGCGCTCACTCGGCGCACTCGGCGTGCGTGCGGCGTGGCAGGTGGCGCTTGGGCGATGCGATCCGCAGGTGATCGCGCCGCTCTTCCCCGAGATGCAGGCGGGTGCGCGGCCTGAGCAGCGCTCGGTCGAGGCCGTGGCCTCGCGCCTGGCGGCGTTGCATCGCGACTGTGCGAGCGCCGGCCTCGGATTCACCGAGGTCCGTGCGCATGTTGCAGGGACCATGCCGGATGCGGATCCTGCGCGCTGGGATGCCCTGGTAGCGGTGGATGCCGCGCGTGAGGCAGTGCTGCGCGAGGCGGGCGTGGTCGATCCGGCGTCGGAGGCGCGTGATGCCGTGAATGAGGGCGCATTGCGCATCGGCGCGTTGCGTCGTGTGTACGTGCTGCTCGCCGACCCGGAGCCGCTGCAGCGGATGCTGCTGCGTGCGCTCGATCGCGCGGGCGTTGCCGTGACGGTGGCGGTGGCGGCCATCGGCGATGAGCTCCCGGCCGCGCTCGACCGCGATGGCTGCCCGGAGCATGCTGCGTGGGCGCGTGTGGCGATCGATGTTCCCGACGAGGCGATCCTGCTCGCGGGCGGTCCTGCCGACCAGGCGGCCGCGGTGATGGACGCGATCGCGGCCGTCCCTGCGCCGCGGCGGACGGTGGACATCTCCGTGGCGGTGCCCGATCCCGCCGTTGCTTCGGAGGTGGCGGTGCGGCTTCCGACGTGGGGCGTGCCCGTGACGGCGCTTCCCGGCAGGAGTGCGGCCGATGGCTCGCTCGGCATGCTGCTCGCGGCCACCGCGGAGTGGCTTGCATCCAATGGTTGCGACGAATTGTGCACGCTGGTGCGGCATCCGGACATCGAGCGGTACCTCGAGCAGCGCGGCGTTCGCGCAGCCCTGCAGAAGGTGGCTGACTTCGGAGCAGAAACCGGTGCGCGGACGGTTCCGGACGCGGGTTCGCATCCGGCCGTCCACGGGATCGACGATGTGCGAAGGAGGATCGACGGGCTGCTGCTCGAGTTGATCAGGTCGAAGAGTGCCTCCGGCGTGGGCAGCGCACTGCGCGCGTTCCTCGACGTGCTGGTGCGGCCGGCCGGCGAGGCCGATCGCGAGGCCGGCCGCGCGGCGATCGCGGCGATCGAGGAGCTTGAGTCCATGCCGGACGCGCTCGGCGGCCACCTCCGCGCGGCCGCATGCCTGCGGCTCATCCGCGAGTCGATGGCCGGGGAGACGCTGCCCTCGGAGGGAAGCGACGATGGCGTGGAGTTGATGGGCTGGCTCGAGGCAGGCGTCGACGATGCACCGCACCTGGTGGTCACCGGCATGAACGAGGGAACCGTCCCGGAGGGGATGGTGATCGATCCGTGGCTGCCCGATTCCGCGCGCGAGCGACTGGGCATGCCGTGCGCACTGCGCCGGCAGGCGCGCGATGCGTGGATCCTCCATGGGTTGCTGCGGCGCAAGCACACGCTGCGGCTGGTGACGGGCGCGGTGAACGCCGACGGCGAGCCGATGCAGCCTTCGCGGCTCCTGATGGGCCTGCGCGGCGGCGCGCTCGCGCGGCGCGTGCTGCGGCTCGTCGACGAGCGTGCGGTGCGGGCTTCCGCCACGCGCTGGTCATCATCGGCGCCGCGAAACGGGCGATTCGGCCCGCGGCCCATGCCGGCCGGGGCTCCGCAGATCACGACGATGAGCGTGACCAGCTTCCGCGATTGGCTGCAGTCGCCGGCGCTGTTCCTCCTGAAGCGCGATCGTCGGCTCAAGCTGCAGGATGCCGGTGGTCCGGCGTTCGAGCTCGATCCGATGGGCTTCGGATCGCTGGTGCACGAGGCACTCGAGGTGTGGGGCCGGGAAGCCGCGGAGCGGACCGCAGCCGGGCGCCCGCCCGAGACCGACGTCGCGCGCGTCGAGCGCGACGTGCTGGCGGCATTCCGCGAGCTCCGCGAAGTGAAGTTCGTGCCGAACGTGCGTGGCGCCTACGAGGTGCAGTTTGCGCTCGCGGAGGAGCGGTTGCGCTGGTTCGCACGCGAGCAGGTGCGCTGGGCCGGGCTGGGCTGGCGCGTCCTGCGCGCCGAGCAGCAGTTCGACACGTTCGAGGGAACGGTCCCGTCGCCGCTCATCGGGCCATCGCGCGTGCGCCTGAGCGGCAGGATCGACCGTGTGGACATGCATCCGGAACTCGGGCACGCGGCACTGGACTACAAGACCACCTCGGACCCGCTGCGGCCCGAGGGCGAGCATCGACAGAAGAAGACGGGTGCGTGGATCGACCTGCAGCTGCCGCTCTATCGCGTGCTGCTGCGTTCGACGGGCATCGAGGTGGCGCCGCGGCAGCTGGGCTACTTTGCGCTGCCGGCCAATCCCTCGAGCACCGAGGTGCTCCTGGCGCACGACTGGGACGAGGCCTTCATGCAGGAGGCCGAGGCGGAGGCGCGCCGGATCGCCGCGCTCGTGGAGGCGGGGGACTTCTCCGGCCCCGACGACCGGACACCGGGCCGCGACGATCCGTTCGCGCCGATCTTCTGCGACGGCATGCGCGGGCTCGAGGAAGTGTCGGCGGAGGTGGCGCCATGAACGACCAATCCGTCGTCGTTGCCAACGCAGGAAGCGGGAAGACGTATCTCCTGGCGAACCGCATCATCCGCTGGATGCTCCAGGAGCGCAGGCGCACCGGGCATGCGACGCCGGAGCGCGTCCTGGCGGTGACGTTCACGCGCAAGGCGGCGGCAGAGATCGTGGCGCGCGTGCTGCGGCACCTGGCGCAGGGGGCGTCCGATCCGCAGAAGCTCTCGGAGTTCTCCGCAGCGGAGCAGGTCGGCGAGTTCGCGGCCGCGGACTACCAGGCCGTGCTGGAGGAGTTCGTCCAGGCACTGCACCGGGTCTCGATCTCGACGATCGACGGGTTCTTCTCGCAGCTCGGCCGCGCGTTCAGCCCGGAGCTGGGACTGCCGGAGCACTGGGAGATCGGCGACGAGGACGAGCTCGAGTCGCAGCGCATCGACGCAATCGGCGACGTGATCGCCGAGGATGCCGCGCGCGCCACGGAGCTCGCCCGGCGCATCGGGTCGGGGAAGCCGAAGGTCGAGATCCAGGCGGGCATCGACCAGGCGCTCAAGCGTGCGCTCGAGGTGTGGCATCGCTGTGCGCTGTCGCCGGATCCGCGCGTCGCGTGGGATGTCCTGTGCTCGGAGAGCGTCGAGCTCTTCCCGGGCGCGCGATTCGCCTCCGACGACGCGCTGCAGGCGGCGGCCACCGCATTGCGCAACGCCACGCTGCCCACCACCGCGCAGGGGAAGCCGCGCGCCCACTGGGAGGGCGCGCGCAGCCGGGTGCTGGCGTTGATGGCGGAGCGAAGGTGGCTTGATCTCCTCGAGGATTCGTTCGTGCAGCGGATCCGGGCCGGCGAGCAGTTCGACCGAAGCGATGCGCCGGCCGACGTTGCGCGGGCGCTCGCGGTGGGCGTCGGTCATGCGCTCGCAGAGGTCCAGGCCGTGGTGCGTGCGCGGCTTGCCGCCACCGCGGAGATGGTGCAGCTGGTCGATGCGCGCATCCGTGAGTCGCAGCGCGTCGACGGCGTGCTTGGCTTCGGTGACCTGGCCGAGATGCTGGCTCGCACCCATGCGCTCGGTGCGGCGCACCAGGGTGACGAGGCCCTCGCTGCCATGCGCGAGCGGCTCGACCGGCAGATCCGCGACCTGGCGTTCGACGAGTTCCAGGACACCGCGCCTGCGCAGTGGGCGGTGATGTCCGGCCTGGTGGAGGAGATCACCGCATCGCGCGACCGCCGGTTGCTGGTGGTGGGTGATCCGAAGCAGTCGATCTACGCGTGGCGCGGCGGAACGCCGGCGCTGCTCGAGGCCGTGCGCCGGCGCGAGGGCCTGAGCAGCGACGTGGCGCTCGACACCAGCTGGCGTTCGAGCCCGGTGGTCCTGCGGTTCGTGGATGAGCTCTTCACGGGTCTGCCGGTGGCCATCGAGACGGCGCCCCTCGACGAGGCGCCCGCGGGTGCGATGGATGCGCTCGCAGGTGCCGGGCTTCCGGTGCCGGACGGCGTCGATCGGACGCCGCTGCAGCGCACGTTCGATGCGTGGCAGTACGCCACGCACCGCGCTGCGCCGACGAAGCTGCGGATGCCGGGACGGGTGCTGGCGTACCGCGCGCTCGATCGCAACGTCGAATCGATGGCGCGCGAGACGGCGGCGGTGGTTGCGCGCCGCATCGCCGATCGCCCGGGCGCGGAGATCGCCGTACTCGTCGAGAAGAACACGCAGGTGGCGGCGTGCGTCGCTGCCATCCGCGACCGCGGCATCGAGGTGTCCGACGAGGGGCGCTCGCCGCTCTCCGACTCGCCGGCGGTGGCGGTGGCATTGGCGCTGCTCCGGCTTGCAGACCATCCGGGCGATCGCATCTCGCATTACGTGGTGACCCGCGACCCGGCGTGCTCGATCCTCGGGCTTGAGCCGATGGAACTCCTGGCGGACCATTCCGCCCGCGAAACGGAGGCGCGCGCCATCTCCTGCCGTGTGCGACGTGAATTGCTCGAGCATGGCCTTGGGTCGTGGGTCGACCGCCTGGTAACGCTCCTTCGTCCGGCGTGCTCGCGCAACGACATGGAGCGCCTGCGGCAGCTTTCGTCGCTTGCCCACGATGCGTCGGCGGACGCCGCGGCACGTCCGGGCGATTTCGTGCGCTCGGTGATGCGACGCCGGTCCCGCACGGTGGAACGCGTACGCGTGCGCGTCATGACGGTGCATGCAAGCAAGGGACTGGAATTCGAGGAAGTGGTGCTCGGCAGCCTCGGCGAGACGATGGGCGAGGCAACGGGTGGCCCCGGCGAGTGGGCGGTCCTTGCTCCCGATCCGGTGTCGCCGCCGGTGGCGGTGGCGCCGATTCCGTCGAAGGAACTGGTTGCGCTGTCGCCCCTGCTTGCGGCGTTCCGTGCCGAGGCGCAGTGTGCCCGGCTCTTCGACGACGTGAGCGCGCTCTACGTGGCGCTGACGCGCGCCAAGGAAGCGATCCACCTGGTGTGCCCACCGCCCGATGCCAAGGACACGCCGAAGTTGAATGCGACGTGGATGCTCCGGCGCGCCGTGGCGGGATTCGAGGCGGGGTACCTGGCCGGTGGTGCCGACGAGGGCTCGCCGGTGTGGATGTACGAGCCCGAGGATCCCGCGCTTGATCTGGGGCCGCTGCCTCCGCGACCACTGGCGGTGGAGGAGTCCATGCCGTTGCCCGTTGCCCCGGCGCTGGAGCGCATTCCCCGCTCGACCGCGGTCCGTGCGCCGAGCGCGCATGCCGCGGCGGAGGGCCGCTTCTTTGCCCGTGAGTTCGCGGGCGCGGACGACGGCGCGCGTGGGTCGCTCGCACATGCATGGCTTGAGCGCATGTCCTGGTGCGATGGCGCGATCCCCGGTGGAATCGACGAGGCGGACCTGGTTCGTGCGGTGGCGGTGGAGATCGGTCGTCCCGTGGCGACCGAGCTTGCATCCGAGGTTCGGACGCTGGTGCGCAGCACGGTTGCCGGCCCCGTCGCTGCCGTGCTCCGGGAGTCACGGTACGGCGCGTGGGGTTGCGAACGCGTGGACGTCCGTTCCGAGATGCCGTTCGCGGTCATCGTCGGCGGCGCGCTCGTGCATGGCCGCATGGACCGCGTGGTGCTCGGGTTCCGCAACGGCCGCGTGGTGCGCGCTGAGGTGGTGGATTGGAAGACCGGCACCACGAACGTGGACGGCACGGCGTTCGAGGAGCGCATCGCCGGGTATCGCTCGCAGATGGCGGGCTATCGGCGTGCGCTTTGCACCATGTTCGGCCTGGCGCCGGAGGCGGTCACCGCAGTGCTCGCGTTCGTGGACCGAGGCGAGCTGGTGGAGATCGGCGGCGCGCTCGGGGAGTGAGCGCGTCAGAAGCTCACGGTGCCGAAGATGCCGAGCAGCGCGTTCGGATCGACGTCCGTGCTGCTGACCTGCCTGCCCGTGGCCGTCTCGAGCGAGAGCTGCTCGGAGAAGGTGAGTCCGAAGAGTACGTCGAACCGGATGCCCGGGGTCATGTCGTAGCCGATGGTGCCGAACGCAGCCCAGCTCTGGTCCTCGCCGACGCCGTTGCTGATGCTGGCGTCGGAGCTTGAGTCGAGGCGGAATCGTCGCAGCTGCCAGCCGATGCCGAGGGACATGTCCACCTTGGAGCCCTTCGGCTCCCACGCAACGTCCACGCCCACGAACGGGCTTGCCGGCGGCCGGCGGATGGAGGAAACCTCCCATTCCTCGGCGAAGTGCCAGTGCACCACCGGGATGGGAATGATGATCGGGTCGTTCTCGATCTGCGACACGCCCAGCACGCCGATGCCGAGGATCATGTCCGGGGACGATGCCCACGCGATGCTCGCGATGCCGCCGCCGTAGAGGCTGTCGCCGGCGTCCGCGTTGGTCTCGCCGGCCAGCGCGAAGATGCCGGCGAACGTCGCTACCCAGGTGGGCGCCACCTTGACCGCCACGCGCCCCTGCAGCGCGAAGAGGTTGACGTTGCCGAAGGGATCGCTCACGCCCATCGGGTTTCCGCTCCAGTGGTACCAGTCGAATTCGTAGCCCATCGCCAGGGACACGGTCACGTCCTCGTTGACGACCATGCGCGAGCTGAAGCTGGCATAGAAGCGGTCGACGGACATGTCGCTGCCGTTGCCGGTGCTGGCGCTGAACTGGTGCACGTAGCCGCCACCGACGGAGCGCGGCTGTGGCGGGGGCGTCTCGTCGAGGGCAAGCGGCCGCGCCGCATCGGTGGCGGCGGGCGTGGAGTCGGGCGCCGAATCGACGGTTGACTTGGGTGCGGTCGCCTGCGAGGGAGCCGCCGGCGTGGTCGCGGATTCGGACGCCTTCGCGGTGTCGGACGCCTTCGCGGTCGCGGTCGGCGTGGCGGCGGCGGGAGAGGCAGTGGTTGGCGTGGATGACCCGGGCGTCGAAGCGCCGGCCGGCTGCTTCGCGGGCGCCGCCTGCGTGGCCGTTGCCGGGCGATCCGCCGCCGGCGGAGGCGCAAGCGCGGGATCCTGGGCGCTCGCGTGGCCTGCGGCACCCGCCACCGAGATGACGGCGGTGGCCAGGGTGAGGGCACGGATCGGAGACGCGGGGCGGTCGCAGTGGCGCATCGGGGCATCGTAATCCCCGCGGAAAGGCCTGTTCCGCTGCGGCGCGGCGATCCGTGCCGTTGGGTGCAAGTGGCGGCCCCCGAATGCCGATAGTGGCTCCGGTCGAGGGCTATCATCCCCGTCCCCCGTGCATTCGCGCGGGATACACACAGAGGATCGCATGCATCTGAACCTCCCCACCGGCCTCTACCAGAACGGCGTCCACGGCAACATGGCCGCCACGCCGAACACGCTCGCCGCCGCCGGCATCGGCCGCGACATGATCCGGCCCGATCTCTACGCCAGCGTCTCCTACCAGCGCACGCGCGAGATGACCATCGACGAGCTGCTCCTCGAGAACCGGGTGGTGTTCCTCATCGGCGAGATCAACCACGCCTCCGCGGCGCGGGTGATGATGCAGATGCTCTACCTGGAGAACCAGAAGCGCGGCCAGGACATCAATTTCTACATCAACAGCCCGGGCGGCGCGGTCGATGACACGCTCGCCATCTACGACACCATGCAGTTCATCTCCAGCGAGGTGGCCACCTACTGCATCGGCCGTGCGTACTCGGGCGGCGCCGTGCTCCTGGCCGTCGGCCAGAAGGGCAAGCGCATCATCCTGCCGCACGCCAAGGTGATGATCCACCAGCCGCACGGCGGCGTGTACGGCCAGACCTCTGACATCCAGATCCAGGCCGAGATGATCCTCAAGATGAAGAAGCAGCTCAACGAGATCCTGGCCAAGCACACCGGCCAGACCGTGGAGCGCGTCACCAAGGACGCCGAGCGCGACAAGTACTTCAACGCCGACGAGGCCAAGGCCTACGGCCTGGTCGACGACGTGGCCAGCTTCCCGGAGAAGGGCAAGCGTTGACGCGATCGGAGCGCAAGCATCCGTTCGTGTCCATGGTGCCGAGCCACTCCGCGCCCGCGGGTGGCCCGCGGAAGGACGAGGACGACGACGAGGACGGATACGTCTCCGTCCCGTTGGTCGTCGACAAGCGCGGCAAGAGCGAGGAACTGGTCGACCTGTACAGCCGGCTGCTGCGCGACCGCGTGGTGTTCGTCGGCGGCGGCATCTCGCGCCCGCTGGCGCAGGTGGTGACGGCGCAGCTCCTCTTCCTGGCCAACGAGGATTCGAAGACCGAGGTGAGCATGTACATCAACAGCCCCGGCGGATCCATCTCCGACGGGCTGGCGATCATCGACACCATGCGCTCCATGCCGTGCCCGGTGGCCACGTACATCGTGGGCCAGGCGGCCAGCATGGGCAGCGTCATCGCCTGCTGCGGCACCAAGGGCCGGCGCTTCGCGCTGCGCCACGCCGAGAACCTGATGCACCAGGGCCGCATCGGCGGCTTCGAGGGCCAGGCCACCGACCTCGAGATCTTCGCGCGGCAGATGCAGCGCATCGAGGATGTCTGCAACAACCTCTATGCGGAGGCCACCGGGCACCCGATGGAGAAGATCGCCGCCGACTGCGAGCGCGACCTCTGGCTGAACGCCGAGGAGATGCTGCAGTACGGACTCATCGACCGAATCATCGAACGCATGCCCGTGGTTCCCCACGTGGCGCAGTGACGGAGAGACGAACACCATGACCCTGATCCCCATCGTCATCGAGAAGACCGGCCGCGGCGAGCGCGCCTACGACATCTACAGCCGCCTGCTGAACGACCGCATCATCTTCCTGGGCGGCGGCGTCTCGGACACGATGGCGAACCTGGTGGTGGCGCAGCTCCTGTTCCTGGCGAACGAGGATCCGAAGGCCGAGATCAGCATGTACGTCAACAGCCCGGGCGGCAGCGTGAGCGCCGGCCTCGGCATCGTGGACACCATGCGCTTCGTGCCGTGCCCGGTGGCGACGTACATCATCGGCCAGGCCGCCAGCATGGGCAGCGTGATCGCGTGCAGCGGCACCAAGGGCCGCCGCTTCGCGCTGCCGCACGCCGAGAACCTGATGCACCAGCCGCTCATCGGCGGCGTCATCGAGGGCCAGGCCACGGATCTTGAGATCCACGCCAAGCACATCCTGCGCCTGCGCGACAAGCTGTACACGCTGTACAGCGAGAACACCGGTCAGACGAAGCAGCGCATCCACGACGACTGCGACCGCGACAAGTGGCTCAATGCCCAGGAGATGCTCGAGTACGGGCTGATCGACAAGATCCTGGATCGCCTGCCCGGGAAGTAATAGGTGTCCCCGGTAACCCCGGACGACTTTATCGTGGACGCCGCGGGGGGCGCGGCGGGTTCGGCGGGGTGCGGCGATCAGGCGGCCCTGCCGCAAAGGGCGTTTCGTGTGTCGTCCACGACGAAATTCTCGAACAATTCGTCGCCGGTCGGCCGTATCTCTCGCCATGGAGCCAGCGACGCGATGACCATGACGACCTCGACCGCTTCCGCCCCCATCAGTGCATCCTTCCTCGTTCTCGCGACCACCGCGTCCTTTGCGCTGGCGGCAGCGAGTGCCCGGGGCCAGTGTCCCGCCGATCTCGACGCGAACGGCGTCGTGAACTGCGCGGACCTCGCCGGCGTGCTTGCCGCATGGGGACCGTGCGCGCAGTGTTCCGAGGATCTTGACGGTGACGGCGTGGTCGCGGGGTCGGACTTGGGTCAGGTCCTCGTGGCGTGGGGTGAGTGTCCGGTGACGGTTCCATTGTGGGCGACGCTGGTGGAAGCGCAGCCGGACCCGGCCGTGGTGACGAATCCCGCGCTGCGCGCGACGATCGCGGCCACGGGCCTCGCGTGGCGCGTGCGCGACACGGCGACGCAGGTGGAGATGCTCCTGGTGCCGCCGGGGACGTTCGAGATGGGGTGCATCATGGGGTCGGACCGGCACGGGTGCTACTCATGGGAGCAGCCCGTGCACCAAGTGACGCTGACGAACGCGTTCTATCTAGGTCGGTACGAGTTGACGCAAGCGCAGTGGGTGGCGACGATGGGGTCAAACCCGTCATTCTTTCAGGGCTCTTCAGACTCCGCCACCCGCCCGGTGGAGCAGGTGAGCTGGAACACAATCCAGGGCTACCTGAGCACGACAGGCTTCCGGCTTCCGACGGAAGCGGAGTGGGAGTACGCGTGCCGAGCGGGGGCGCAGACGCCGTTCTACAACGGCTCGACGGATGACAGCACCGTGGAGACGCTGGCGTGGTTCGCACCGAACAGCGGCAGCCAGACGCGCGCCGTCGGAGGCAAGCTCGCCAACGACTTCGGCTTCCACGACATGCTCGGCAACGTGTGGGAGTGGGTGAACGACTGGTACGGCGGGTACACGGCCGAGGCCCAAACGAATCCACCGGGTCCAGGAAGTGCGTCATACCGCGTGCACCGTGGCGGCTCTTGGCTCGCTGGCTCGAGCGGCGTGCGCTCGTCCTACCGCCTCTATGGCTCGCCCGGCGTTGCGAACAGCCGCATCGGGTTCCGCGTCGCGAAGAACCCCTGAGTTCCGTGTCCAGGTCTCCGGACACCGTCCACGGACGTTTCCCACACGGATTCACGAAGATCCTGGCCTCGACCCGCTCCGGGGTCAGCGTGGACAGCATTATCTGGACACCAATGTCGCGGATGTTGCGCGGTGGGTGCAGGAAATCCGCGCCGCCTGAGCGGATTCGCAATTGAGTTTGCGTGTGCCTTGGCTACCTTCCTCGTGCTCCGGGCGGCATCTTGCCCCCGGTCTACCCGAGGGTCCCCCATGCTCGCCCGCCACGCCATCCTTCGCGTCCTTCCGGTCGCCTTCCTCGCGCTTGCCATCGCCCCCGCCGCGCGCGCGCAGGACGCCGACGGCGACGGCATCGCCGACGCCAGCGACAACTGCCCGCTGGTGGCCAACGCCAACCAGTCCGACTGCGACCAGAACGGCGTGGGCGACGCGTGCCAGTCGAGCGAGTCGCGCACCACGGGCAACATGGGTGCCTTCGGAAGCGGCGTGACCGCGAGCGGCACCCTCGCGGGCGTCGGGCCGTCGCTTTGGCCGGTGCGGCTGACGGTGAAGGCCATCGGCGACCTCAACCTGCAGACCGAGTTCGCCACGCTTCGCCTCGCCGAGACGGTGATCACCTCCACGCTCTTCCAGTCGGGCGGCAGCGACTGCCCTGCCGTGCCCGACCAGGCCACCATCATCGTGCCCGCCGCGCAGTGGAACGCGCTGGTCGCCGCGAGTCCCTCCGGGAGCATGGCGGTGAGCATCGTCGGCAACTCCCTCGTCAGCGCCACGCAGTGCGGCAACGCCTTCAGCGAGGTGACGGCCACGTTCACCGTCTCGCCCGACTGCAACGGGAACGGGGTGCTCGATTACTGCGACATCGTGACCGGCGCCGTGCCCGACTGCAACCAGAACGGCGCGCCCGACAGCTGCGACATCGCCGCCGGAACCTCGGCGGACGTGGACGCGGACGGGGTGCCCGATTCCTGCGAGGCGGACTGCAATGGGAACGACCTGCCCGACGACTGGGAGATCGCCACCGGCGCGGCCGCCGACTGCGACGGCAACCACGTGCCCGACGCGTGCGACATCGCCGCCGGCGCGCCGGACTGCAACCAGAACGGCGCGTTTGACGCCTGCGAGATCGCCACCGGCGCCGCCGCGGACTGCAACGCGAACGCCATTCCCGACGCCTGCGACGTCGCTTCCGGCGCGCCCGACTGCAACGCAAACGGCATTCCCGACGCCTGCGACATCGCAAGCGGCGCGTCCAACGACGTCGACCTGGACGGCACGCCCGACAGCTGCGAGGACTGCAACGCCAACGGCCTGCCCGACGACTACGAACTCGCGCAGGGCGCGGTGCCCGACTGCAACGCAAACGGTATTCCCGACACCTGCGACGTGGCAAGCGGCCTCGACCGCGACTGCGACGGCGACGGTCGCCTCGACCGCTGCGAGGTGTTCGACGACGGCGCCGCCGACGACAACCAGAACTGCACGCCGGACGCCTGCGAGTACGCGCTCGGCGACTTCGGGCTCGATGGCTCGGTGAGCGGCAAGGATCTCGGCTACCTGCTGTCGGTGTGGGGAACGCCCGACCCGTTCGCCGACGTGACGGGCGATGGCACCGTGAACGGCGCGGACCTCGGCACGCTGCTTGCGAACTGGGGGCCGACGCCGTTCGGCGGAACGTGCCTCGGCGTGCCCGCGTGGGCAACGTTGGTTGAGTACACGCCTGACCCGGCGGTGGTGACGGATCCGGCATTGCGCGCGGCGATCGCGGCGACGGGGCTTGCGTGGCGCGTGCGCGACACGGCGACGCAGATGGAGATGCTCTTGGTGCCGCCGGGGACGTTCCAGATGGGGTGCATCATGGGGTCGAACCAGTACGGGTGCTACTCATGGGAGCAGCCCGTGCACCAGGTGACCCTGACGAACGCGTTCTATCTGGGGCGGTACGAGGTGACGCAGGCGCAGTGGGTGGCGAGGATGGGGAGCAATCCGTCGTACTTCCAGGGGCAGTCGGACTCACCGAGCCGCCCGGCGGAGCAGGTGAGCTGGACCACCATCCAGGGCTACCTGGGCGCGACGGGCTTCCGTCTTCCGACGGAAGCGGAGTGGGAGTACGCGTGCCGCGCGGGGACGCAGACGCCGTTCCATAGCGGCCCCGGATTTCCCAACGGCACCACCGACGACAACCTGGTGTCGCAGATCGCATGGTTCGACTGCAACAGTGATGGGTGCGGCACGAAGCGAGTCGGTGGCAAGGCAGCCAACGCGCTCGGCTTTCACGACATGCTGGGAAACGTGTGGGAGTGGGTGAACGACGGGTACGGCGAGTACACGTCGGCCGCCCAAACGGATCCAACAGGTCCGGTAAGTGCGACGTACCGCGTGTTCCGCGGCGGCTCATGGTTCTACATCTCGCGCGACGTGCGCTCGTCCAACCGCTTCTACGCCCCGCCCGGCTTCTCGTACAGCGACAGCGGGTTCCGCGTCGCGAGGACCCCCTGATTTCCTTTTTCCTTCTTCCGTATTCCCTCTTTCCCGCCACCGCGGGCGCGCCATTCGATGTCACTTCCCAAAGTGCCCACGCCGTCCCGGGTGGTGCCTGAACTCCCCCCGGGCTACGACGGCAGCGGCGATCCCCGCCCGCGGTGATCTTGGCGAGCGACATCCTGCGTTGGCTCATCCCCAAGGTGGGGAAGTTCCCGAAGAACGTGCGCTTCGGCCTGGGTGCGCGGCTGGAAGCCGCGCACTTCGACGTGCTCGAGGAACTCATCCGCGCGCAGTATGCGCGCGGCGGCGGCGCTTACCGCTGCCTACG
>JBIIJH010000139.1:0-6512 GCA_044233905.1 Phycisphaerales bacterium
CTCCTTCGCTCTGCTGCGCCGCGGGCAGCCGTGCGTCGAGCGCTGCGAGGCGGATCGATGCCTCGCCGCGCCCGAAACCGCCACCGAGCTGACGCACCTGCTCGAGGAGCGCGCGGGCCTGGGCGCCATCGCGCGCGGCCACCGACTCGATCTGCATGGCCTTCGCCTCGAACCACTGCTCGGAGCCAGCCTTGCTGGCCGCAAGCACGGTGCGGAGTCGATCGGCCGCGCCGGCCGCATCACCGGCGGCGTCGCGCAGGTCGGCATCGGCCAGGAGGAGGAACGCCGAACGCGGCGACGCGTCGAGCGCCGCGGCCCCCGCGCGCTCGGCGCCGGCCCGGTCGACCGCCGGCTTGCCAGCGCGCAGGAGCTCCGCCTCGGCGCGCATCCACATCACCACCTCGGTCGGACCAGGGTGTTCCTGGCCGGTCACGACGGCCTTTGCCACCGCCGCGCGCACCTCGGCACCGCAGGCTGGATTGCGGGCCACGGCAGCCAGGAGCGATTGCGCAGCCACCCGCCCCCAGGCCGACGCCGGGTCGAGCACGGCCGCCGCATCGCGAGCATCGTCGAGGCGCCCGTCGAGCGACGCAATCTGCGAACGGCGCGCCGCGAGTTCCGGCGTGAGCGCCGCCGCGTCCGCGCCCACCGCGCGGGGCTCGAGCGCAGCCAATGCATCGGCGGCACGGGTGCGGTCGTCGAGCGCCACGGACATCTCCAGCCGACGACGGAGTTCGAGGGTGCCTTCCTCGCCGCCGCCGGCAGCGATGTCGTCGCCGGCAGCCAGTGCGCGGCGCGCGGCCACGCGGCGATCATCACCCGCAAGCGACCGGAAGCGCCGGTACAGCCCATCGAGTGCGGCGCGCCGTGCGGCGGGTGCCAGTTCCACGGGCACCGTGTCGCCGAGCAGCGCATCCACGTCCGCCACGGTGGGCACGTCGGCGTGCACCACGCGCCACGCGCGGGCGCGCACCGCGGCGGCGGATTCGGGGAACTGCGCAACCACTGCGTCCACTTCCTTGGATACGCGCGTGCCCAGCTCGGCGGAACCGGGCTTGCGCGATGCTTCGTCGAAGCACAGTACCGCCATCCACCGCGTGTCCGCTGCGCGTTCACCCTGCATCTCGCGCGAGGCGGCGAGGAACGCCTCGCCCGCTTCCGGCATTCGCCCGGCGCCGCGCAGCACGTACCCGTTGAGCGATCGTGCGCCCGCTGCCACCGCGGGCGGTGCGCCGGGTGCCAGCGCGCCGGCCAGCTCGTCCGCAGCGCGCTGCCATGCAGCGGTGGCTTCGGCGGTCTTCCCTGCTTCCTTCAGGCGATTGGCGTCCGCCGCAGCGCGCACCGCGGCAAAGAGCATCGCACCGGCGCCTGCGGGTTCCGCGCCGGGAGCAAGCGAGATCACCGAGAGTTCGCGCAGCTTCCCGGCGGAGACCAACCGTCCCACGGATTCCGTGAGGAGCTCCGCCGCGCCGACCGCATCCGGATGCCGCCCCGCGCGCGCCGCGGCGATGAGCGACATCGGCACGCCCTGCGAACCATCGCCATCCTTGCGCAGGAGTTCGAGCGCCTCCACCAGGTCGCCGCGATCGAGGTACGACGCCATCCGCCACGACGGAAGCTTCAGGCGGACCGCGCCGTGCGTGCGCGGCGAATCGAGGAGCGCGAGCCACGCATCGGCGGTCGCACCCGTCTGCACCAGGCTTGCCGCGAGGCCGGAGCCGAGGATCGCACTCGCGAAGCCCTCGCTACCGCGCAGGTCCACGGAGACGTCACCGGGGTCGATCGCCGCCTTGCCCGGCTCGATCAGCTGCGCAAACCAGCGCATGGAATCGTCGGCGCGCTCGCGCCAGTCCGGATTCCCGAGCTCGCGTCCGAGCCACGCGGCGTAATAGGCGGCCCAGGCGCGGAAGAACTGCGCATTGCGCGCGATCTCCTCGTCGCGGTTCGATTGCTGCACCAGCTGCTCGGCGTTGACGCCCACCTGCGCGCCGGCGGCACGCGATGCATCGTCCTTCGCGCGGTCCGCGCGGCTTGCCAGGACGCCGAGCGCCTTGATGAGCGACTCGAACTGCTGTCGGGCGGCCTCGCACTCCTGGTCCGTCCCACGCCCGGCGCGTCGGTCCTCGGCGGTGCGCTGCGCCGCGCGGTGCTGCGCGCGCAGGATCACCAGGCGCAGCGGCTCGGAACCCTGGTCGTAGCGCTTGACGAGCGCCATGGCGCGCGCCATGAGGGCGTCGCGGCGGGACTCGTCGTCCTCGCGCTCGAGACGCGCGGCCATGATGGAAGCGAGGCGTCCGACGAGGACGGCGCGCCCATCGCCCTCGAGCTCCGCATCGAGCTGCGCTTCCAGGTGCGCGATCACCAGGTCGATCTCGCCACGCGCCTCGAGCCACGCCACGGTGGCATCGGAAAGTTCGCGCGGTACGGCCATGTCCGGCTTCGGCTGGCTGCCGGTAATGAAGGGCGCAATGGTGGGCGCACCCGGGTCGCGCACGGCCAGGCGCTTGGCCTCGGCCGCAGCGCGCGCCGCCAGGAGCGGCTGCGAGACTGCATCGGCCGCCTGCAGGCTGGCGAGGAGCGCCATGCCGCGGTCATGGATGCCGGCGTCGGAATCGGAGGCGAGCGCCACGGCGGTGGCCAGGCGCGCAGACGGCTCGAACCAGGCGGGGAGCGGACGGCGAACGCGCGCAAGCGCCACCAGGGCGGCGGCGCGGCGGCGCGGATCGGCGGAGCGGACGTCGCGCACGGACTCGAGCGCCACCGCCGCGGCCTTGGCGGGGGCATCGATCTTGGGTGTGGCGGGCGCAGCAGCATCGGAGGCGGGTGAGTCCACCAGCGCATCCAGGTATGCGGCCACCACCACCGCCAGGCCTGCGTCGCCGCCGGCATCGAATCCGGCCATCGCCGCGCGCACGGCCTTGGCGCCATCCGCATCGAACGCGCCCGGCGAGAGCGACGCAGGGATCGGCATCCTGGCGTCGAAGATCCGGCTTTCGGCGTCGGCAATCCGTGCCTCCGCGGCATCGGCGGCGATGCCCGCGCGCGCCACCCGAATTGCTTCGAACGCGGGGCGTACGGCCTCGGCGGCACGCCCGGCGCGGCGCAGCGCCTCGGCACACGCGCTCTCGGCGGCCAGTCCGTCCGCGCTCGGGGCGGCCCCGGCCCACGCACGCGCGGCGCGTTCAAGCGGTTCGAGCGCCAGCTGCCAGTCGCCGCGCGCCACGCGCGTGCGGCCGCGCCACAGCGCCTCGCCCGCGGCAAGCCATTGCGCCGCGTCCTTCGGAATGCCTGCACCGCGCACGGCACGAATCTGGCTCCACGGGACATTCTGTACCTGCTCGAGCCCAGCGCGGCGCGTGCGGACCTCGATGCCCGCCGGACCGGAGCGAACCGTGTCGCCATCGATGGGGGCGGCGCTCCCGCGGAGCTCGATGATGTCCGCACGGCACGGCGCGTGCGCCACCGCCAGCGCGAACAGGGCCGCGCATGCCGCACGATGCACCAGGCCCGCGCACATGCTCACGGTGCACCACCCCGCCCGGCGGCACCGGGACTGACCTCACGGAATTCGCCGTCGGACTCTTGCGCCACCTGCCGCAGCTGCTGGCTTCCGGCCTCGTCGCCGAAGGCAATGGAATTGATGATCACGCGCTTGCCGCGCGAATTCATCTGCCGGATCTGCGCGATGGATTCCGGCGGAATCTCGCCGTCGGACAGGAAGAAGATCACGTCCGGCCGAACGTCGAGCCCGAACACCGCGCGAAACGCCGGCGTGGGCTCGGTGCCGCCGGAAGGCCCCACGTCGTTCAGCCACTTCTTCAGCCGCTGCACGGTGCTCGACCGCACGCGCTCCCACTTGTCGCTGAATGGCCACGGGTCGGAGCTGTCGTAGAAGATCACGTAGACGGACGCGAAGTCCGGGAGCCCCACGATCGACTTGTAGAGCTCGGCCTTCGCCTCCGCGATGCGCCCGCGCATGGACGCGCTCTTGTCGACGATGTACGCAAACCGCGTGCCGCGCCCGCCGACGCCGAAGAAGCTGGTGCCGCCCGCGCCGCCGCCGAGACCACCACCCCCGCCGCCACCGCCACCCGAGCCACCGCCGCCGCCGAATCCATCGCCTCCGCCGCCGCCCGGACCGAAGCCGCCGAAACCCTCCGCGCCGCCTTCGCCGAGCCCCGTGCCTTCACCGGGCCCGCCTGCAAGCGGATCATCGATCGGGTCCGGCGCCGCCGGCGCGCGCGCCGAGGAGATCTCCGGGCTCTGCGCGGACTCGGGCCCCTGCGCGGATTGCGCAGAGTCCAGGTCGCCGGCATCCTCGGGCAGCACCGACAGTTCGATGGACGCCTCGCCCGCGCGCGGCGCACCGATGCGTTCCACGTTCGTCACGGCCAACCACACCAGGAGTGCAGCGTGCACCGGCAAGCTGAGCGCCAGACCGAGCAGCATCCACCGAAGCCCCGACGTCCACGCCCGCGCCCGGCGGGAACGCGCGTCGGAGTCTCGGATGGGCGCGGCCTCGGCCATGCACGCATGGTAGGTGGAGCGTGCTGCCGCACCGCGTTTCAACGGCCTCGCGGACGGGTTCCGCCCCCTACCATGCACCGCCCGGCGTGTGTGCGCCGGACCAACTGGAGGAACCGTGGTCAAGCGCTTCGAACGAGTCGTCCTGAAGGTGAGCGGCGAGAGCCTCTCCAAGCCTGGCGTTCTGGGCATCGACCCCGAAGAGCTCACGCTCCTCGCCGAGGAGATCGCCGATGCCTACCGCAAGGCCAGCCCGCTGCAGCTGGCGGTGGTGGTGGGCGGCGGCAACATCATCCGCGGCGCGCGGCTGGCGGCCACCGGCAAGGTGGACCAGTCGACCGCCGACTACATGGGCATGCTGGGGACCGTGATCAACGGCCTGGCGCTCAAGGAAGCGCTGTCGCACGTGGGCGTGGAGGCGCGCGTCATGAGCGCCATCAACCTGCCCTCCGTCGCCGAGCCCTTCATCCGCGCCCGCGCGCTGCGGCACATGGAGAAGGGCCGCGTGGTCATCCTGACCGCCGGCACCGGCAACCCGTTCTTCACCACCGACACCTGCGCCAGCCTCCGAGGCATCGAGCTCGGCGCCCAGGCCGTGCTCAAGGCCACCAAGGTGGACGGCATCTACACCGCCGACCCGAACAAGGACCCGAAGGCCACGCGCTACGAGAAGCTGACCTTCGCCGAGGCCATCGAGAAGCAGCTGGCCGTCATGGACCTCACCGCGCTCACCATGTGCATGGAGCACGAGCTGCCGGTGGTGGTCTTCGATTTCCGCAAGAAGGGCAACATCCAGCGCGTCCTCGAGGGCGATTCGTCCGTCGGGACCGTGGTCACCAACTGAAAGGCATGACAATGGACATCGATACCGCACTGCTCGAGGCCGAGGAACGCATGACCACCACGGTGGATTACTTCCAGCGCGAACTGCGCGGCGTGCGCACCGGCCGCGCCACCACCGCGCTGCTCGAGTACGTCAAGGTGGACTACTACGGCTCCAGCACCGACCTGCGCGAGCTGGCCGCCATCAACGTGGCCGACGCCACCACGCTCCTCGTGAAGCCGTTCGACCCGAGCTCCAAGGGCGAGATCGTGAAGTCGATCGAGTCCGCGGGCATCGGCGTGCGCGCCGTGGCGGAAGGCAACGCGGTGCGCGTCAGCGTGCCGGCGCCCAGCTCCGACCGCCGCAAGCAGCTCGTCACCCAGGTGAAGAAGATGGCCGAGGAGTCCAAGGTGGTCATCCGCAACGAGCGCCGCGATGCCAACAAGTCCATCGACGCGCTGCTCGCCGACAAGAAGGCGGGCGTCACCGAGGACCAGGCCGAGAGCGCCAAGGAAGCGGTCGACAAGCTGACCAAGGAATACACGGCCAAGCTCGACACCCTGCTCGAGAAGAAGGTGGCGGAGATCGAGGAGATCTGAGCGCCGTCGCGCGCCCACAGGCACACACCGCATGCACTGCCCCTACTGCAACCGCGACAAGGACAAGGTGATCGACAGCCGCCCGAGCGACTCGGGCGACGCGATCCGCCGCCGTCGCGAGTGCCTGGCGTGCAACAAGCGGTTCACCACCTACGAGCGCGTGGAGCGCACCGAGCGGCTGATGGTGGTGAAGCGGGACGGCACGCGGGTGCCCTTCAACATCGAGAACATCATGCGCGGCATCGTCTCCGCCTGCGGCAAGCGCCCGGTGGCGGCCAGCCAGAAGGAACGCGTGGTGCGCGAGGTGGAGGAGGAGATGCACCGCGAGTACGAGCGCGAGGTGCCCAGCCGCGCCATCGGCAAGCGGGTGGCCGACAAGCTTCGCGCGGTGGACCACGTGGCCTACATCCGCTTCGCGAGCGAGTACTACCAGTTCAGCACGGTGGGAGAGTTCCAGCGGGAACTCGACGACCTGGCCGAGCGCCCGACGCCGGCGCCGGGGCATCCCGATCTGTTCGGCGGCTAAATAGGTGTCGTATGCATGTGGCACCTATTTCGACAGAAAT
>JBIIJH010000030.1:0-21540 GCA_044233905.1 Phycisphaerales bacterium
ATCGAGTAGCCGTTGGCCGCGGTGATCTTTCCCTCGTAGTTCTTGTCGACGCCCGCGATGATCCGCAGCAGGGTGCTCTTGCCGCTGCCGTTCAGGCCCAGCACGCCGATCTTTGCGCCGTAGTAGTAGGAGATGGAGACGTTGTTCAGGATCTTCTTCCTGTCGATCTCCTTGGTGACTCCCATCATCGAGTAGATGATCTGGGTCTCGTTCTTCGGGCCGGATTTCTGCGGTGCTGCCATCGGTGGATTCCTCGGGGAGAGGGGAAATTGTACGGTGGGTGCGCATCTATCCTTCCGACATGGCAAGTTTCCTGGACCGGCTGCACTCGAGGACCAAGGACCACGTGGGACGTGCCGTGGCGGGGTTGCTGGAGGAGCCGATCCGAAAGAGCATCGGCGGGCGATTCCGGCGCGCGATGGTGGGAATCCTGGGAGGAACGATGGCGCTGGCAGGCGTCGCGCTCCTGGTGCTGCCCGGCCCCGGCATTCCGCTGATCCTGGCGGGGCTCGGCATCCTGAGCCTGGAGTTCGCGATCGCAGGGACGTGGATGGAGGCGATCAAGCGCCGCAGCGAGGGTGCCGGCGTGCCGAAGCAGGCGTTCTGGTTGCTGCCTGCGGTGGGCATCGCGCTTTCGCTGGGCGTCACCGTGGCCACCGGGCTCTTCGCGGTGGTGCACGAGCAGCGCACGTGGACGGTCGTGCGCAAGCCTTCGTTCAGCTGGTCGAACTCCTACGCGTCGGTGGAGGATCTGCGCGCCGCATCGGCGGAGCATCCCGATGCCGCCGAACTGCTCCGCCGCTCCGGGCTCGATCACCCGCAGTGAGCGGCGCGCTCACTCCGCCGCCGATGGCGCCATCAGGTGCTGCTTGAGGAACGCGCGCCGCTTGGCGCTCCCGTACGGCGTCTCGGCCGCACCGTGCCCTGCCCCGGGAACCACCACCAGTTCGTGCGCCTTGCCCGCACGCACCAGTGCCGCGCTCACCTGCATGGTGCTGGCCGGATCCACGTTGTCGTCGAGTTCGCCGACCACCAGCATGAGCTTTCCGGCGAGCTTCGCCGCATCGGCGACGTTCGAGCTCCGCTCGTAGCTCTCGTCCACCGGCCAGCCCATCCAGAGCTCGTTCCACCAGATCTTGTCCATGCGGTTGTCGTGGCAGCCGCAGTCGGCCACGCCCACCGTGTAGACCTGGGGGAAATCAAGAAGCGCGCGCATGGCATTCTGCCCGCCGGCGCTGCCGCCGTAGATGCCGACGCGAGAGAGGTCCATCCATGGGCGCGTGGCCGCCGCGGCGCGCAGCCATGCCACGTGGTCCGGAAGTCCGGCGTCCTTGAGGTTCTTCCAGCAGACGTCGTGGAACTTCTTGCCGCGCCAGTTGGTGCCCATGCCGTCCACTTGCACCACCACGAAACCGTCCTCGGTCATGGCGCGCTGGCCGTGGCGCACCGCGAAGGACTTGGGAACGAAGAAGTCCTGCGGCCCGGCGTAGATCTGCTCCACCACGGGACGCGGCGATGGATCGGCCGCGCTCCCCGCCGGCCGCCAGATGACGCCCCAGATGTCCGTGGCGCCATCGCGGCCCTTGGATGCGAAGCGCTCCGGCATGGTCCATCCCGCCGCAAGGAGCCTCGACGCATCGGCGCGTCCGAGCTCCGACACCGGTGCGCCATCGGAGGCGCGCCTGAGTTCGTGCACGGGCGGCAGGTCCACGCGCGACCACGTGTCCACGTACCACTCGCGCCCGGGGCTCCACGCCAGTTCGTGCGTGCCGTCGCCCTGCGTCAGGCGCACCGGCTCGCCACCGTCGATGGACACGCGCACGAAATGCGCGTGGTAGGGATCCTGCGCCGGGTCGATGCCCATCACGCGCAATGTCAGCGTGCGCGAGGCCTCGTCCACGTGCTCGACGGAGTGCACCATCCACGGCCCGCGCGTCAGCTGGCAGAGGACGGTGCCATGCGGCACATCCACCAGGTACAGGTGGTTGAAGCCGTCGCGCTCGCTCATCCAGAGGAGCTGGTCATCGCCCAGCCAGTGGCACCACGACTTGTCCGCGTAATCGACGAACGTGGCGGATTCCTCGCCCACCACCGTGCGCAACGCGCCGGTGGCGGCGTCCACCGCCAGCAGCCGGTACGCCTGGTGACCACGCTGGTTGTAGATGAAGAAGAAGGTCCGGCCGTCCGCGGACCAGCGGCAGCCGTCGATCGACCATGGATTCGCAAACAGCGATCGGTCGAGCGGGATCTCGCGCCCCTCGCGCGTGAAGAGCCGCGGCCAGCGCTGCTCGATGACGTCGCCGGGCTTCAGGTACTGGATGGTCCGCATGCGCGGCTCCACGCGGTCCTTCGGCGCGCTCTCCAGCAGGTGCACCGGGTGCTGCTGCGCATCGACGTGGTCGAACATCACCACGTGCGCTCCGTCCGGCGACCATTCCGGCGGCCCATGGAGCGCGGCGGCGGCGGCCGGAAGCGCGGGAGGCGCGGGTGTTGCGGGCGACACGGGCGCGTCGGTCACGGCCGGCTCCGCCGACTTCGCGGGCACCGCCGGATCCGGGCCGATGTCCACGCGCACCGGCAACGCCTCGCCCCGGATCCATCCGAGGGTGCGCCCGTCGGCCACCACCTTCCACGCATGGCCCTCGAAGGTGTGCTGGCTTCGTTCCTGTCCCGGGGCGATTGTTCCGTAGCCGCGCTCGCGTCCGCGCTGGTCCACCCAGCGGAGTTCCGCGTCCTTCGGCCCCGTGTTCCGAAATCGGATGGCGGTCTGCAGCGCACCGCCCTCGGAGCGGAGCTCCTCGGCACCAAGCACGCGCCCGGATGCCGCCGCCGCGGCAGCGGCATCGAGCGTGACGCGTGCACCGGAACGGGCATCGATGTCCGCCGGCGACCCGCCACCGCGCGGGAAGACGCGGACGGTGTGCGCGTCCACCCACCGCGCGTCGGCCGCGGGGTCGATCAGCAGCGCGTCCCAGTCACTCGCCGGGGGCGCGGCCGCCAGCACGAGGACGGCACCGATGCACGTGGTCAGGGCTGCAGGCATCGCACCACGATACGCACGCACGAGGCGACACACGCCGCGTCGCAGCGCCGCTACGCTTCGTCGCGTGAAGCACCGTCGATACCTCCTTGCGGCCCTTGCCTCGGTGACCCTCGCAGGCTGCCAGGCGGAAGCCCACCGCACCGATGACCGGGAGAACCTCCGCCAGCGGCTGGCGCTCTCGCAGCGCCTGCTCGAGATCGCCGACGAGGCGCACTCGACCACCGAGCAGGCCATGCTGCAGGCGCTGCTGAAGAAGGATTCGCCGACCCACATCGCGGTGGCGCAGCGGACGCACACCCATATCTCGACGATGGTGCGGTCGCTGGCACTGACGCAGGCACCGGAGCAGTCCATCGTGCGCCTCTACGTCTGGGTGCGCCTCGGGGAGTGGGCGTGCCACAACCGGGTGGAGGCGGACCCGGTCCTCGTTCCGGACAACTGTGACATGATCTTCCCCGTCCTGCGCCAGCACATCGACAGCCTGGCCGCGAAGGTGATCAACGCGGAGATGCTCGGCCACCTCGACGGCATCGTCGCGCGCTACAAGGAGCGCCATCCCAAGCTGCTCTCGATCGGAATGATGCGGATCGATGACATGGCGGACCACCTGCCTGCGGAGCAGATGATCCTGGAGCGCGCAGCGCCCACGATGTTCAGCCCGGTCAGCGACGCGGCACGCGAGCTCGAACAGACGCGCCTCCTCGGCAGCCAGCTGGTGTGGCTCATGGCGCGGATGCCCACCACGCTCGGCGACGAGATCGAGGCGACGGCGCGGATGCTGCTGGAATCGGATCGCGTGCGTGAGGCCTACGGGGGGCTCGAGCACGCCTCCGCGCAGTTCGCGAACGCAGGTACGGCCATGCGGGACCTGACGAGCGCAAACGAGCAGCTGGCAACCCGCGTCGACGCGCTCGTCAACTCCGTGGAAGGCATCAATGGCTCGGTCGCCAATCTCGACTCACCGCGCGACCTCATCAACCGCGCACTCATCGGTGGTGGCGTGATCGCCTTTGCCTCGGTGTCGGGGGCGGTGGGCGGAGCGATGATCGTGCTGCGGCGGCTCAACCGCGACGGCGGTCAGCGGCCGGGCGCGCGCGGCAGCGCGTAACGCACCATCACCGTGGACGGCATCGGCGGGTACGGGACCACCACGCGGAAACCGGTGAAGTCCCGCGGATCCCAGCCGGCGCGGTCGCACACGGTCTTCACCAGGCGCGGCTGGTCGGGCAGGATGTCGCTGTTGAACCCGTCGCGCGCCGGGTCGATCCGCACGACGGGTTCATCGATGGGCAGGCGATAGTTCTCGCGCGTGGAGGGGTCCGCCTGGCTGTTGCCGTGCGGCCGTCCATACACCACGAGTTCCGGCACGAACCCGTTGATCAGCTCGCGGTGAACCAGGATGTCGATCTCCACCAGCTCCACGGGCATGGTGATCAGTGCGCCCATCTCGCCGAACTCGGTGGTGGATGCGGCAGGGTCGGCGTACCGCGGATGCACCGCACGCTCGAGCATGCCGAAGACGAAGCTGACGGACCCGCGCTGGCCGATGGGGCCGTCCACCAGTTCGTGCGAGACATCGATCTCCGACTGCACGCTGCGAACCTCGGCGCCGGGCGGCGAGCAGAACGAGCGCATGATGAGGTGGGGCTCGTCCTCGCGGGATGGCGGCTCGATGGGCTGCATGGCACGCGGCTGGGTGAGGCCGATACCGGCGGACCCGTAGCGGTAGAAGCGGAAGAGCGGCCAGCCCTGCACGGGGCGCAGGCGGCGGATGTCGTGCAGGCCACCGACCAGCGCCAGGTCGAGGCGATCCGGCTGCTCGCGGTTGGGCGCCAGGAACTGCATCATCGAACGGGCGCGGGCCTGCACGCCCCAAATGCCGGAGTTGCCGCGGAAGGCAAGCTTGCGCGAGACCTCGAGCGCCTTGCCACCGCGGGACATGCCGTCCATCAGGAGTTCGAGCGTGGCGCGGTCGCCGACATGCGCCTCCACCATGTGCTCGAACGCGGCGAGCTTGGTGCGCACGGCCTGCACCAACGCTGCGCTGGCACCGGCGCCGGACATGGCGCCGAGCAGGATCTCGATGCCCTCGCTGCCCGGAATCAGCGGAACGGCTTCCAGGGCGTCGTTGGTCTGGAGGATCTTGGCGATCTTCCAGGTCAGGTTCTTGTTGAGCTTGAACTGGCGCGACACCTCCTGGGGCTTGGAGATGTCGGCGCCGATCCCGTCGTAGAGCGAGCGAAGCGCATCCCGCAGGTCACTGGCGCAGGACCGACAGTGGTCGGAGAAGTCTTGTTGAGCGACGGGAGGCGGCACGGAAGAAGGGTATCGGCCGTCTTGTGCTCGTCGCCGTTGCCAACCCAGGACAAGCGCGATCAATTTCTTTCCCTAGGGAAACATCCGCGCCTGCGTCCTTACACTCATGTCCTTATGCGCATGAACAACGAGCTCCGGATCGGTGCAGTCATCGTTGCAGCGCTGGCCTTGGTGTCCGTCGCGGACACGCGGGCGCAGACCGCCGAGCCGCGCACCGCGCAGCCGCCTTCGCTGGAAGCGCAGCGCCCAAGCGATGCGCCCGGGCTCCACAACGTGGTGGCCTTCGGACCGGGCTGCTGGTCGGGCAGCATGCCCGAAGGCGATGCCGGGTTCGCCTCGCTCCGGTCGTGGGGAGTGCGAACGGTGATCTCGGTGGACGGCGCGGTGCCGGACGTCGCGCGCGCCGCGCGCTTCGGCCTGCGCTACGTGCACCTCCCGATCGGCTACGACGGCTTCGATGATGCACGCAAGCTGGAACTGGTGCGCGCGGTGCGCGACCTGCCTGGGCCGATCTACATCCATTGCCACCACGGCAAGCACCGCAGTGCAGGCGCCGCCGCGGCGGTCGCCGCATCGCTCGGCTGGATGTCTCCGCAGGCCGCGATCGCGCGCATGAAGGTGTCGGGCACCTCGGAGAACTATCCGGGTCTCTACCGCTGCGCCGCCACGGCGCAGGTGCTCGCCGCCGCGCTCATAGACACCGCACCGGCACAGTGGCCCGCCGTGACGCGTCCGAGCGGGATGGTGGAATCGATGGTGGCGATCGACGATGCGATGGGGCGGCTCAAGGTGGTCGAGAAGGCCGAATGGAAGGTGCCGGCATCACATCCCGACCTCGCGCCGACCGCGGACGCGGGCGCCATCGCGGACCACCTGCGGCTGCTCGCCCAGGACGGTCGGCCACGGGACGATGCGGCACGTGCGGCCTTCGCCGCGATCCTGGCCACCTCGCTCAGCGCGGCAGAGAAGCTCGAGTCGGACCTCGCCGCGGAGACTGCTGTCGATCGACCGGCCCGGCTCACGGCAGACCTGCAAGCACTGCGCGCCACGTGCACGGCGTGCCACGCAGCGCACCGAGACGCTCGCCGAACCGAAGGCGGTACCGCCGCCGAGCAGGCACCGGCACCCCGGAAGGGGCATCCGCACTGAAACCCAAGGCCGGCCCCTCATCCGGGGCCGGCCTTGTCCCTTGCGCCCACGCGGCTACCCTGCACCGCCGATGAGCATCGCCAGCGCGAACCCCGTCCTTCCCGCCCTGCTCGCCGAGGGCGGCGGCACCATGAGCCTCTTCGAGTACGTCCGTGCCGGCGGTTCGCTCGGCTACGTACTGATCGCGCTCTCGGTGCTGGCGGTGGCGCTGGTGGTGCGCAACCTGCTGGTGCTGCGCAAGTCGCTCCTGGCGCCCGAGGACCTGGTCACGCGCCTCTCCGGCATGCTGCGCTCGGGCGATGTGGCCGGTGCCGCACGCGCATGCGCCGAGGACCCCGCACATTCCTTCGTGGCGGGCGTCATGCAGAGCGCCATCCGCCGCTGCAGCGCCAACCCGATGGGCGCCTTCGAGGCGCGTGCCGCCGTCGAGGAGGCCGGACAGGTGGCCACCGCGAAGCTGCAGCGACTGAACAACGGCCTCGGCGTGCTGGCGGCCGTGGGGCCGATGCTCGGGCTCCTGGGCACGGTGATCGGCATGATCGGCGCCTTCAACGCCATCGGCTCGCTCCAGGGCGCGGCGCGCTCCACCGAGCTGGCGAGGTTCATGTCGCTCGCGCTCGTCAACACCGCGCAGGGGCTGGTGGTGGCCGTGCCGTGCACCGTGGCCTTCGCGCTCTTCCGCCAGCGCATCGACCGAATGGTGACGGACGTGGCGGCGGACGTGCTCGAGCCGCTCTCCGATGACCTGGCCGCCGGGCTTTCGATGGCTGCACGCCCCGGCGCGCAGGCCGCGCGCGCAACGCCCGCCGCCGCAGCGCCCGCCCGCCCCGCACCCACGCAGGGGGCCTGATGGCAGGCGGAGCAGACGGCTCGGACGCGTCGTTCGACCTCACGCCGATGATCGACGTGATCCTGCTCCTCATCATCTTCTTCATGCTGAGCTCGCAGTTCGCCACCAGCGAGCTGCGCCCGGTGGACCTGCCGCACCAGGAGGGCGCCGCGCCGCCCAGCGAGTCGGCCGCCGCCAAGCTGGTGATCGACGTCGACCGCGAAGGCCACTACTCGATCCTCGGCGAGGACCTCACGCTCGAGGCGCTCTCCGCGCGCATCGCCGCGAGCCAGGGCGGCACGGGCACGCGTCACAGCGGCGTGGTGGTGCGCGCCGACCGCACCGCGAACGCCGGGGCGCTCAACCGGCTTGCCGATCGCCTGGCAGCGGCACGGATCGCCAACTGGTCGCTCGCCGTCTCGCCGGAGGGCACGCCATGAGGATGGCCGCGCGCCGCAGCTCCGGGCTGCTTGAACTGTCCGAGATGCGCCTGCCGCTGATCGCGCTCATCGACGTGATCCTCTTCCTCCTCATGTACTTCCTGCTTGCCGGGAGCCTGGAGGCCGAGGAGCGCGAGCTGGCATCGACGCTCGGAAGCGGGAGCCCCGTCGCCGGCGACAGCGGCGGATTCACCCCGCAGGTGGTGGACGTCACGATGGCCGGCGGAACCGTGGCGTACCGCATGGGCGGGCGGAGCGTGGCAAGCCGCGAGTCGCTCGCGGACCTGGTGCGCGCGCTGCCGAAGGCGCCGGGCATCGTGGTGCGCGTGGCGGACGATGTTCCCGTGGAAGGCGCGGCCGCCGCGCTGCAGGGGTGCCGCGACGCCGGGTTCGAGCGCATCGCCTACCAGCCGGGCGCCCGAAGCGGCGCTGGGCAAGCCGGCAAGTGAACGAACGCCCCGCGCCTCACTCGAAGCGCAGGTGCTTCACGCTCTCGCCGCGGTCGCGCAGGTCGCGCAGCGCGTCGAGCCCGATGTCGAGGTGCAGCTTCACGAAGCGGTCGGTGACGTAGCGGTCGCTCTCGCCGGTCTTCACGCCCTCGGGCGTCATCGGGTTGTCGGAGACCAGGAGCAGCGCGCCCTTCGGGATGCAGTTGGCGAAGCCCACCAGGAAGATGGTGGCGGTCTCCATGTCGATGCCCTCCGCCTTCATGAGGAGGAGCTTCTCGCGGAAGCGTTCGTCATGCTCCCAGACGCGGCGGTTGGTGGTGTAGACGGTGCCGGTGAAGTAGTCGCGGTCGTGCTTGATGATGGACGCGCTGACCGCGCGCTGCAGGCGGAAGCTCGGGAGCGCAGGAACCTCGGGCGGCATGTATTCGTCGCTGGTGCCTTCGCCGCGGATGGCGGCAATGGGAAGCACGAAGTCGCCGACCTTGGTCTTCTTGAGACCGCCGCACTTGCCGAGGAAGAGCACCGCCTTGGGCGCGACGGCCGACAGGAGATCCATGGTGGTGGCCGCCATGGCCGATCCCATGCCGAAGCTGAGGATCGTGATGTTCTCCGCGGTGGCGCTCAGCATCGGGCGGTCGCGGCCCTCGACGGGCACCCCGAAGCGCTCCGCGAAGAGCTCCACGTAGTTGGAGAAGTTGACCAGAAGCACGTACTGCCCGAAGTCCTCGAGCTTGCGCCCCGTGTAGCGCGGCAGCCAGTCGCGGACGATCTCGCCCTTGTTCTTCATGCCGCGAAGGGTACGCCCGCACTGCGCGGGGCGCATGGTGCGGGCGGAGCGCGCAGCTCCGGATCAGGCGGTTGCGCCGTTGAGATGTAGGCCGGGCATCTGCGCCAGGTAGGGCCGCACGTGCGGGTCGTGGCTTGCCACGAATTGGTCGAACGTGCCGTCGAAGAGCACCGTGCCACCGTGCAGCATCACGATGCGCGGCCGGAGGCGGCGCAGGAGCTCGGTGTCGTGCGTCACCACGATGCTGGTGCGTCGCACGCCGGGATGGCTTGCCGCAAAGGCCGGCTGCGCACGGTGCGTGGCGCCGATCAGCTCCTGGATCTGCGCCGACATCTCGGGATCGAGGCCCGCGGTCGGCTCGTCGTACAGGATGATCACCGGATCCATGACGATGGCGCGGGCCACGGCCACGCGCTTGGCCATGCCGCCCGAGAGCTCCTCGCGGTCGCGGTGCATGACGAGCTCGGGATCAAGCCCGACGTCGACGAGCGCCTGGCGGGCAAGCGGGAGGATCGCCTCGTTCTTCATCGCCTTCACCTCGCGGGGAAGGACGGCCAGGTTCTCGAAGACGTCGCCGCTGACGAGCGCGTTGCGCTGGAACACGATGGCCCAGTGCATGCGGATCTGGTCGAGCTGCTTCTCGGAGACGTGGCCGATGTCCAGGAGCGGCGAACCCCCCGAGGCGTCCGGCGGGAGTTCGTGGTCCGCCACCAAAACCTGGCCCGCGTCCGCCGGATAGTGACCCATGATCAGCTTCAGGAGCACCGTCTTGCCGCAGCCGGACCCCCCGACGATGGCCAGGAGCTCGCCGCTGCGGATGGACAGGTTGACCCCCTTCAGGACGGGCTTGCCGTCAAAGGCCTTCTGGAGGCCCGTGACGGACACTTCCAATGGGCTCTGGGGCGTCTGGGAAGGGGGAAAAGGGGCTTCTGGCACTCCGGAAGCGTACTTGGAGGAAGAAAGTGAAATTTCCCGCCGAGGCATGATGGGTGGCAACCACGGTTCTCGTTTGTATGGGTGAGGAAGGCAGAACCGAACGCTGGCGGGAACCAGTGAACGGATCTGAGAGGCCGAACGGCGGACGGGAACCCGCCTGCAGGCCAGACAAGTTCGAAGACGGACGGGAACCCGTCGACGAACAACGAGTTGGATCCGACGAGGGGAATTCTGAGGGTCCAACGAATGCCTGGGGCGCGCTCGGCGGGAACCGAGAACGCCATCAAGACAGGCGACTTTAGGAGTGTGGCCTCGAGAGATCGAGGCCTACTCCCTTTTTGGGGGCAATCGGCAGCGCTCGGTGCGCCGACGAAATGCCTCCCCCGAACGGACCACCGCTACGCTCCGATCATGGCCCCCGTGATCCGCCCCATCGAGCCGCGTGACCTCCCCGAGATCCAAGCCGAGCTCGAGACCCACTGGCACTCGACGCAGATCTGGTCGCTCGGCAGGATGCACCAGGCCGATGCGCTGCCTGGCTTCGTGGCCGAGGTGAACGGCGCGTTCGCGGGACTCGTCACCATGCACATGGATCCGGGCGGATGGCAGTGCGAGGTGATCACCCTGAGCAGCCGCATGCCAGCCGGCGGCGTGGGCGCCGCGCTCCTGGCGGCCGCGGAACGGCACGCGCGGGCGGCGGGATGCCGGCGCATCTTCCTCACCACCACCAACGACAACACCCATGCCATGCGCTTCTACCAGCGGCAAGGCTGGTGCTTCTGCACGCTCCACAAGGGCATCGTCGACCGCGTGCGCACCGTCATCACCGACCTCCCGCTCCTGGGGTTCCACGGGATCCAGGTCCGCGACGAGATCGAGTTCGAGCGATGGCTTGCGGACTCGGCCAACTAGCATTCGCCGCGCACGCACGAACCACCAAAGGACGCCATGCTGAACCGCCGCTCGATGATCGCCAACACCGCGCTTGCTGCCGGGGGCATCGCCGCCGGATCGCTGCTGACGGGAAGCGCCTTCGCCCTGCCCTCCGTGGCGCCGCGCCGCGTCTTCCGCGGCAAGCTCGGGAAGGTGCAGCTCCTCCAGGTGGGCGTGGAGGGGAGCATCGCGCCCGCCGACCGCAGCCAGCTGAAGGCGCACGCGGACGTGGTCTTCACCGGGCTCTGCGACGTGGACTCGGAGGCGCTGAAGAAGGTCTCGGCGGAGCATCCCGACGCATTCACCTGCCGCGACTCCCGCGAGGCGTTCGACAAGTACGCGGACCGGTTCAACGGCGTGGTGGTCTGCACGCCGGACCACAACCACGCGCTCATCATGATGAGCGCGCTCAAGGCCAACAAGCACGTCTACGGCCAGAAGCCGCTGGTGCAGCAGCTTTCCGAGGTGGCGGCCATGGAAGGCGCCATCAAGGCGCGGCCCGCGCTCGTCACGCAGGTCGGCAACCAGCGCATGGGGCCCACGGGACGCCAGCATGCCGTGGACATCCTGCGGCGCGGACTCCTCGGCAAGGCCATCGAGGCGCACGTGTGGATCGGCGGCCCACCGGACCAGGGCGACGGCTACTTCTACTACGGCGGGCTCAAGGCGCCGATCGCTCCGCCCGCCAACGTCGACTGGCCGCTGTGGCTCGGCGCCGCGCAGGACGCGCCGTGCCGCGAAGGCCTGATCGGCCTGCGCTGGCGCAGCTCCTGGGACTACGGCACCGGCCAGCTCGGCGACTGGTGCACGCACCTCCTGGATGTGCTCATCTTTGCCTACGACCTCGCATCGCCGCTGGCGGTGGTGTCGCACACGCGCACGCCATCGGACTTCTATCACGCACAGCACGTGGCATCCACGCTCACCTACAACGTGAGCGGCGACCGCTTCGCGAAGCCGATCTTCCCGGTGCACTACTGCGACAAGGGCCAGGCCCCGTCGCGCGCGGCGCTCGGCCTGCCGGCCGGCGACTGGCCGGGCACGGGCACCCTGGTGGTCTGCGAGGGCGGCGTGCTGCTCGTGGAGCCCGAGGGCAACATCCAGGTCTGGCGCGACGGCAAGCCCGTCGACTGGAAGACCATCCCGGGCCAGGGCGAGGTGAAGGAGCGCAATCACTGGCATTCATGGGTGGACCGCATCGTCGGCAAGCCGGACGCGTTCGTGCAGACGCCCTTCTCCGCCGGTGTGCGCATGGCGGAGGCGGGCCTCCTCTGCAGCAAGGCCGCGCGCTTCCCGGGCAAGGAACTGCGCTGGGACAAGGCATCGCTCACCTTCACCAACAACGAGGAAGCCACCAAGACGATCGTGCGCCGCGAATACCGCAAGGGATTCGAGCTGCCGACGTTTGCATGATTCCACGGACGAAGCGCGCCCAGCGTGCGCTCGAGGCGCGATGACGCGTCCCGCGACCGATGATTACCGCCCCGCGCAGGCGGACACCGTTGCGTGCATGCCTGATGCGATTTCGCGTACCCTGCGTCGATGAAGGATACTTTCGAGGAACTGGGACTGGGACCGGAGCTGCTTGCTGAACTGGCGGTGCTGGGATACGAAGAACCGACGCCGATCCAGAAGGCCGCCATCCCGCCCGTGCTCGAAGGCAAGGATCTCCTCGGACAGGCCGCGACCGGCACCGGCAAGACCGCCGCCTTCGCCCTGCCCATCCTGCAGAAGATCGGGAAGATGAAGCCGGAGGCGCTCAAGCCGCTGGCCCTCGTGCTGGTGCCCACGCGCGAGCTCGCCGTGCAGGTCTCTGAGGCGTTCCACAAGTACGGCAAGGGGCTGCACGCCTCCGTGGTGCCCATCTACGGCGGCCAGGAATTCCACCGCCAGATCGTGGGCCTGAAGCGCGGCGCACACGTGGTGGTTGCCACCCCGGGCCGCGCGCTCGACCACCTGCGCCGCGAGACGCTCGACCTGAGCGCGCTGCAGCTGGTGGTGCTCGACGAGGCAGACGAGATGCTCGACATGGGCTTCGCCGAGGACCTCGAGCTGATCCTGGAGGCTGCCCCCGAGACGCGGCAGACCGCGCTCTTCTCCGCCACGCTGCCGCCGCGCATCGCGTCGATCGCGGAGCGCCACCTCAAGGATCCGGCACGCATCCTCATCCCGCGCGACACCGGGACCAAGGGCTCCGTGCCCAAGGTGCGGCAGACTGCGTACATCGTCCCGCGTGGGCACAAGATCGCGGCGCTCGGCCGCGTGCTCGACCTCGAGTCGCCGACGCTCGCACTGGTGTTCTGCCGCACGCGCCTGGAAGTGGATGAACTGGCCGACCGGCTGGTGGGTCGCGGCTACCGCGTGGAGGCACTCCACGGCGGCATGTCGCAGACCGAGCGCGACCGCGTGATGAAGAAGGCGCGCGCCGGCACGGTGGACCTCCTGGTGGCCACCGACGTCGCGGCACGCGGCATCGACATCGACCACCTGACGCACGTGGTGAACTTCAACGTCCCGGCCTCGCCCGAGAGCTACGTGCACCGCATCGGCCGCACCGGCCGTGCAGGGCGCGAGGGCGTGGCGATCACCATCGCCGAGCCGCGCGAGCACCGCCTGCTGCGCAACATCGAACAGACCACGCGCCAGAAGATCGCCATCTCGACGGTGCCCACGCCGCTCGACGTGAAGGCACGCCGCCTCGACCTCACCAAGGGTGCCGTGCGCGACGTCCTCCTTGCCGGCGAGCTCGAGGGCTACCGCGTGGTGGTGGAGACGCTGGCCGCCGAATTCGACCTGATGGACGTGGCCGCGGCCGCCGTGCGCATGGCGCACGAACTCACCGCCGGCGAGGCGGCACAGGAAGACGACGTCCACATCCCGGTGATCGAGAGCTTTGCACGCCCGAACGCCGGGCCGCGTCCGGGATACGGCGGCGGCGGCAACTACGGCGGTGGTGGCGGCGGCTACGGCGGCGGCGGCCAGCAGGGCTTCGCGCCCCGCGGTGCCGCACCGCGCAACTTTGGTCCACGCGGGGACGGCCCGAACGAATCCGGCGCGCCGGCCCGCAAGCCCGGCGGCTGGAACAAGGGTCCCGCAGGCGAAGGTGGCCCGCGCGGCGGCAACGAACGCAACGCCCAGGACATGGTGCGCATCTACATCGCGGCCGGCACCAAGATGGGTATGCGCCCCGCCGACCTCGTGGGCGCCATCGCCAACGAGGCCAACGTCAACCCGCGCGGCATCGGTGACATCGAGATCGCCGAGACGTTCTCCATCGTCGAGCTCCCCGAGCGCGACGTGGACCACGTGATCCGCGCACTGCGCGGCGCCACGCTCCGCGGCCGCAAGGTGAAGGTGAACCGCGACCTCGGGTTCCGCAACAACGCACCGCGGCCGCAGCAGTAAGCAACGGCGCACACGTGGCATCCTCACCATCCGCGCGCTCACGCACGCGGCGGTGAGGCCATTGCCGAACCGACGCCATTGGCACGCACGGTGCCTGGCCCCCTCGCCGGAGGGGCTCGGGCGGCGCCATGCCGCCCGCCCCGCAAGGCGACGAGGCCAGTACGCGGGCGCGCCCGGGTACCCTCACGCACCGCGCACCGCACACAAAGGTCCTGGCCCCATGCTGCACATGCTGCTCGCCGCCCTCCTCCCGCTTGCCGCCACCCAGCAGTCGACGCCCGCTGCCACCCCGCCGCCGGCGAACCCAGCAGTCGAACGCAGCGCGCCTAATCGCCAGGTCACCGCAATCGTCGCACGCTCCGTGATGCCCGCGCCGCACGTGGCACGGATGGACCGCGCGCTGGCGATCGCCGGCCTCGGTGATCGGTTCACCAAGGAGGCGATCACCGCAGCCGCTGCCCAGGCCACGGCCGGCTACGGCACGTGGCGAGCCACCGCCGAGCCCGCCCTGACCGAAGCGATACGCGCCGCCGTGGATGCGGACCCGGGTCCCGGCTTCCCACGTCGATGCAACGGCCAGATCGTGGCCGCGTGGGATGAAGGCGCTGCGTTCGAACGTGATGCCTTCGCCACGCTGCTCGCCCCTGCCCTGCCCGAAGGCGATGCCGCGGGCAGCCTGGCGCGCGCGGCGCTCGCCGCCGGGCAGGCGCAGGCGCTGCGATCGACGCTCGCGTACGCGCCGCTCGTGGACTTCTGGCAGGCAGACATGCTGGAGTCGGGAATCCGTGCAGCCGCCGGTGCCCCGGTTTCGCCGGACCAACTGCGCGGAATGCTGACCGGCTACGAAACCGAGCGTGCGCGGCTCCTGCGGGACATCTGCGAGGCGGTGCTGGAGGCCGAGTCGCGACGCCGGCAGGTGCTGACGATGGCGGCGGAGTGGTACAGGAACCGTGCCGGCGTCGACGCCGACATGGTGCGCATGCCCGGGGCGATGCAGATCGCCGAACCGCTGATCAATGCGACGCTCGTCGAGGCCGGCGCACGCATGGCGGTGTTCCAGCGCCGGACCGCGGAACAGCTGGCGGGCGTCCTGGGCCCGGAAGGCGGATGGTCCACCTACGCGTCGCTGCTTGCGTCCGGCCGGAAGGACTCGCCGACGGTCCGCATCGATGCGATCGTGGCCGCCATCGCCGAGCTGCCGGAAGATCGCCGCGAGGAAGCGCGCAGCATGCTCCGCGAATTCTGCACCACCGACCGAGCCGCGATGCTGAAGACGGTGGACGCAGCAGTGGACGCGCTGGAGATGCAGGCGCGGATCGTCAAGCCGGCGCAGCGCGTGGAGGCGATCGCCGGACTTGACCTCGATTCACTGGACGCACAGCTGCAGGCGGTGCCCATGCGGGAAGCTGCATACGGAACGCTCTCGGCGATCGACGCACGCAAGCGTGCGGTGAACGAACTGGAGCGGAGGATCCGGGTGCTGGCAGCAACCGATCCCGAGTGAGCGCACATGCGTGCAGGGCCCTGATGCCGGAAAGCCGCCCGGGATCCCGATCGATCGTCGTTTCGACGGGAAGCGTGCTACGGTTACGATCTCGCGAAGCATGAACCATTCGAGGCGCTCCATCACCCGCGCAGCCCTCTCTGCGGTCATCGCGCTCGCGGCCGTATCCGGCGCCGGGGCGCAGTGGACCACGCCGCCGGTGATGGCCACGGGCGTCCAGTACTTCACGTTCTGGAGCCCCGCGGCACGGGCCACCGTCAGCTTCCACGCCTACCTGCCGCCCGCCTACGCCACCGAGCCGGCCCGCCGCTTCCCCGTGCTGTACTGGCTGCATGGATCCGGGAGCCCGATCGCGGGCATCCCGTGGGTCAGCAACTGGTTCGGCAGCGCCATGTCGCAGGGCAAGATCCCGCCCATGATCGTGGTGTTCCCCAACGGCATGGGCGCGAGCATGTGGTGCAACTCGAAGGATCGCACGGTGCCCATGGAGTCGGTCGTCGTCGATGACCTGGTCCCGCACGTCGATGCCACCTTCCGCACGATCGCATCGCGGCGCGGCCGAGTCATCGAGGGCTTCAGCATGGGTGGCGCAGGTGCAGGTCGCCTGGGGCTGCGGCGACCCGATCTCTTCGCCGGAGTGTCGATGCTCGGCGCAGGCCCGATGCAGCTGGATTTCATGCAGGGACCGAAAGGCACCGACATCCCGCCAAAGCAGCGCGTCGCGCTCTTCGAGGCAGTCTGGGGAAGCGACCCCGCCTACTTCCTGGCGCAGCATCCGTGGACCATCGCCGAGCAACGGGCAGCAGCGCACCTCGCGGCGTGCACAGTGATCCGGCAGGGAGTCGGTGCGCTCGATGCCATGCTCGCACCGAACCAGGATTTCCACGTCCACCTGCAGGCACTGGCGGTGCCGCACGGGTGGACCGTGGTGCCGGGGGTTGCGCACGACGCCGCACTGACGCTGCAGGGACTCGGCGAATCCACTTGGGCGTTCTACCGCGCCGCACTGGACACGCCGTGCACGGAACCGGCCGACCTCGACTGCAATGGCGTGGTGGACGGAAGCGACCTCGGGCAGATGCTGGCCGCGTGGGGCCCGGGCCACGGAGCCGCCGACCTGGACGGGAACGGCACGATCGACGGCGTGGACCTCGGGAGAATGCTCGCGGCGTGGGGTCCGGTGCAGTGATGCGCGCCGGGCGGGTGCGAAGTCCCGCGGCTCAGCCGCCGTTGCGGATGATGTTGACCAGCTGCGCGCGACGCGTGACGGCGAGCTTCCGGTAGATCCGCGTCACCAGCGTGTTGATGGTGGAGAACTTAACGCCGAGCTTCTCGGCGATCTCGCGCTTGGTGCTGCCGGCACCGAGCGCCTCGGCCACCTCGCGCTCGCGCGTGGAAAGGTCGCGGAGCGCGGGCCGTTCCTGGCGCTCGGTCATCCGCCCCGCCTCCGCGCGCTGCATCAGCATCACCGTGGGGAGCGCCACGGTGCCGGACGCCACCGGCTCGACGCTCATCTGCACGCGATAACGCGGCGCGCGGCCGTTGCCGTTGCCATTCCCGTTGCCGTTGCCGGTGCCGGAACCGACGACGTGCTTCGCCGCGGCAAGCGACTCGTCGACGCGGTCGTGCGAGCGCATCAGGCTGGCGTACTGCCTCGCGTCCATGGGCAGCACGCCCACGGTGGTGCGGGCAACGCTTCGTGCGGCGGCGATGCGCGCGGCGTGGCTGAGCAGCGCGAGGCGAACGGTCGCGGTACGCAGCGCCGACTGCGGATCCGCGGGATCGAAGGTCAGCACCAGCGGATCCTGGCTCGTCGAGTAGCCGGTCGAGACGCGTCCACGCGTCCCGCGCGTGCGCCGCACAAGTCCGAAGGATGCGAGCCGCGCAAGCTGGGTTTCGATGACGCCCGCCGAAAGCCCGGTGGTCCCTTCGAGCTGCCGCGGCGACGCGATGGCGTGCGCGCGCCGAAGCGCCTCAAGCACGATGAGGGCATCGAAGTCGGAGATGAACTCGACGACGTCGGGTGTCGAAAGGTCAAGCTTGCTGAACATGATGCGGGAGCGCCGGATACTAACCATGCGATCATCGACGTTTCACGAAGAGCGCAGGAGATCCACACAATGATCGCGCGCGTTCCGCGCGATGCGTCATGCGTTCGCATGACAATCGACGACAGCGCGAGGTGTGCCCTGCGCCGCAGGGAAACATTCCCGTCAGCGCGCGGATCCCGAGGAGCGAATCACGTGCCGGACCGATGCGCGCCGCGCCGCGCCCCACGTTGCCCGGCGCACCGATCACGACGCGATCCAACGGTCCACCGCGGCGAATCCAGTTGTGTTTCGCACAACGCTGCGGCAACTACGATTTTCCGATGCGCTGCCCGCACAACGACAACGTCCTCGCACGCACCGCGGTGCGCGTACTCGCTGCGGCCGCCATGGCATGCGCCGCATCATGCTCGCGCGCCGGCGGATCCGGCGAAGATGCACCGCCCGGCATGGTGTGGATCCCGGGCGGCGAGTTCGCAATGGGCAGCACCGACCCGCTCGCGCGCGACGACGAGCAGCCCGTGCACCGCGTGCGCGTGCGCGGCTTCTGGATGGACGCGACGGAAGTCACCAACGCGCAGTTCCGCGCCTTCGTGCAGGCCACCGGCTACCGCACCGTCGCGGAGCGTCCGATCGACTGGGAGGAGCTCCGCAAGCAGGTGCCCGAGGGAACGCCGAAGCCGCCGCCGGAGAAGCTCCTGCCCGGGTCGCTGGTGTTCGCACCGCCCGCGAATGCGGTGGCGCTCGACGACGTCGCGCAGTGGTGGTCGTGGACCACCGGCGCAGACTGGCAGCACCCGACGGGTCCCGGCAGCTCGATCGAGGGCAAGGACGATCTGCCGGTGGTGCACGTGGCACACGAGGACGCCGTGGCCTACTGCGCGTGGGCCGGCAAGCGCCTTCCCACGGAGGCGGAGTGGGAGTTCGCCGCACGCGGCGGCATCGCGGGCGCAGTCAACACCTGGGGCAACGAGCCCGTCGGCCCGTCGCGCGCCAACACCTGGCAGGGCCACTTTCCCGACGTGAACACCATGGCGGACGGCTTCGCGGGCGCCGCCCCGGCGCGCAGCTTCCCCGCCAACGGCTACGGCCTGCACGACATGGCGGGGAACGTCTGGGAGTGGTGCAGCGATCGCTACCGGCCCGATGCGTACGTGCGAGACGTGGCAGCCGCCGGCCCCGATGGCGTGACCATCGATCCGCAGGGCCCGCCCGCCAGCATGGACCCGCGCAACCCGCATGCGCCGGACAGCCGCGTGCACCGCGGTGGGTCGTTCCTCTGCAACGATTCGTACTGTGCGAGCTACCGCGTGGCCGCGCGCATGTCCTGCCCTCCGGACACGGGGATGTCGCATGTGGGGTTCCGCTGCGTTCGGGAGCCGCAGACGACAGGACACTGATTGCCGCGGGAAATCCCTACCTTCCCGGCGGCCAGTATCCTCCCGGAATGCCACTCCAGCAATTCCGCCAGGGCCTCCTCGGTCAGTTCGTGATCTTCGGCGTCGTGCCGAGCATCTTCGTGGTGCTCTGCATCATCGGTGGCAACACGTACCTTTCCGCCAAGGAAGCACAGTTGAGCGCCGCTGACCTGGCGACGGCGGAGGCCGCACGCCTGGCGAACGAGGTCGACGCCCGCAACGGCCGGGCGAGCGCCACCGCCAACGCCATGGGAATCGCGTTCGAGAACGGGCTGTTCGGCAACCGGGCCAGCGCCCTGTCGTACCTGCAGTCGGTGGCGAACTCCAACCGGGACTTCGGCGTGTTCGTGGCATACGACGTGAACGCCGATGGTCACGACTCCGACGCCCGCAGTGCAGAGCCCGGTGGCCCGGAGATCATTCCGTCCGTCGCGATGACCCCCAAGGGACGGTTCGTGCCGCACGTGAACCGCGTGGAGCAAGGGCATCTCGTTCGTCCGATGGTCAACGTGGATTCCCTTGACTTCTGGACCATGGCGAAGCAGCAAGCGACCACCGGGGCGACCCGCCGCGTGGTGATCAGCGAGCCGCACGTGCGGGAGAACGAGTTCATCTCCGAGTTCGTGTTCCCGATCGTGATCGACGGAAAGTTCGTGGGCGTGGCCGGCGTGTCGCGCACGCTGGCCCTTGGACGCCAGCACGTCAAGGACTCCGCGGAGCGCACCGGCCTCAACTTCATGCTGCTGACGGACAAGGACAACTTCGTCGCGGCAGCCGCGGGCGACGCCACGGGTGACGACAAGCTCCGTAGCGAGTTCGAGGGGCTTTCCGGCAGGCCGCTTGACAAGACGCTGTGGGCCACCTCGCTGCGCGACCTGGTCTCCAAGACGGGCGAGCCGTCGAGCGGCCGCGCCCTCAATCCGGTCACGAACGTCGAGGACATCCACGCCGTCGCGCGCGTCGGGTCGTCCGGCTGGAAGATCGTGGCCGAGGTCCCGCGCGGAAAGCTGATGCGCCAGGTGTGGGACTCGATGTGGCCCGGCCTGGTCGTTGGTGCCGCGGGCATCGCTGTCATGGCAGCACTGATCGTCCGCACCGCACGCCGGGTGGTGGCCGAGGTCCGCGGCTCCACCATCGCCATCAGCAGCACCGCCACGCAGATGGCAAGTTCCAGCCGCCAGCAGGAAGAGGTGGCGCAGACCTTCGGCAGCAGCAGCGTGGAGATCGCCGCGGCCGTCCGCGAGATCACCGCGACCGGCACCGAGCTCCTCCGCAAGATGGAGGAGCTGTCGGCCGCCGCCGGCGAGTCCGCGCAGAACGCCACCCAGGGACGCGCGGGCGTGCAGGCCATGGGCAGCACCATGGACGGCCTCGCCGCCGCCACCACCAACGTGGCGGAGCGCCTCTCGGCGATCAGCGAGAAGGCCAGCAGCATCAACGCCATCGTCGACACCATCACCAAGGTGGCTGACCAGACCAACCTCCTGAGCGTCAACGCCGCCATCGAGGCCGAGAAGGCCGGCGAGAGCGGCCGCGGCTTCCTGGTGGTGGCGCGCGAGATCCGCCGCCTGGCGGACCAGACCGCGTCGGCCACGCTCGACATCGAGAACATGGTGCGCCAGATGCAGGGTGCCGTCTCCGGCGGCGTGATGGAGATGGACCGCTTCAGCGAGCAGGTGCGCCGCGGCGTGACCAACGTCGGCGAGGTGGGCAACCGCCTCACGCAGGTCATCGACCAGGTGGGCAGCGTCGAAGGCAGGTTCGCCGAGGTCACCGAGGGCATGCAGAGCCAGGTGCAGGGCGCCGAGCAGATCCGCCAGGCCATGGACGCGCTGGCGCAGAACGCATCCCGCGCCCGCGAGGCCACCGGCGAATTCTCGCAGGCGGCAGCGAACCTGCGCGAGTCGATCGGCAGCCTTCGCGCCACCGTGGGCGGGGCAAACAGTGAGCTGACTTAACCAAAAGCAGACAATCCGGCGTGGCCTCTCCGGGCCCGCCAAACGCTAGCCTGCACGCCTCGGAACTCGATCGTGGCAGGCAGCATCGACACCATCCCCGACGGCATCGTGGTCGCCCTCTCCGGACGGCTTGATTCCGCCAATTCAGCCGAGACGCTCGCGGTCATCACCGCGGCGTGGGGCCCCGAAACGAAGCGCGTGGTCTTCGACTGCTCGGCAGTCAGCTTCGTCTCGTCGGCAGGCCTTGGGGTCATGGTGCAGGCCGCGCGCCAGGCGAAGACGCGCGGCGGCAGCGCCCACCATCACGGCGCGAGCCCCACCATCC
>JBIIJH010000140.1:0-6385 GCA_044233905.1 Phycisphaerales bacterium
GCACCTCAAGCGATCCGACCACGATCATGGCCCGCCGATCGTCCCCGTGACCTTCATCCTGGAGGACCCCGAGGGGCTCACCGGCACCAAGCAGGCGGAGTGGAAGCTGATGGGCGGCGAGCATGAGTCGCTGCTCGAGCTCGCCATGGACCACGGCATCAACATCGAGCACGCGTGCGGCGGCGTGGTGGCGTGCAGCACCTGCCACGTCTACGTGGAGCAGGGCATGGATTCCGTCTCCGAGGCCACCGAGGCCGAGGAAGACCGCGTCGAGGAAGCCCCCGGCATCAAGCGCACCAGCCGACTGAGCTGCCAGTGCGAGATCCACGGCAAGGGACCGATCATCGTCCGCGTGCCGGCGTGGAACCGGAACGCGATCAAGGAGATTCCACACTGAACCGGGTTGCCGAGTCGCGTGGCGTTGCCCATCCGCTGCCGGTTGCGCAGCCGGGGCGGCCCGCTCGGTCTGCGTGCATCTCGCGCGGCGCCGTGACTGCGATGGGGATCTTCGCGGCACTGGCTTCGCTCCTGGCGGCGCCCGGCTGCGGCGAGTCTTCCAACCCGGCGCCTGCCGCAACGGCGGCCATCGACCTGCCGCTCGACGCTGCTGCCATCGCCGAGCTCGACCGCGGCGTCGGCCAGCTCGGAATGTTCGACTTCACCGCGGCCGAGGCCACGTTCGCGGGCGTCCTGCAGGCACGTCCGCGTCTCTACGAGCCGCGCATCGACCACGCCATCGCGGTGATGAACCAGCCCGGCAAGGATTCGCAGCGGCGGGCGATCGAGCTGCTCGACGGCATCCTCCGGGATCGCCCGGGTGACATGCGGGCCGAATACTGCCAGGCGCTCTGCTACCTGATGCTTGGCGACCCCGTGCACGCGATGCCGCGCCTCCGTCGCGTCGTCGAGCGCGATGGGACCGATCCGTACGCGCAGGCCTATGCCGGCGAATGCAGCGAGCGGCAGGGCGAGATGGACGCCGCGCGGGCCTTCTACGCGCGTTCCGCGGAACTTGACCCGTTCCTGCGGAGCGCATTCGTGGGCCTGCAACGCGTTGCCGAGCGCCGGGGCGACGCTGCTGCCGCCTCCCGCGCGGTGGACGCGCTCCAGCGGCTCGCGGGCAACCCGCGCGGCCACGTGGCGGAGTTCTCGTACACGCGCATGGGACCGCTCGCCGAAGCGGTGCTGCCGGCCGTGGAGAAGCGGACGCCGGTGCGACCGACCGGACCGATCCTCGCGCCGCTGGCGGCCATGCCCATTGACGGGATGCCTCCTGCGCCCGCCGTGGTGCATGCCATCACGCCCGCCGCAGACCTCGACGGCGACGGCACGCTCGATTTCGTGGCGCAGGTGGAGTACCCCGAGGAGATGCGCATCGAGCGCCGGGTGGTCCGGAGCCTGCCGGGCGGCCGTTGGCGGATGGAGCCCGGCTCCATCGACACCTTTCGGCGCGGCAGGCAGTTCTGGGGCGACTTCGACAACGATGGCCGCGTGGACGTGGCGTTCGGGCGCGTGGACTCCGCGACGCGGATCATCGGCGGCGGCGTCTGGGTCGGCTGGGCGCACCAGGAGCCGGACGGCCGCTGGCAGCCGTTCACCTTCCAGGGCGCAACGCAGCCGGCCGACGACCTGCAGCTGTGCGCGGACCTTGACCACGACGGCGACCTGGACTTCGTCTACACGGGTCCCCTCGGTTCCGGCGTGCTCTGGAACATGGGCCGCCCGAGTGCCCGGGAGCCGGTCGAGTGGGATCGCCGCCCGATCGCCGGCTCGCTCTCCGAGGCCCGCGCGGCGGCCGCCGACCTGGATGGCAACGGCGACCTTGACCTCCTCCTCTGGTCCGCCACCGGCGCGGCCGCGCAGGCCTGGCAGAACGACGGGCCCGGCGCATGGCGGCGCGATGCGTCGCTTGCGGCCTTCGAGTCCTCGGGACCGGGCGCGGTGGTGCCGTTCCGTCACAACGAGGATGGATCGCCCGCCATCGCCACGCTGGTGGACGGCGAGCCTGGCAGCCAGCGCGCGATGCAGCTCTGGGAGCGCGACGGCGCTGCCTGGAAGGCGGGGCGACGAACGCCGTGCACCGCCGCGGCAGCCCTCTGGGTGACGGATCTCTCCGGCAGCGGCCACGCGAACATCGTGGTCCGTGACGTGGGTTCGCTCGTGGTCATGGATGCGTTCGGCGGGGTCGTCGAGCGCATTCCGGGCGTGCCCACCAACGCGGAACTTGCCGTGGTCGACGCCCGCGGACCGGTGCTCGTGGCCGCGGCGGAAGCGGATGGCGTGCGCTGGATGGGCCCGGGCAGCGGGCGCTCGCCGTACGCGGCCATCGCCTTCCGCGGCCGCACCGACCCATCGCAGGAGATGCGTACCAATTCCAGCGGCATCGGCACCCGGATGGACGCGCGGATCGGCGGCGAGTGGGTCGCATGCGACGCGCTTCCGTGGCGCGGTGGCGGAACCCAGGCGCTCGAGCCGGTCCTGGTCGGTCTCGGCGACGCCTCGCGCATCGATTTCGTGGCGATCCGATGGCCGGACGCGGTGATGCAGTCGGAGCTGGGGATCGCTGCCGGAAGCAGCACCATCACGGAGATGCGTCGTTCCGGGGCAGAGCAGCCCCGTTCAGAGGAGCCCCGTTCAGAGCAACCCCGTTCAGAGCAGCGGTGAGAACAGGTTCGACAGGTTCTCCGCGAAGCGCGCCACCGCGCCACGCTTTGCCCATGCACGCGGGTCCATCCGGTCGCTCTCGGCGATGTACGAGAGCTGGAGCCGCCGCGTCTCGGCGGCGAACGCATCGTCGTAGACCACCACGCTGGTCTCGAAGTTGATCTCGTAGCTCCGGCGGTCGAGGTTGCCGGTGGTGATGATCGACATCTCCTCGTCGACGGAGACGGTCTTCGAGTGCAGGAAGCCGTGGCGGTGCTCCCAGAGTTCCACGCCCGCGGCCAGCATGCGCGCGTAGTTGGCCCGGCTGGCAAGCGCGGCGAGCATGCTGTCGTTGGCACGCGGCACGATGAGCGTGACCCGCAGCCCGCGGCGCGCGGCCACCTCGAGTGCGGCGAGCGTGGCGCTGTCGGGGATGAAGTAAGGCGTGCTCAGGACGATCTCGCGGCGTGCCAGCTGGATGGCCGCCTGGACGAGCGAGAGCATCACGCTGTTCTCGAAGTTCGGGCCCGACGGGATGACCTGCACGGGGATGCCGTCCGGCTGGAACTTCGGCGGGTCGGGCAGGGCGACGGGCCCGCTGAAGCCGGCGTCCAGCTCCCAGTCCTGCAGGAACAGGATGTGGAGGTCGCGCGCCACCGGGCCGCGGATGCGGATCCACGAGTCGATGTAGGGCTCGGAGGCGCCAAGCCGGCCGCCCGACTTGAAGTCGGGATCGGCCACGTTGCGGCTGCCGGTCTGGGCGATGTGGCCGTCCACCACGATGAGCTTGCGGTGGTTGCGGATGTCGCAGCGCTTGAGGAGGAGGCGCAGGATGGATGCGGGCAGCGCCTCGATCACGCTCACCCCTGCTGCCTGGAGGGTGCGACGGAGCCCGGACTTCAGGAATGCGCGCGACCCGATGCTGTCCACCAGGAGCCGCACCTGCACGCCGCGCTTGGCCGCTCGCACCAGGGCGTCGGACACGGCATGGCCCGTGGCATCGTCCTCGAAGATGTAGAAGAGGAGGTCCGCGCTCCGTGCGGCGGCGTCGATGTCCTCCACCATCCAGCGCAGCTGTTCCGCGGGATCGCCCGAGAGCTGCACGCGGTTGCCGCCGAGCGCCAGCGGGCCGCCGGAGGCCTCGCCGAGGCGCGCCATCTGCGTGTCGGCCGTGCTCATCGAGGTGCCGATCACCCGGGGGTCCTTCCACTCCGAATCCGGCGCGCATCCCGCACGGACGATCCGTGCGTGGCGCCGCCGACGGATGGCGCCGACGCGGTTCTCGCCGATGATCAGGTAGAGCAGGGCGCCGACCACCGGCAGGGCCAGCAGCGTGGCGATCCATGCGAGCGCCGCATTCGGCCGCGTTCCCTTGGCCCAGACCACGCGGACGCAGAGCAGGATGCTGACCACGAAGGCCGCGGAGACGAGCACGCCGAACACGTCGGCCACTCGTTCGAGGCCCAGCACGTTGCGCAGGAATTCGTCGATCAGCCAGTCCATGCGTCATGCCCTCCGGGTGCGCCGTCTGGGCCGGGTTCACCTGCTGGCCCCGAATCACCTGCTGTCCCGGAATCACCTGATGGACCTGTCGCCCGATGGCGCGGCCGGCGTCGGAATCAGTCGCAGATGGCGACGATCTCGAACCGCTTCTCGCCCTTCGGCAGGTCGGCCCGGACCGTCTCGCCGACGCGGGCCTTCATGAGGGCCACGCCGAGGGGGCTCGACGAGGTGACCTCGATGTAGTCGCCGTCGTCGTCGGTCATGTTGCCGACCAGCTTGTACTTCTGGGTCTTGCCGGTGGCGGTGTCGCGGAGCTTGACGGTGGCGCCCAGGAAGACCATGTCCTTCGGCACCGCGGAGTCGCCGGCCACCTGCGCGGTGCGCAGGCGCTGCTCCAGCTCGCGGATCTTGGCCTCCACCAGGCCCTGCTCCTCGCGGGCGGCGTGGTAGTCGGCGTTCTCCTTGAGGTCACCGTTGGCGCGTGCTTCCGCGATGCGGGCCGTGATGACGGGCCGCTGGGCAAACAGCTCCTTGAGCTGCTGCTCCATCTTGACGCGGTCGGCTGGGGAGATGATCTCCATGGTGGCTCCGGGGGGTCATCCACTTGCGGCCGTTGCCACACGGGCTCGGCGGTCCAAAAACGGCACGCGGCGGGGACTCCCGCCGCGAGGCATGGCAAAATGCTAGCGGACAGGGGCCTCCGGGGCAACCCGGGGCGCCCCGCGGGTGCGCCGCAGCACCGCGGACCATGCCAACAGGGCAAGAATCATCGGCCACGCGGCAATGGCCCACGCATCCCGATCTGCGCCGGCCGGACCCAGGTCGGCCAAGTGAAGGAGCCCCACGAAGGGGCCGATGACCTGCGGAATGGGGGTGCCAACTCCGGCCATGTCGAGGGCCGCTCCGCCAACCATGGCTGCGCTCCAGGCGATGCCCCACGCCGCGCGATGGCGGCCCTGGAGGCCAAGTGCGACGCAGGCTCCTGCGGTGGCGATCCAGCCCGAGAGCAGCAGGTCCATCGCGATCGCCTGCCCCATCGTCCAGTGCGTGACCAGGTGGAGCGGCCAGAACACCGCATGGAACACCGTGAGGACGGTGAGCGTGTCGAGCAGTGCGCGCGCCGGGCCCCACGCACCGCGCGCGCTGCCGAAACGTGCGACCGGCCATCCAATGCAGGCGCCCACGGCCAGGAGGGCAATCATGGTTCGCACCACGGGCGTGTAGGCCCCGGTGGTCGGCTGGATCGGCGCCTGCGTGCCGATCGTGACCAGGAAGCATGCGGCCACCCACAGCACCGCCGAGAGGAGGAGTCCGCGAGGAAGCGGCATAGTCTCGATGCTATCGCGCGGATCAGCGGGTGACCGTCAGGTCGCCGCGCAGATCGATGGCATTCGGTGCGCCGCCCTCGATGCGGCCGCTGCGGTCGAAGGCCATCTGCAGTGCCGCGAGCTTCTGGACGGCCGGCACTTCGGTGGCGGATTCCTTGCCCGGAGCGCGGCCCCAGACGATCTCGCGGTCGCGGTCGGTGCGCATGCGGAGAAGGCCGTCCTTCGCCCATCCGGAGACGTCGACGCCGGCAATCTGCGTGCGCCACGGACGATCGACCACGAGCGTTGCCATCGCCAGTGCGGCGGCGACCTCGTCGCCGGGCCACACCGTGCCGCATGCGGCGGGCATCGGCATCGACACGCCGCTGATGCGGAGGAGCTTGGGGCCGCGGCCGGCCGGATAGTTGCGGGGAAGGAGCCGCCCGCGCGTGTCCACCAGGTGCTCGCCGGCAGCATCGCAGACGAGCGCGAAGGGAACGGCCCAGGTGCCGTCGACGATCACCTCGTCAACGTCCGAGCGTCGGACCTGCGCCACTTCCGTGTACCAGCCGCACTGCGACACGGCATCGCGCGCGTTGACCAGGCCGTCATGGTCGAACGGCGATGATCCAAGCGACTTCACCACGCCGCGCTCGATGGCGATGCGCTCGTCCTTCGGCAGCCATGCTGGCTCGTTGCGAAGCACCACGCGGATCGGCGCCGGGAGGGCAGCGGTGTGCGCCTGGTTGAAGAGCGAGGGAACCCAGAGCGCGAGCGTGACGGCGACGCCACCGAGGGCAACGCCGCAGGCGGCCGCGGGGAACCATCGGGGCAGCCGGAAGGAGGTGCTCGCGGACTCGGACTTCGGGGACTTGGTCGGCTTCGCCATGCGACCCGTTTCATCGGCACATCGGGCGCCGCGGGTGGAATCC
>JBIIJH010000031.1:0-21460 GCA_044233905.1 Phycisphaerales bacterium
TCGACGGCCTTGCGCTTCGACATCACCACAGTGGGCGGCGAGCCTGCCGGGAGCATCGGGCTGCAGTTCGACCAGGTGCACGCGCTCGGACGGCGCGCCACCGACGTCAGCGGGGCCCTGCTCTTCGAGTCGGACACCGGGCGCGTGCGCCTCGAGGACCTCTCGGCGGGCATGTACGGCGGGCGCATCGCGGCGCGAGGAATGTTCGACCGCACCGATGGCTGGGACGTGCACCTGGCGTGCACGAACATCGGCTTCGGGCGATTCGTCGCCGCAGGCCAGGCGCCAAGCGCGGACGCGAAGCAGCCGGCGGCCGGGAGCGACGGACAACTGCGCGGACGCATCGACGTGGCCGGCCGGGCGGGAGACCCGCTCTCGCGGCGCGGCTCCGGCAAGATGGCGGTGACCGATGCGCGGATGATGGAGTTCCCGCTCGGCATGAGCTTCCTGCAGCTGACGCAGCTGATGCTGCCGCTCAACGCCTCCATGGAGGATGCGTTCGTCGACTTCGAGCTCGGGAACAACCGCATCACGCTCCGGCAGATCGACCTCTCCTCGGGAACGCTGAAGCTGGAGGGAACAGGCGAGATCAACACCGACACCCAGGCACTGGCGCTCCGCTTCCGCAACCGCGGCAAGCTGCCGATCCTGAGCGACCTCTACGGGGTGGTGACCGATCAGTTCTTCGCCATCGACGTCGGAGGTACGCTGAACGACCCGCAGCCGCGGCTGACGCCGATTCCGGTGTTTGCGCCGGCGCCGGTGGCACCCGCTGCCGGGGCGGCAACGGAACAGGCAACGTCAGAAGCCACGGACACTCCGAAGGACGGCACCGAAACACGATGACGAACCACGCAAAGCACGGCGAAGAAGCACACGGCAATGACGACGAACCGGGAACGAAGCCCTTCGGGCCGGAGGTGGCTGCGCTGATCGACCGCCTGGTGGATGCGGCAGGCGAGGAGATCCGCCACGCTGGCGGCGGCCACCGCCACGCGTCGGGACGCCGCAACGGCCTGGTGGAGGACATGGTGCGCACGTCGCTGCGCCTCCTCGGCGATGGCACCGACCTTGGCCAGGCCAAGATCATGGAACGCGCCATGCGCGAGATGCGCAATGCCTACAAGGTGTTCAACGGCTGGAAGGGCGTGCGCAAGATCTCGATCTTCGGCAGCGCGCGCACGCCGGAGGACCACCCCGACTACGCGGCGGCGCGCGAGTTCGGCCGCCTGATGGCCGCCGAGAGCTGGATGGCGATCACCGGCGCCGGCATGGGCATCATGAAGGCCGGCCACGAGGGGCCGACGCGGCAGTCGAGCTTCGGCCTGTCGATCCGCCTGCCCTTCGAGACCAACGCCAACGACATCATCAAGGGCGATGGCAAGCTCATCGACTTCAAGTACTTCTTCACGCGCAAGCTGATGTTCCTGGCACATTCGGACGCGGTGGCCTGCTTCCCGGGCGGCTTCGGCACCATGGACGAGATCTTCGAGACGCTCACGCTGATCCAGACCGGCAAGAGCCACCCGATGCCGGTGGTGCTGGTCGAGGGCGCGGGCCCCGACGGCCAGCCGAAGGGCTTCTGGAAGCGCTGGGAAACCGGCGTGGTCCACAACCTGGTGGAAGCCGGATGGATCTCGCCCGAGGACACGTCGCTCTACGAGATCGCCTCGAGCCCCGCCGACGCCGTGGACCGCGTGCTGCGCTTCTACCGCCGCTACCACAGCTCGCGCTACATCGGAGACACCTACGTGGTGCGCGTCAAGCGCGCCCTCTCCGCGCGCCAGGTGGAGCAGCTCAACGACGAGTTCTCGCACCTGGTGAAGAGCGGCTCCGTGGACCAGCACATGCAGCCCCTCGAGGGCGAGGACGACCATGTCCACCTGCCCCGCGTGGCGTTCCACCACACCAAGCGCGGCTTCGGACACATCCGCCGCTTCATCGACCGCATGAACGAGATGCCGGACGAGGCCACGGCGTGAGCACGGCCCGCGCCGCAGCCGTGGCGCGGCGGGCGGCCGGGGTGCTCGCATGCGCGCTGCTTGCCGGTTGTGCAGGCGGCGGCGCGGGTGCCGCCAAGGCAAGCGAGGAACCCATCGAAGGACGCGTGGTGCGCGCACGCACCACCGTGGCGGCGGGCCAGACCGGGCTCGAGGTCATCACCTGGCAGGTGACCGACGACGGACGCCGCGTGGAGGACGCGCTGCGCGCCCATGCGGAACCCGCGGTGGCGGCGGCCGACGACCTGGCGCTGCGCCGCAACGGATTCATCCTGTGCGCGGTGCGCGCCGACCGCATGGAATCGCTGCGCGCAGCACTGGGCGGAAGCGCCATGGACATCCGCACCTGGCTCGGCACCGCCACCACCTGGCGCGAACTCATCAGCGTGGCCACCGGCAACTCCATGGTGGAGATCGACGGCGTGGCGCGCGAGCGCCCCGGCGCCAACGCGCGCATCATGGCGCGCACGTGGCCCGTCCCCATGGAGGACGGCACGCGCATCGAGGTGGAGATGGTGCCGCAGCTGGTGACCGGCGAGCTGCAGTCGAGCCTGGTGCGAAACGCCAACCGCCTGGCCGGCGACGTGGTGCTCAGCTGCGCATCGCGGCTCGAGCTGCAGCGCGGCACCGCGTGGGTGCTCACCTGCGACCCCGCGGGATTCGTGGAGACCGATGCCGGCGCGGCGGCGGCTGCGGAGGCTGCGGCGAACTTCGTGGGGCCGCCCAACCCGGACGCCGCACCCGCCGCGTCCGGGAAGATCGGCGCGCGCGTGACCACGCTCGGCACTGCCACGCTCCTGGCGGCGCCGGAGCGCCCGGGCACGCCGGCACGCCGTACCGTGCTGGTCCTGATGCCCCACCTCGGCGGCGCTGCGTTTCCAGTGGATCCTGCAGCGGAGCCGATGAAACCAAGCCGGCCGTGAGCGCCCCAGGGACTGCCCGCAGTGAGCCACGAATGAAGGAACGCCGACCGATCAACACCGCAGACGACCACGGCACCGAGACCGGTACCGGTGGCCGCGTGCGCGGCATGCGTGGCCGGCTCCGTCGCCGCAGCGGCAAGCCGCTGCCTGGCGTCAAGGTGCTCCCCACCATGATGACGCTCGCGAACCTGGTGTGCGGGTTCGCGGCCATTTACTACTCGGCGCGCGCCGGCGAGAGCGGCGGCCCCACGCCGTTCGGCTGGCACCCGCTCACCGTGGCCGGCGTCCTGGTGTTCCTCGGCATGGCGTTCGACGCCGTGGATGGTTCGCTCGCGCGCCTCACGCGCTCCACCAGCGACCTGGGCGCACAGCTCGATTCACTGGCGGACGTGGTGACCTTCGGCGTGGCGCCGGCCTTCATGATGCTGCGCCTGGTGAGCGTCTACTACGGCGGCACCGGTGAAGGCCAGCAGGCCACGATCCTCGGCCCGGACGCCGGCAGCCTGTACGCCCGGCTCTGTTGGTCGATCGCTGCCATCTACATCTGCTGCACCGCGCTGCGCCTGGCGCGCTTCAACGTGGAGACCGCCAGCGCCGCGGAAGACGACCACCGCTGGTTCAAGGGCCTGCCCTCGCCCGGCGCCGGCGGCGCGGTGGCGAGCCTCACCCTCCTCCACCAGCACCTGGTGCTGGTGACGTGGAAGGACGAACTTCCGGTCGGCTTCGGCGCCACCAGCTCGCTGATCATCCCGGCCGCCACGCTGGCGTGCGCGTTCGCCATGGTGAGCCGCGTGCGCTACCCGCACTTCGTCAACCGCTACCTGAAGGGCCGCAAGTCCATTCCCACCGTGGCTGCCGCCATGATGGTGGTGGCGATCGCCGTCTGGTGGTTCCATGAATCCCTGGCCATCGCCATGACGGGCTACGCCCTGAGCGGCCCGGTTTCTGCCCTGTTCCGCCGCGCTCCCGCGCCGGACGCACCCGCAGCCTAGGATCAATTCCCCAAGGCTCACGATCGGGGCCGTGCGGATGTTGCCGGCCCGGACCGCGTCGTGGACGCACGCCACGAGGAGAGACCCATGTCGATCGCGAAGTCCATTCCCTCGATCGCCCGCTCCGTCCCCGACGACCGTGGCCGCTTCGGCCGCTTCGGCGGGCGCTACGTCCCCGAGACGCTGGTGCCCGCGCTCGAGGAACTCCTGGCCGCCTACGCCGCAGCGCGCGCCGACCCCTCCTTCCAGGCAGAGCTCGACGTCCTGCTGCGGGACTTCGTGGGCCGGGCCACGCCCATGACCGAGGCACCCCGCCTGACCGCCCACGCGGGCGGCGCGCGGATCGTCCTGAAGCGCGAGGACCTGGCGCACACCGGCGCGCACAAGATCAACAACACCATGGGCCAGGCGCTCCTGGCCAAGCGCATGGGGAAGAAGCGCATCATTGCCGAGACCGGCGCCGGGCAGCACGGCGTGGCCACGGCCACCGCGTGCGCGCACTTCGGCCTGCCCTGCGAGATCTACATGGGCTCCGAGGACGTGCGGCGCCAGTCGCTCAACGTCTTCCGCATGCGCCTGATGGGCGCCACGGTGAACGAGGTCAACACCGGCAGCCGCACCCTGAAGGACGCCACCAACGAGGCCATGCGCGACTGGATGGGCTCGGTGGGGGAAACGCACTACATCCTCGGTAGCGTGGTGGGCCCGCACCCCTTCCCGATGATCGTCCGCGACTTCCAGAGCGTGATCGGCCGCGAATGCCGCGCGCAGTGCCTGGAGCGCTACGGACGTCTCCCCGACGCCGTGGTGGCGTGCGTGGGCGGCGGTTCCAACGCGGCCGGCATCTTCTGGCCCTTTGCCGATGACGCCGCGGTGCGCCTGGTGGGCGTGGAAGCAGGCGGGCGCGGGCCGGGCGCAGGCAACCACGCCGCACCGCTCGCGCACGGCACGCCGGGCGTGCTGCACGGCTCGCTCAGCTACGTGCTGCAGGACCCCTTCGGACAGACCGCCGACGTGCACAGCTGTAGCGCGGGCCTCGACTACCCGGGCGTCGGCCCCGAGCACAGCTACTGGAAGGACGCTGGCCGCGTGGAGTACGTGGCCGCCACCGATGCGGAGGCGCTTGCCGCCTTCGATCTCCTCGCACAGAAGGAAGGGATCATCCCCGCGCTCGAGACGAGCCACGCCGTGCACTCGGCGGTGCAGCTTGCGCGCACGCTGCCGAAGGACGCCATCGTGGTGATCAACGTGAGCGGCCGAGGAGACAAGGATGTCAACGAGGTGATCCGCCTGCGGGGCGGGTGATTTCCCTGCATCGCGCGCAGCGCACGGGAGAGTTCCCCGTGCCGCGCGCACGAAAGCATCGAAGATCGGCCGGAAGCGCTCCACGCCATTGAATGCGCGGGGGTGTCGCTGCACCATCCCCGTCCTGCCGCCCAATGACTGCGCCACGCACGTTGCGGGGAGACATTGGACGGGCAGACAGCAAGGAGCTCACGATGCAGCAGATTCACAAGACACTCGCACTCATCATTCCGGCCGGCGTCCTCTTCTTCTCCGCAGCGGCCAACGCCGTGGTCGTTCTCCAGAACAACGAGACGATCAACCTCGGCGCCCTGATGGCCACCGGTAGCGACCGGAAGTTCATCATCGGCGACAAGATGTTCACCTTCGAGTACGTCACCACGCCGAACTTCAACATCCAGAACTTCGACGTCACCGCGAAGATCCTGGCGCCGAACCAGTACGGCCTCAACAACATCGCGTTCGACCTCACCGGACCGTTCGTCGACGGCGGCATCAACGACCAGACCGTGCAGGACATGAACCTGCAGTACACGGTGGAGGTGCTCCCGGAGTACTACGCCCGCGGCATCCGCCTGTGCGATACCGGGCTGTCGTTCAACGGGTCCTCGGGCGGCACCGGATCGTTCGCCCGCGTGGCGGAGACGGTGTACGCGGTGGACACCGGCCAGCTCCTGGGCAACATGAACGTGTTCAACAATTTCGGCCCGCCGCCGAGCATCCAGTACTCGGAGGTGAGGGATTGGTGCAAGGAGTTCGGCACAGACGGCTACCGTGCCTTCCAGTGCAACAAGAACCTCAAGTTCTTCGCGAACACGGACGGCGGGTTTGCCTCGTGCTCGTTCGTGCGCCAGGAGTTCAGCCAGATCCCGGCACCGGGCGCGTTCGCGCTGCTCGGCATCGCCGGCATCCTGGGCGCGCGTCGCCGTCGCTGACGAGACACGCACTGCGATGATTGCTTGATGGCGGGGCGCCGTTCGCGGCGCCCCGCTTCGTCTTTCCGTGGTGTCGGTGCGCGTGTCGTGCAATCGATGATCGATGCACCTGCGCGGATGCATCGCCGTGCGCGTCATTGCGAACGCAAGCATCGATTCGCGAGGGAAGCATCCGCGCATCGCGCGAACGATTCACGCGACGCGAATCGAACGCGAGCGAACATCGTTGAAGTCCTGCGATTCGGCCTTACAAATGGTGACGCGAAGTGCAGCGCGGCGCAGAAACGCCGCAGCATCGACCAGGAGGACACTGACATGAAATGTGGGAACTGCAACATGATGGGGAATCACGCCACGCTTGCGGCACGGATGCTGCCGACGGCGGCGGTTGCCTTGGCGGCAGCCGGCGCAGCGAACGGCGCCGTGGTGGCGCAGTGGTCGATGGACCGCATGAGCCTGGCTTCGGACAACGGCGCCGGCAACGGCAGCGTGGTCAACACCAGTACCGCGCGCTGGGACCGGGGAGCCACCAGGAGCAAGACCGACCGCGCGGTGCGGATCCGGGATTTCGACAGCTCCGGCACCGGCGCGGACTCGGGCCGTGAAGGCATCGAGTTCACCGTGGCGGGCGGCGGATTCCAGGACCTGGGTGTCTCGTGGAAGCAGAAGGTGGACGCCCGTGCCAGTGCGTGGGGGCAGTTGCAGTACGCCGTGGGCGACGGCAGCTTCACCACCGACGGGCTGGCAGGCGAAGGGATCTTCAAGGTGACCACCACCGGGAAGTACGCGCAGTTCAGCTTCGACCTCTCGGCGCTGGGCATCGTGGGCGAAGGCGAGGACCTGCGGCTGCGCATCGTGGCCATCACCGACCCGAACGGCATCGGCTACCGAACGACCGGGCGAGGCGCCTACCGCTCGACCGGTGCGTGGTCGATCGACAGCCTGATGGTGACGGGTTCGCCGGCCGCGGCCATCCCGGCGCCGGCCGTGGGCGCGCTGGTGGCGCTTGCCGGTGCGGCGGGTACGCGACGAAGGCAGCGAACGCGATAATGCGGTGGTCGCGTGTCTGGGCGCCCGGAGGGGGGCGCCCAGGCACGAGGTCGGCGGACGATTCTTCCATGGGTCCGCCGATCGTTGACCGATATGCTCCGTCGGAACACCACCGACATGGAGCGTCGATCGATGAAGTTGATTCACTTCCTGGCACTGGCCGCCGCCACGCTGTTCGTCACCCCCCTGCCCGCCTGCGCGGCTGGTCCGGAGCGGGCATCGAAACCTGCCGCGCGTCAGCAGGCCGCTCCTTCGCTCGCCGCCTCGATCCAGGCGGCGGTCGTGGTGAGTGGCCTGGACCTGAAGAAGGTGAAGGTGGGCGTCAGCGTCCGTGAGGTGGGAACCGGGGCGTTGGTGGCCGACATCGACGGCTCCACGCTGATGGTGCCTGCAAGCAACATGAAGGTGCTGACCACGGCCGCGGCATTGCGCGTCCTGGGGACGGACTACGTCTATCGCACGCAGCTCCTGCGGAGCGGCGATCGACTCACGGTGGTGGGGGATGGAGATCCGTCGCTTGGGGATCCGGAGATGCCGTACCTCGACCCCGCGGGCAAGCCGCTCGTGGGACTCACGGCGGAGGAGCTCATCGATACGTGGGTGGCGGCCGCGAAGGCCGCCGGCGTGACCCAGGTGCGCGAGCTGGTGGTGGATGACCGGATCTTCGACCGGCAGTTCACGCATCCGGGGTGGCCCGAGGACCAGCTTTCCAATTCGTATTGCGCGGAGGTCAGTGGCCTGGAGTTCAACGTCAATCTCCTGCAGGCAAAGGTTGGGATGACGGGCGGGCGACCGCGCGTCACCGCATGGACGCCCGCAGCGCCGTGGCTCGATGTGGAGAACAAGGCCGGCGCCAATGCCAAGGCCAAGCAGAGCGTATGGATCGGACGGACGGACGACCCATGGAAGTTCACGCTCAATGGGAACGTGAAGGAGGAGCCGGCGGAACCGATCGCGGTGTGCGTACATGACATGCCAAGCTTCTTCGCCCGCTACGTCGGCGAGCGGATGGCCGCCGCCGGCATCACGGTGGGCGCCACGCGCGTTGCCACCGGGGCCGATGCCGCCGCCGCGGGCACGCCCGTCGGGCAGCCGTTCACCCGCGCCCTGCCTGCCGTGGTGCGCCAGTGCAATACCGAGAGCCAGAACATGTACGCCGAAAGCCTGCTGAAGCGGATGGGCGCGAAGCGCTCCGGGAAGTCCGGGACGTGGGAGAACGGCGCCGCGGCACTCGCCGCCGAGGTGGACGCCGCCCTTGGCGCCGGTACCGCTGCCAAGGGACTGGTGGTGAAGGACGGCAGCGGGCTCTGCAAGGAGAACCGCGTGGCCCCGAACCTGGTGTCGGCGTGGCTGCGCGCCATCGCCATCGATCCGAAGGTGGGCCCGGCGTTCATCGGCAGCCTGGCCGTGGCGGGCAAGACCGGCACCGTGGCCAAGCGCTTCAAGGACCTCGACACCAACCGCGTGTTCGTGCCGTGCAAGACCGGGTACATCAACGGCGTCAGCTGCCTGAGCGGCTTCGTGGGCGCCCCCGGCCAGACGCCGCGCTTCACGTTCAGCATCCTGTGCAACGACCTCACCAAGGCCAAGAACGGCGTCGGCGACGCCAAGGCGCTGCAGGAGAGGATCGTGAGCATCCTGGCGGGCGGGATGTGAGGCGGTTGCGGACGTCAGCCGGCTGAATTCCACGGATCGATCACGGGGATCCCCGCATCCACGAAGTGACGAACGTTGCGCGTGGCCAACGTGGCGCGGCGGGCCGCGATGATGCCCGCAATCTGCGCATCACGCATGTCGACGGGGCGGCCGAGCGCACGCAACTTCGCGGCGATCTCCCCGGCGACGGATGCGGCGCCCGCATCGAAATCAAGGACGCGCCCCCGCAGGTCTTCGCTGATCACCTGGTCGAACGCGTGCTCAAGCGCAGCCCTGCGCTCGCCTGCGGGGAGCACCGCGAGCCCGAACCGCACCTCGAAGACGGTGATGCTGGTGGTCCAGATCGACTCCGCAGCCAGGCGATCGAGCCAGCGAACCACCGGACGGTCCGGCTCCGCGCGCATGAGCGCAGAGAGCACGTTGGTGTCGAGGACGATCATTGGCCCAGGCTCGGCGGTTCGACGCTCCGGGGTGGAAGCTGCGCGAGCTCGTCGGTCAGCCCGATCGATGCGAAGCGGGCCGACATGCGCGTGCCCAACGTCACCCGCGCGGGGCGGGCGTCACCCGACAGGACCGCAGCACGGAGAATCTGCCGCACCTCCTCTTCCATGCTGCAGCCGTGAAGCTCGGCCAGGGCGCGGAGCCGGTTGCGGATGTCATCCTCGAGGTTGCGGACGATGAGTTGGGCCATTGGACGAAATGCTATCATGCTATCTTTACCTTTCAAGTAAAATTGCAAGAATCTGGTGCGTGCTTCACCATACTGACGCCCTGCGCGCCGGGCGCGGATTCGGCGGAAGTTCCACTCAGCACCGCCGCAGCTCGGGTCGCACGCCCCGCTCCTGAGCCCGAAGCAACTCACGCTCGAACTGCACGGCACCGACTTTCCGCCTGAAATCCAAGGGGTGCTGATTCACACCCCTACACTGCCCCGATGCGGACGGAACCGCCCATTCCCGCGCAGGAGGCGCACGGGTTCGATGCTGTCGGGCGCCCAGCGCCCGCGCTTCACCCGGCGGTGCTTGACGATGTCCAGCGGATCTGGGGCTTCGACGCGCTGCGGCCGCTGCAGGCCGAGGCCATCGCCGCGGGCATTGCCGGCCGCGACAGCCTGGTGGTGCTCCCCACGGGCGGCGGCAAGAGCCTCTGCTACCAGGTGCCGCCGCTTGCGGCCGCACGCGCCGGCGACACGCGCATCGACGTCTGCGTCTGCCCCCTGATTGCCCTCATGAAGGACCAGGTGGACGGCCTGCGCACCAACGGCTACCCCGCCGCGGCGCTCCACTCCGGCATGACGGCCGAGGAGCGCGACGACGTGCGCCGCGCCGTGCGGGCGGGCGATGTGCGGCTTCTCTTCGTGTCGCCGGAGCGGCTCCTCGCACCGGGCTTCGACGCGTGGCTCGGCACCGTGGGCGTGCGCGCCATTGCCATCGACGAGGCGCACTGCATCAGCCAGTGGGGCCATGATTTCCGCCCCGAATACCGGCAGATGGCCCGCCTGCGCGCCACCTTCCCGCAGGCAAGCCTGCACGCCTGCACCGCCACGGCCACGCCGCGCGTGCAGCAGGACATCGTGGACCAGCTGGAACTGCGCGACCCGCTTTGGCTGGTGGGAAGCTTCGACCGCCCCAACCTCATCTACCGGATCGAGCCGCGCGTCGATGGCCGCCGGCAGCTCCTGGAAGTGCTCGGCCGCCACCGCGGTGACGCCGTGATCGTCTACTGCCTCAGCCGCAAGGACACCGAGGGCGTGGCCGAGTTCCTGCGCAAGGAAGGCTTCGTGGCCGGCGCCTACCACGCGGGCATGGCCCCGGAGGCGCGCGCCAAGGTGCAGGACGCCTTCGCCGAGGAGAAGCTCGACGTGGTGGCTGCCACCGTGGCCTTCGGCATGGGCATCGACCGCAGCAATGTCCGCGCCGTGGTGCACATGACCATGCCCAAGAGCATCGAGCACTACCAGCAGGAAACCGGTCGCGCGGGCCGCGATGGGCTGGAGAGCGAGTGCGTGCTGCTCCACTCCTACGCCGACGTGGTGAAGTGGAACTCGATCACCGACGGCAGCGCCGACGAGGCGCGGGCCCGGCTTGACGAGTCCGGAGCGGACGAGGAGGCCTACGAGGCGCTCGATGCCTCGGTGGAACAGGGGCGCACCCAGCTGGAAGCGATGCAGCGGTTGGCCGCGAGCCCGGTCTGCCGGCATCGGTGGATCGTGGAGCACTTCGGGCAGCAGTATGCGGCGGCGGCGCGCGATGATCGATCACCGGATGGCGGTAACTGCGGCGCCTGCGACGTGTGCCTGGGCGAGGTACGCATGGCACCCGATTCCACCACCGTGGCGCGCAAGCTCCTCAGCGCCGTGGTGCGCACGGGCCAGCGCTTCGGTGCGGCCTACGTGGCAGACGTGGTGCGCGGCGCGGAGACTGAGGACGTGGCCCGGCGCGGGCACGCGTCGCTCCCCACCTACGGCGCGCTCAAGGGCGAGGACCGCAGCACGCTCATCAACTACGTCTTCCAGCTGGTGGAGCACGGGCTCCTGGCACGCACCGACGGCGAGCACCCGGTGCTCGTGCTGACCGCCGAGGGCAGTCGCGCGCTCCGCGGCGAGCTGGAAGTGCCCCTGCGTGCCCCGCCCCGCGGCCGCGGGCGCAAGCATGCCACCGCGAAGGCCGTCCACGGCGCGCACGAAGTGGACACCGACCTCTTCGACCGCCTGCGCTCGCTGCGGCGTGAGCTGGCCACGGCGCGCGGCGTGCCGCCGTACGTCATCTTCAGTGATGCGACGCTCCTGGAGCTGGCGGCGCGGAAGCCGCGCACGCTGGAGGAGTTCGCGACCGTCAAGGGCGTGGGCGAGAAGAAGCTGGCCGATCTGGGCGAGACGTTTCTGGCTGCGATTGCGGGTTGATCGCGGGTACTGGCGGCGTTCGCCTGCGGGCGGAGTTTGCCTTCTGCGCTGTTCGCTTACTGGCGCCCTTCGCCTGCAGAGGCACTCGCAGTCGCTCAGACAGGTTTTTGCTGCGCAAAAACAACTCGCTTGGTGCGAGTGCCTCTTTCGGCTGCGGGGCCAGGCGCGCTTGGGGCCGGGCGCGCTGGGGGCGGGCGCGCTGGGGGCGGGTGCGCTGGGGGCGGGTGGCGGGGGACGTCGAGCTTTAGGACAGGTTCAGCTCGATGTCGATCGTGCCGTTGATCTTGTCTTGCTTGATGCCGATCTTCTGCTCGCGGGCGAGCTCGAGCATGGCGAGGAACAGACCGATGGCCTCGCCGCGGGTGCGGCCCTTGAAGACGTCCTGCAGGCTCATGCGCTTCTCGGGGGCGTTGTCGAGGCGGTCGACCAGGTCGGTCTGGTGCAGCGAGATGGGCGTGTCGTCATACTCCACGCGGTGGTCGCCCACGCGCGAGAGGTCGATGCCCTGGACGATGCGCTCGTAGGCCTCGATGAGGTCGAGCATGTGGACGTCGTCCATGTCGTACTCGCGCTCGGGCTCCTCGGGGAGCGTGGCGCCGCGGCCGCCCACGGACCAGCGCTGTGCGAACTCCTGACGCAGGCGCGCCAGTTCGTCGGCCGCGGTGCGGTACTTCTGGTAGGCCAGGAGCTGCTTGACCAGCTCGAAGCGCGGATCGCTGTCGTCGAGCGCACTGCCCTCGCCTTCCTCGCCGGGGGCGCGCTTCTGCGCGGGGGCCAGCGTGCGGCTCTTGATCTCCACCAGCGTGGCGGCCATCACCAGGAATTCGCCGGCGACGTCGATGTCGATGGTGTGCAGCTGCTTCAGGAAGGCGAAGTACTGCTCGGTGATCTCCTTGATGGGGATGTCCGCAATGTCCACCTCCGCCCGACGAATCAGGAAGAGGAGGAGGTCCATCGGCCCCTGGAAACTGTTCAGCCGTACTTGGTAATCGTCCTGGAGTGCCACACCGGGAGCGTACCGCGGGTCCCGGTAAACTCACCGCATGACCGGCTCCCCGAAGGCCCATACCGACCGGAACGCCAGCGAAACCGCCTTCATTTCCGAGGCGATGCTTGCCGAGGCGGAGGCCATCCGCCGCACCGCCACCCGCGCGGCAGGCGAGGACGCCGGACACTGGGACCAGGCCGTGGGGCTCCTCGACGGCTGCAGCGGGCAGGTGATCATCTCCGGCATGGGAAAGAGCGGCCTCATCGGCGCGAAGATCGCGGCCACCATGTCGAGCCTGGGCCTCCCCGCACACTTCATGCATCCGAGCGAGGCCGTGCACGGCGACCTCGGACGCGTGCGCACGGGTGACGTGGCGATCCTCATGAGCTATTCAGGCGGCACCGAGGAGGTGGTCAACCTGGCCGCCATCCTGCGCACCGACGGCATCAAGCGCCTCGGCATCAGCTGCAACCACCAGAGCCACCTGGCGCGTCTCTCCGACGTGCACCTGGCCATCGGCGACGTGGTGGAGGCGTGCCCCCTCAACCTGGCGCCCACCGCGAGCACCACCGCCATGCTGGCCATGGGCGACGCGCTGGCGCTGGCCGTGAGCCGCCGCCGCAACTTCGCGGCCGACGACTTCCACCGCCGCCACCCGGGCGGCACGCTCGGCGCCGGCCTCAAGAGCGTGACCGAGGTGCTGCGCTTCCGCGTCGGCGAAACCCTGAACACCGTCCGCGAGGACTGCACCGTGGCCGACGCCCTGCGCACCACCGGCTCCGGCCGCCGTGCCGGTGCGCTGGTGATCGTGGATGCCGCGGGGCGCCTCTCCGGCATCTTCACGGACGGCGACCTCCGCCGGCGCGTGAACGAGCTGGGAGCGGCACTCCTCACCAAGCGCGTGTCGGAAGTGATGACGGCACGCCCAAGCTCCCTGGCCTCCGACGCCCTGGTGCGCGATGCAGTGCAGCTTGTCCGCGAGCGACGGCTCGACGAGATCCCGGTGGTCGATGGCGAAGGCCGCCCGCTTGGGCTGATCGACGTCCAGGACCTGGTTTCGATGAAGGTGATCGACCTCGACGGCTGACGCGTGGCGCGCCGGTGCCGAATGGCGTCAGGTGTCGCCCGTCAGGCCGCGGCGAAATCGTCGGAGCCGGTGGTCACGAAGAACCTGTCGGCGGTGCCGCGGTGACGCACCATGGTGCGCAGGCGCGCGAGGTAGCCCTGCAGCGCGCTGAAGTCGAAGGACTCGAGCCACTCGCGGGGCGCGGAGACGTTGAACGTGCGGATCTGCTCCACGACCTGGCTCTTGGTCATGGGCAGCTGGGTCATCGGCAGCTGGGCGAATGCGAACGAGGAAGCGGTCGTGGCGTCGGACATCGGGGCACCTCATGGCGACCGTGCGGGCATCCTGCGCTGGTTGCGATTGGCCCGACGTCCGGGCACGGTGCGGCTCCGCCGCTTCCATGGGATCGGCGGCTGGACCGGGTTGGCTTGAAAGTCCGGCGGCGGAACGTCAGGCGCGGGCGCGCTTGAGGTCCTCGAGCATGCGCTTGAGGACGCGGACCCGCAGCAGGCTGCGGACGCGGGTGACCAGCTCCAGCTTGTTGACCGGCTTGGTGAGGAAATCGTCGCAGCCGCACTCGACGGCGCGCTCGAAATCACCCACCTCGTGGAGCGCGGTCACCATGATGATGACCGTGTCCCGCAGGTCGGGGTTCTGCTTGATCTTCTGGCAGACCTCGAAGCCCGACATCTTGGGCATCATCACGTCCAGGAGGATCAGGTCCGGCTTGAACCGCTCGGCCTGTGCCATGGCATCGAGGCCGTCCACCGCGGTGGCGATCTGCACGGGGAGCGACTCCAGGTAGGCCTGGACCAGCTCGGTGTTCTGCGGGTTGTCGTCGACCACCAGGACGCGGGTGCCGCGGATGTCCACCTCTCCGGCGGCGTCTTCCAGGGCGAGCGCGATCGGGCTGCTGGGGCGGGTGTCCATCGGCGGGATTCTAGCCGCTTCTCCTCAGAGGAGGACGCGCGCCAGCACCTCGACCGGGTGCAGCGCCTCGCGCTCCGCACCGTCGTGGATCTGGTGCCGGCAGCTGGTGCCGGGCGCGCAGAGCGTGGCGTCGGGCCGCGCACGGACGGCAGGCAGCACGCCCTGCTCCGCGATCTTCATGGAGAGGTCGTAGCGCTCCTCGGTGAAGCCGAAGCTGCCGGCCAAGCCGCAGCAGCCGGTCTGGAGCACCTCGAGCTGGGTGCCGAAGTAGCGGCGCAGGATGGCCGCGCTGCTCTCGGCGCCCCAGAGCGCCTTCTGGTGGCAGTGCGCGTGGAGCGCGAGCGGCCCGGGCGCGAAGGCCGGCTTTGCCGGGCGCGCGGGATGCGAATCCCAGCGCTTCTCGAGGAATTCCTCCACCATGAAGCTCTGCGCGGCCAGCGCACGGAGCCTGGCGACGTCGATCCCCATGCGGAGCTCGGTCCAGTCGTCGCGGATGGCGCTCATGCAGCTCGGCTCGCAGCCGACCACGGCCACGGCGCGCTCGCGTTCCACCACGGCCATCAGGCCCTCGGCGGTGGAACGGCACTCGCGCGATGCCTCGGCCAGCATGCCGGTGGAGATGAGCGAACGTCCGCAGCAGCCGAGCGTGGGAAGCACCACGCGGTAGCCGAAGGCCTCCAGCAGTTCGATGGCCGCCTGCCCGATGCGCGGCTCGTTGTACATGGCAAAGCAGTCCGGGAAGAGGACCACGGCGGGTGCGCCGGGCGCAGCGCGGCTGCCGCGTGCGGCGTACCAGCGGTCGAGGGCCGGGCCATATGCGGGCATGGAGCGGCGGACATCCACGCCGAGCACCCACGACTGCATGATGCGCACGAACGAAAGCCGGTTGGCCAGGTTGGCCAGGCGCCAGATGCGCGACAGGAAGCGATTGCTCCCGCGGACGCGGCCGAAGACCGTGGCCTTGAACGGCACGCGGCCGGCGGCGGCATAGCCCTGCGCGGTGTATTCGGCCTTGAGCTTCGAGATGTCCACGTTGGACGGGCACTCGCTCTTGCAGGCCTTGCAGCTGAGGCAGAGGGAAAGCGTTTCCTGGACGTCGGGCTGGTTCCAGTCGGCGTGCCCATGCGCACCGGCGCGGCCGTGACCGTGCACCGCGGCGCCGTCGAGCGAGAGCTGGCCGGTGATGGCAAGCCGCAGGTGGTTGCCGCGGCCGCGCGTCGAGTGCCGTTCGTCGAGCGTGGCCTGGTACGAGGGGCACATGGTGACCGTGCCCTGCAGGCGACGGCAGAGCCCCGCCCCGTTGCACATCTCGACCGCGTGGCCGAACCCATCCTCCTTCTCGTAGCTGAAGAAGGTCTCCTTGGCCTCGGGGTGCACCTGCACGCCGTTGGGTGCGATGCGCAGGTCCTCGATGGGCATGGCGGTGCGCGCCACGTCCACCTTGATGCCCGGGTTCATGATGCCGGCCGGGTCCCAGATGGCCTTCACCTGCGCGAGCGCGCGGCAGATGGGCTCGCCGAAGTAGCGAAGCTGGAGCGCGGTACGCGAGCGGCCCGAGCCGTGCTCGCCGCTGAGCGCGCCGCCGTGGCGCACCACGAGGTCGGTGACTTCCTCGCCGATCCGGATCATGCGCTCGCGGTCGGCGGGATCGGTGAGCGCAAGCATCGGCCGGATGTGCAGGCAGCCGACGCTTGCGTGGGCGTAGAAGCTGGCCTGCGTGCCGTGGGTGGCGAGGATCGCCTTGAATTCCTTGATGAATCCGGGAAGCTTCGCCGGGTCGACCGCCGTGTCCTCGACGAACCCGAGCGGCTTGCGCAGCCCCGGCACGCCATGGAGGAGCGGCTCGCCGGCCTTGCGCAGGCGCCACGCCTCGGCCATGCGCTTGGCGTCCGTGTACTGCTCCATCGGCTGGCTGGGGAGGCGCTCGCGCAGCTCGCGGAGCTTGGTCTCGACCTCCTGCTGCGACTGCCCGAAGTACTCCACGTACATCACCGCGCCGAGCTCCGTGCCCTCGGGGCGCGGCATGAGTTCCACGTACTTCGCGTACTCGCGGTTGGCGCGCGCGAGGTCGATGATGACCTCGTCGACCATCTCGACCGCCGCCGGCTTGGTGGCGAGCATCGCGGCGAGCGCGGCAAGCGACTCGTCCACCGAGGTGAAGCCCATGATGGCCAGGCCCTTTGCCTTCGGCGTATGGACGAGCTTGATCTCCGCGCCCAGGATGGTGGCGAGCGTGCCCTCGGAGCCGCAGACGATGTGCGCCAGGTTCACGCGGTCGAAGGTGCCGGGCGTCGAGCGCTCGAGGCCGTCGAGGAAGAGGTCGAAGTTGTAGCCATCCACGTGACGGAGGATGCGCGGGAAGCGCGCGCGGATCTCCTCGCGCAGCGGCCAGAGCACCGCGCGCATCGCCTCGGCGATGCGGCGCTGGGCGGGGTCGCGGTCGCAGGCGCCCTCCTCCAGACGGTGCACGGTGCCGTCGGCAAGCACCACGTCGAGCGCGTGGAGGTTCTCCACGGTGCGGCCGAACATGATGCTGTGCGCGCCGGCCGAGTTGTTGCCGATGGCGCCGGCCACGGCGTTGTGGCTGCTGGTGGCGGGATCCGGCGCGAACATCCAGCCAAGCGGCGCGAGGTCAGCGTTCAGGCGGTCGATCACGACGCCGGGCTCGACCCACGCGCGGCCGCGGTGGCGGTCGATGGAGATCACCTGTCGGCAATGCGCGCCCATGTCGAGCACCACGGCCTCGTTCACGCTCTGGCCGTTCAGGCTGGTGCCGCCGCCTCGCGGCATGATGGCCACGCCGTTGCCGGCGCACCACTGCACCACGCGGATGGCCTCGTCCACGTCGCGCACCACCACCGCGCAGAGCGGGTCCACCTGGTACGGGCTGGCATCCGTGGAATAGAGCATGCGCCCGGCGCGGTCGGCACGCACGTCCGCGCAACCGATGCCGGAGAGTCCTGCGGCGATGCGCGCGCGGGCCTGTGCGGCGATGCGGTCGGTTTCGAGCTGCGGAAGCGAGATCACGGGGAGGGTGTCACCTGGCGGCTGCGAGTCGGGACGGACGTGGGTTCACGCGGTGCTGTTGGCGTGGCGCTGTTCACTTGCCGGTGCCGAGCGCCTTGGCGACATCGGCACGGAGCTTGGCGGGCATGTCCTCGTCGTAACCGATGTGCGTGGTCAGGAGCTTGCCGTCCGGGCCGATCACGATGCAGGCCGGGATGCCCTGGAAGCCGTACTTGCCGATCAGCGCCGCGTCCGGGTCCAGCATCACCTGCATCTTGAAGCCCTGCTTCGACCAGAACTCCGTCACCTTCTTGGTGAGTTCGTCGCCCTTCTCCTTCTCCCAGACGTTGACGGCGATGACCGCCACCTTGTCGTTCGACTTCGTCTCGTCTGCGAACTTCTGGAGGAGGGGCAGGCCCTTGCGGCAGGGGCCGCACCAGGTGGCCCAGAAATCGATCACCACGACCTTGCCGGCAAGCGATGCGAGGTCGAAGGACTTGCCGTCCATGGTGGTGAGCGTGGCGAGCGGCGCGGGCTGGCCTTCCTTCACGGTCATGCCCGGGACCTCGTCGTCCGGCGGCGGCGCGAAGAGGTCCTCGACCTTGGAGACGGCGGTGCGCTTCCCGGCGTCGAACGCGACGGGCTTCTCGAGCGGCGCGTCGGACGGGGTCATGCGGATGTCGAAGCCGATCTTGACGCCGTCGGGCAGTCCCTCGGGCGTGAAGAGGATGGACATCGAGCGCACGAACTCGGTGGCCGCGTCGATCGTCACGACGGCCTCGGAGCCGTCGCCGGCGAGGAGCACTTCCTGGATGCCCGGGGATTCCCGGAAGCCCTTGACCGCGGCGCCCTTCATCACGCCCACCGAGAACGCGTCCACGGTCTTGGTACCGGGAAGCGGCTGACGAAGCGCCAGGTGCGGCGTCGGCACGTACATGCCGGGGATCATGGCCGCGAAGGTGCTGGAGGCGTTGCCCTCCATCTTGCGCGACATGAACTTGTCGGCAGGCTCGTTGGGCACGAAGTACGCGGTGTCGCCGACGGCGAGCATCTGCACGCTGCCGGCACGGATGGACACGTCGTTGCCTGCGCCGAAGGTCAGGTCGACGACCTCCTCCTGCACGCCGGCAGGCATGGCGATGGTGATTCGCGCGCGGTCGGAGAGCTGCTTGGCGGACTGGTAGGCGCGCTGCACCGCGGTGAGCACGGTGTTGGCACGCTGGACGGCGGCGTCGGACTTCTCTGCGTCGCTCCAACCCTTGGACGGCGTGGACGCACCCTTGGGCATCAGGCTCGGTGCGCCCGTGCTGGGGTCGACCTCGCCCTGGATACGGGTCGGTGAGGCAGTCGCGGGGGCCTGGGCCCCTGCCGCCGCGGAAAGGGAGAGTGCGAGTGCGATGCCGAGGGACGCGAACGTGCGCATGGGGTGCTCCTTGGGGCACCGGCATACGGCCAGCGCCCTACTGGTCGAAGTGTACGGGGCTTGCTGCTGCCCGGCTCGCAATCGCGGGATCAAGTTCCGCAAGCGGAAGCAGCACGAAGGCGCGGTCGTGCATGCGCGGATGCGGCACCACCAGGCCGGGCGAATCGATGCGCGCGCGGCCCGGCTCGGCCGCGCCCCACGTGAGGATGTCGAGGTCCAGCGTGCGCGGGCCGAAGCGGATCTCGTTGGCGCGATTGCGCCCCCGCAGCCTCTCGATCTCGAGGAGCGTCGCCAGGAGTTCCACCGGCGAGAGCCCGACCGCCAGTTCCACCACGGCATTGAGGTACGGCCCCTGCCCCGAAGGACCGACCGGCGCAGTCTCATGGATGGTGGAACGGCGCACCAGGCGGATGCCCGGCGCCCGCTCGAGGGCGTCGAACGCGAACGCCATGTGCGCCGCGCGATCGCCCACGTTGCTGCCGACGCCGATGAACGAGGTCACCGTGCCGACCGGACGTGCCTGCGGGTCGATGGTGCCGCCCGTCATGTGCGCTCCCACAGGATGGCGGCGTCCTCGCCACGCAGCATCCAGCGCGCCATCTGGAGCGCGGTCTTGGCAGTGCGGTCACGGACGATGTCGCGCATGCCGGGGTATTCGAAGCGACGCGCGTGACCGGTGCCGGAGACCGCATCGTGCACGGCGATCCAGACAGTGCCGACCGGCTTCTCGGCGCTGCCTCCGCCGGGGCCCGCCACGCCGCTGACGGAGACCGCGAGCGTCGCCCCCGAGCGCGCGCACGCGCCCGCGGCCATGGCCAGCACGGTCTCCCTGCTCACCGCCCCGTGACGGGCGATGAGCTGCGGGTCCACGCCAAGCTGCGCGGACTTCATCTCGTTCGAATAGGTGATCCAGCCGCCGAGGAAGACGTCGCTCGAGCCTGCCACCGCGGTGAGCATTCCGCCCACGATGCCGCCCGTGCAGCTCTCCGCCACCGCAAGCGTGCGGCCGCGTGCGCGGCACTCCTCGAGGAGTGCCGATGCAAGCGTGGCATCCTCGGAACCGAACGCATACGGCGAAGCGTCGCCCGCACACGCCACCATCTCCGCATCGGCGCGTGCCGCGGCGTCGGCGCCGCGCGCCACCACCTGAATGGACACCACCGAGCCGCTTGCCGTCGTGCCGACGGCGGGCTCGCGCCCGCGTGTCATGCGGGTGCCGAGCCGCTCGGCAAGTGCACTTTCGCCGATGCCGAACGTGCCGAGCGTGCGCTTGGCGATCGCCGGCGCACCCGCCGGTCGCACCGCGGGCAGGACGTCCGACTCGAACATGGGGATCATCTCGCGCGGCGGCCCGGGCAGGCAGAAGACCCGGCATGCACCGAGCGTCGCCGCGAGGCCCGGTGCGGTGCCGCCCAGGTTGCGCACGATGCGTGCGGACTTCGGCCGAAGCGCCTGGCGCAGGTTGATGGCGGCCATGGTCCGGCCGCGGCCGGCAAACCATGCGTCGAGGTCGGTGCGCGCCACTGCGTCCTCAATCTGCGGCCCGCCCGCATCGGTGAGGTCGTTGAGCGCGTCGCGCGTGAGGTCGTCGTCGGTGGGGCCGAGGCCGCCGGTGGAGATCACGACATCCACGGACGACGCGAGCGCGCGCATCGCCGCCGCGATGGCCGCGCGGTCGTCGGCCACGGTGCGGTGCTCGACCACGTCGAGGCCGGCTTCGCGGAGCGCGGCGGAGAGCGTGCGGGAATTGGTGTCGAGCGTGGTGCCGAGCACCAGCTCATCGCCGACGGAGAGGATGGCGGCGCGTGGGGCGTTCACTGGACGGAACCTCGGGCGCGCGCGATCACCGCGCGCAGGTGCGTGCCGATCTCCTCGGCAAAGATGCGGCGCATGACGTCCGCGGGAGCGTCGTTCGCGGGCCAGAGACCGGCGTCCTTCCATCCGCCGCGGATCCAGCCATCGCGCACGGCGCCGAGGGTGGATGCGTCGGAGAGGTCGAGCACGGTGCCCGCCGGGCCGGAGAGGCGCGGGAGGGCGTCGAACTCGGCAAGCATGGCGCGGAGGTTCGGGTCCGTGGCCTCGCTGGCCAGGAGCACGCGGCCGTCCTGCGGGTACTCGGGGTGCGCGGCAATGCACGCCCACGCCTCGCGCAGGAGCCAGCGGTTGTCGATGGCCATGGCCACGAAGAGCGGCGCAACGAAGGCGCGGAAGTCGGGGTTCGGGTTGGCGATGGCCGTGGCGAGCATCCACGGATCCACCTTGTCGGTGAAGTGCGACATCTCCG
>JBIIJH010000141.1:0-6366 GCA_044233905.1 Phycisphaerales bacterium
GCGGAGCTCCTGGGCTTCGGCGTCACCGGCGATGCGTCGCACATCGCGGCGCCCGATGCCGAGGGCCGCGGCGCCCAGAAGGCGATGGAATTCGCGCTGAAGGACGCCGAGGTGAACGCCTCGGACATCCGCTACATCAACGCACACGGCACCAGCACCCCGCTCGGCGACAAGGCCGAGGTCATGGCGGTCAAGTCGCTCTTCGGCGCGCATGCGTCGAAGCTGGCGATGTCGAGCACCAAGAGCGTCACCGGGCACACGCTCGGCGGCGCCGGCGCCATCGAGACCGTGGCCACCGTGAAGGCGATCGTCGAGGGCGTCCTGCCCCCGACCATCAACCTCGAGAATCCCGACGAGGGCTTCGACCTGAACTTCGTGGCCAACACGGCCCAGGAAGCCACGTTCGACTTCGCCATCAACAACTCGTTCGGCTTCGGCGGCCACAACACCTCGATGGTCCTCGGCCGCTACCGCGGCTGAGCCGGCATCACGGAAGCGCTGGACGGACGTGCTGTGCCGGCTGACCCCCGCCCCGGCTTCGTTGCCAACGCCCGGGCGAATCCGGCACGCAGTGCCACGCGAATCCCACCACAATGGACCCACTCGCGCGCCAGCACGCCTCGGAACTCGACCAGCTGCGCCGCGGCCTGGCCGACCTGGCCGTGGATGCGCACTTCGATGGCGACCCCACCATGGACGAGCGTTACGGTCCGGGCGGACGGCGCATCTGGAAGACCGAGGCCGCGTCGCGGCTTGCGCAGCTTGTCGAGGCCATGGCCTGCGACCGTCCGCAGCTCTACGGTGGACACGCGGCCTGGTCCATCGCGGCACTGCGCGCGCGCAACGTGCCGGAGGACGACATCCGCAACCACCTTGCATCGATCGCCGCAGCGCTTGACGCGGAGCTGCCCGAGGCCGTGAAGGAACGTGCGCGGCGCTTCACGGCTGCCGCGAACGAGGCGGCGGCGAGCCCCTGCTCCGATGATCGCGGGCTGCTCGCCGAGCAATCGCGGGACGCCACGCTGGCACGCCTCTACCTCCTCAACCTGCTGCAGCGCGACGCGGAAGAGGCTACGAAGCTCGCCATGGACGCGTTGCGCGGCGGCATGACGCTCTCGGCCGTCTACGAACAGGTCGTGACGCCGGCGCTCGCGGAGGTGGGCCGCATGTGGCACGTCCAGGAGGCGTCGATCGCCGACGAGCACTTCTGCACCGCCGCCACGCGGACCATCGTTGCCCAGTTGCGCGCCGCCACGGCTGCGAAGCCCGCCGACGGACGGCGCGCGGTGTGCTTCGCGGTGGGCGGGGACATGCATGACCTCGTCATCCGGATGGCGTCGGACCTGCTGGAACTCGACGGCTGGAACGTGGAATTCCTCGGCGCGGACATGCCGAGCTCCCAGATCGTGATGACGCTCGAGGCTGCGTCCGCCGACCCGGCGAGCAGGTTCCACCTGGTGGTGGCCGGCGCGGGCACGAACCTCGCGATCCGTTCGATGATGGAGCTCGCGAGTGCGCTCAAGGGCTCACCGGAGTGCGCAGGAGTGGCGCTCCTGGTGGGCGGAAGGCCGTTCGCGCTCGACCCCGGCCTGGCCGCCGCCATCGGTGCCGACGCCAGCGTGAGGCGCCTCAGCGAAGTGGCCGACGCGGCCGCGCGCCTGGTCCCGGTGCCGCACGCCCCGACGCGTCGGTGACGGGCGGCAGGTCCACCTGCGATGTGGTGAACGAGACACCGGGAAGCGTGCGCGCGAGTCGCTGCGCGAGGATCGGCATGTAGCCACGCTCCGTCTGCGTGTGGCCCGGGAGTACGAGCGTCACGCCGGCCGCCATGGCGGCAAGGTGATCATGGTGACGTGCTTCGCCGGTGACGAGGAGCGTTGCGCCCCGCGCCGCGGCCTCAGGCAGGAACGAGGATCCCGCGCCCGGGCAGAGCGCGATGCGCGCATGGCGTGCGCCTTCGGTACCGGGCGCGCAGGCGCAGTCGATGCGGCGCGTGCCGAGATGGCGGCGGAGGCGGGCGGCGATCTCGCGCACGGTGGCGGGCGCGCGCAGCGTCAGCAGCCGGCCGGCGCCCTCGTCGAGCGACGGGCGTGCGGACAGCGCATGGATCTCGAATGCCGGTTCCTCGTAGGGATGCACGGCGCGCAGCGCGGCAACCGCCCACGGCAGGCGCGCGGCGGAGGTGACGGTCTCGATGCGCTCCTCGCGGACTTCCTCGAGCTTCCCGCGCGTGCCGACCGCGGGATCCGAGCCCGGCCCGCCGCGGAACGTGCCGGTGACGTCGCCGCGCGTGGTGCAGTGGTCGTAGTTGCCGATGGCGCCGGCACCCGCCTGGGCGAGCGCCTCGCGCATGCGCGCGGAGGCCTCCGCGGGAACGAACACCACCAGCTTGAACGCCTCGCCGTCTGGAAGCGTGGACGCCGGGCGAAGCGGCTCGAAACCGGCGCTCCGGGCGATGGCCTCGGCACCGCCCGCGACGCCCTCGGCGAGCCAGTCGTTGACACCGCCCTTCACGGCGTCAAGCGCGGTGTGCGGCGACAGCAGCGCGATGCCGGCCTGGGCGGCGTCGAGGAGCGAGCGCTGCTTCGGGTCGTCCGAGGACAGGCGCTTCAGCGCATCGAAGATGGGCGGGTGGTAGCTGACGACGGCGTCGACGCGCAGCGCGAGCGCCTCCTCGAGCACCGCGGCGGTCCAGTCGACGGCCACCAGCACCCGACCGCACGGCGCGGCGCGGTCGCCGAGGAGGAGGCCCACGTTGTCCCAGGACTCGGCCAGCCGGGCGGGCGCCACGCCCTCCATCGCCTGGGCGAGCGCCCCGATGGTGGATGGCTTGCCGGCGGGTGAGCGGACCTCCCGGCGGGTGCGGGGCGAGGGGGCCTGCGGACGGGGACGGCGAGCGGGCTGACGGGCCATGAACGGCAAGAGTAGCGTTCAATCGTCCGGAAACCCCTTGACGGGGTGCTCCGCATACCGCAACCTTCACCACAGCAGTACGGACCGCACGGATGCGGCCCGAAGGCGCCGGCCCCAAGGCCGGACAGCACCCCAGGGGCCACAGGCCCCGACATCCAGAGGATCGCGCGTTGACCAGTCACACCGCCCGCGACGCGTCCGAGGCCCGAAGCAACCAGCAGTCCGCCGCCCATGGAGCGACGGCCACCAAGAAGCACTTCGTGCTCGACACGAACGTGCTGCTGCACAACCCGCAGTCGATCTTCAAGTTCGAGGAGCACGAGGTCGTCATCCCGCTCACGGTGATCGAGGAGCTGGACAAGTTCAAGAAGAACAACGACGAGACGGGACGCAATTCCCGCCAGGTGATCCGCTCGCTCGACAAGCTGCGGAGCTTCGGGCACCTCTTCGAGGGTGTCCGCTGGAACGAGCAGGGAGGCATGATCCGCGTGGCGCGCGTCGAGCCGATGACCGGCGAGCGCGGGCTGGAGCTCGACAAGAACGACAACCTGATCCTGAGCGTCGCCGCCGGCCTGAAGGCACGCGGGCTGCGCACCATCTTCATCACCAAGGACATCAACGCGCGCGTCAAGTGTGATGCGCTGGGCATCTCCTGCGAGGACTTCGAGGCCGACCGCGTGGATGCGGACTGGCTGCACTCGGGGTACTGCACGGTGCAGGTCTCGAACGACCTGATCGACTCGCTGTACCAGGAGCGCCAGCTTCCGCGCACGGCGCTCGCCGGGCTCGATGCCCGCACGCCGGACGGCGAGAAGCTCGACGTGGAATCGCTGGTTCCCAACCAGTTCGTGATCCTGGTGGACAAGTCGGACCCCGGCCACACCGGCCTGGCGCGGGTGCTCGGCAACACCGGCCACCTGATCCCGGTCACCGGGCCGCGCAAGCCGGTCTACGGCGTGATGGCACGCAACGTGCAGCAGACGATGGCACTCGACCTGCTGCTCGACGATGATGTCAAGCTGGTCACGCTCATCGGCCCCGCGGGCACGGGCAAGACCCTCATGGCGATCGCCGCGGGCATGCAGAAGGTCATCAAGGAGGAGCGCCTCGACAAGCTGCTGGTGGCGCGGCCCATCATGCCGCTCGGCCGCGACATCGGCTACCTGCCCGGCGACAAGGACGAGAAGCTCTCCATGTGGATGCAGCCGATCTTCGACAACGTCGGCTACCTCCTCTCCACCCGCTCCGGCGGAACCCAGGGCGACGCCGACAGCAAGAGCGCGGAGCAGCGCATGGACCAGCTGATGGCCACCGGCAAGCTGGTGATGGAACCGCTCACCTACATCCGCGGCCGCAGCATCCCGCACCAGTTCATGATCGTCGACGAGGCGCAGAACCTGAGCCCCCACGAGGTGAAGACCATCATCAGCCGCGTGGGCGACGGCACCAAGATCGTGATGTGCGGCGACATCGGGCAGATCGACAACCCGTACCTCGACGCAGCATCGAACGGCCTGGCGCATGCCATCGAGCGCATGAAGGGCCAGACCATCGCCGGCCACGTCACGCTCTCCAAGACCGAGCGCAGCGAGCTGGCGAGCCTGGCCGCGGAAGTGCTGTAAGGCGAGATAAATCCGTACCCGGAGACATATGCACCATTTGCCCATGCCGGCAAATGGTGCATATGTCACCGGGTACGGATTTACTGACCGCGGCTGATGCGCGGTGGGCGGGCTATAATCCCCTCACCATGCTTGAACTCCGTTCATCCAATCCGGTGCTGGCAGATGACCAGCTGATGGCAGATTCGCACGCGCGTCCCGTCGCCAACCCCGCCACGGTTGCAGGCGTCGCGCAGAAGACGGCCTTCGCCGTGTCGCTGGCGATCGTCGGTGGCGTCGGCGGCGCGGCGCTCGTGCGCGCGGTGGGCAACGGCGCGATCCTGGGTGTCTTCATCGGCTCCCTGGTGGCGAGCCTCGTCTGCTTCTTCGCCCTCTGGCGCAAGCCGGAGCGCGCGTACTGGTGCGCCCCTCTCTACAGCGTGACGCAGGGCGCCATGCTCGGCGTGATGGCCCTGCTCCTGGACGCGGTGCTCGCCAGCCGGGGCATCACGACGCTCGGCGGGCTCGGCATGCAGGCGTTCGTCATCACCCTGGCCATCACCGCGGCCATGCTCATCTGCTACCGCGCGGGCCTCATCAAGCCCACCGGCACCTTCGTGGCGGTGATCTCCACGCTGACGATGGGCATTGGCCTGATGTACCTCGCGGCCTTCATCCTGGGCTTCTTCGGTGTGCAGATCCCGGGGCTCGGCCTGCAGAGCGCGCTCCAGGGCGGCCAGGGCGCGTGGGTCGGCGTGGCCATCAACGGCTTCATCCTGATCGTGGCGTCGCTCTGGCTGGTGATCGACTTCCAGATGATCGAGAACGCGGTGGCCTCGCGCGTGAGCAAGGAGTACGAGTGGTACTTCGCCTACGCACTGATGGTCACGCTGGTCTGGATCTACCTGGAGTCGCTGAAGCTGGCCTTCCGCATGGCGGCCGCCAACCGCAAGTGACGGCGCGCACGCAGCAGCGAACGCTGCATCCACGAAGCACAGCGGCCACGGCATCTGCCGTGGCCGCTTTCGTTCGTTGACACGGTCCCGCAGAAGGCTGCGTTCAGCCGAGCGCCTGCCAGGCGAGCATCGCCGCTCCCAGCACGCCGGCATCGTCCTTCAGCTTGGTGAGGCGCAGGTTGACCTTCGGCGCCAGCGCCGACGGGAAGACGTGGCGGCGCACCGACTCCTCGACGCGCTCGAGGTACGGCTTGCCGAGCGCCTCGGAGACGCCGCCGCCGAGCACCACCGTGCGCATCGACATCATGGTGATCCAGTTGGCGATGGTGCAGCCGAGGAGGTCGGCGGCCGAATTCACCACATCGCACACCAGCGGGTCGCCCGCCAGGTAGCACTCGGCGAGGGCGCCGCTCCCCATGGGGCCGACCTTGCCATCCTCCAGGTGCCTGGCGAGCGCCTTGCTGAAGAGCGAATCCGGATGCAGGCCCGCAAGCGTGGTGAGCGAGCGCACCATGCCGGTGCGGCTGCAGAACTCCTCGAGCTTGCGGCTTCCGGGCTGGCCGTTCGGATAGACGACCACGTGGCCGATCTCGCCCGCGGTCCAGAGGTCGCCGCGCCACACGCCGCGGTTGACCACGATGCCGGCGCCGACGCCGGTACCGACCCATACGGCAAGCAGCGAATCGGAGCCCTCGCCCGCACCCACCGTGGCCTCGCCCCACGCGGCGACGTTGGCATCGTTGTCGACGCAGACCGGGATGCCGACCTTCTTGCGGAGGATCTCGCCGAGCGGCACGTTCTTCCAGCCGAGGTTGCCGGCGGTGATCACCACACCGCGCTCGTAGTCCACGGGGCCGGGTGCGCCGATGCCCACGGTACGGATGTCGGAGAGCTTG
>JBIIJH010000142.1:0-6358 GCA_044233905.1 Phycisphaerales bacterium
CCCTGCTACGTCTACGCCTCGGCGATTCGGCGGTGGTGCTCCACCAGCGTGGCCTTGCTGTAGACGTAGCAGGGGGTGCCGACGGCGTCCGCGATCGTGTTGGCGTCGGTGCGCTCGCAGTGCAGCGAGCCGTGTTCGTAGGTGAAGTGGTCCATGGATGGTTCCGCACCGTCTTCGGCGGCAGGCCTACGGAGTGTAGGGACGGCATCGAACCCCCGCCGCAGTGGCGGGGCGTCGGACCGATGGACAGTGGGTTCACTTGGCCAGTGCGGGCTCGGCGTCCGGCGCGGGATCGGGCTTGGGTCGACGCGGCGCGCGCTTCGCGCCGGTGGATCCACCGAGGTACGACTGGGCGATCGTTCCGGCAAGCGCAAGCGATCCGATGGTGATGAGCCAGCTGCGGGCGTCATGGGGCAGCGGCTCGTAGCCGTGCATCGCGAGCAGCGGGAGCGAGCCCACCAGGAGGAGCCAGGCGCCTGCGCAGCTGGTGAGGACGCGGGCGACGATGGTGGTGGCGATCAATCCGGCCATGAGCCCGATGATGGCACCGGCCGCGATCGAACCGGTGAGGAGCGTGCGGTAGGCGGGGGCGGTCTGTTCGTTGGCGGCGTTGACGCGGTCGGAGGCTCGGTGCGCCACGTCGACGGTGGCGCGGAGCATGCGCTCGCCGGCGGGTGCTGCACCGTCGATGACGTCGGTGGAGGGCTGCGCCGTGGGGGTGGCGTCGGCGCCGTTGAGGATCTCGAGGAGGCGCATGCCGGCGCGATTGCCTTCGCCGGGACGGCCGACCTCGCGCGGGTTGATGACGAGCGCGTGGTTCAGGTCGCGCGGAGCGGTGTCGAGCGAGCCGCCCGCCATGATGGCAAAGGCGACGAGCGCTCCGACCGTGGCACCGACGATCGAGGCGGCCACGCCGACGGTGGGGCGGTAGAGGAGCGAGCCGGCCAGGAGCCCGGCCACCGCACCGATGGCGGCGGCGCCCCAGAGCGGCATGCCGGGAAGCAGCGCGCGTGCGGTGATGACCGCGCCGAGGAAGCCGACGAACATGGCCGCGAGCACCACGGCGGGGCGCAGCAGCTTGGCGCCGAACATGATGAGGAGCGTGCCCGCCACCATCATGGCGACGAGGATGCCCCGGGCGCTCGGGGCCACGTCCGCAATAGCAAGCAGGCCCTGGAAGGTTGGCGCGGTGATCGTGTTCATGGCGGCTCCTTGGATCTATCGGCTCGCCTAGCCTTGGCGCCGTGAAAGACGACCCGCATGCGCCCCACGCCGCCGGATCCCGGGTTTCCGGACACCCGGATCGCCCCGCCAACCGCCTGGCCGGCACCCAGAGCCCGTACCTCCTGCAGCATGCGCACAACCCGGTCGACTGGTGGCCGTGGGGGGCGGAGGCCATCGCCGAGGCGCGTCGCCGGCAGGTGCCGCTCTTCGTGTCCATCGGCTACAGCACCTGCTACTGGTGCCACGTCATGGAGCGCGAGAGCTTCGAGAGCGTGATGGCTGCCGGCGTCCTGAACGAGGTGTGCGTGCCCGTGAAGGTGGACCGCGAGCAGCGGCCAGACGTGGACGAACTCATGATGACCGCGTGCCAGGTGTTCACGCAGCTCACCGAGGGGCGTTCGAGCGGCGGCTGGCCGCTCAACGTGTTCCTCGATCCGCAGACGCTCGAGCCGTTCTTCTGCGGGACCTACTTCCCGCCGCAGCCGGCGTTCGGGAGGCCTTCGTTCGTCGACCTGGTGCGCGCGGTGGACGGCGCATGGAAGTCCGACCGCACCGGCATGGCGGAGCAGGCGAAGCGCATCGCCGACATCGTGCGGCGGCAGATGGCGCTGCCTGCGGTGGGCACCGTGGGTGATGCCGAGGCGCTTGGAAACACGGACACGGCGGAGCAGGTGGGTGGTGCACTGCTGCGCATGGCCGATCCCACCAACGGCGGCTTCGGCGGTGCGCCCAAGTTCCCGACGCCGCCATACCCGCGCTTCCTGATGGATGCAGGCGGTCCGGCGATGGAGCAGGTCGTGCGCCGGACGCTCGATGCGATGGCCATCGGCGGCCTCTTCGACCAGGTGGGCGGCGGGTTCCACCGCTACACCGTGGATGCCACGTGGACGGTGCCGCACTTCGAGAAGATGCTCTACGACAACGGGCAGCTGGCCTCCCTGTATGCGGATGCGTTCCGGCGCTGGCGCGACCCGTTCCACGCGGAAACGGCGCGTCGTACCTGCGAGTACGTGATCCGCGAGATGGTGGGCGAGGGCGGCCGGTTCCTGAGCGCGCAGGACGCGGAAGTGGATGCGCGCGAGGGTGCAAACTACGTGTGGACGCCGGAGGAGGCGCGGGCGGCGCTGGAGGCGGCGGGTTGCGGCGCTGACTGGGCGTTCGCGGCGCGGCTCTACGGGCTCGATGGTTCGCCGAACTTCAAGGACCCGCACCATGCGGATGCGCCCGCCGTGCATGTGCTTCGCCTGTCGGCGCGGCCCGATGCGCTGGCGCGCGAGATGGGGATCACCGACGCGGAATTCGCCGCACGGCGCACGCGCGTGGATGCCGCGCTGCTGGCGGCGCGATCGCTGCGGCGCCAGCCCGGTACCGACGACAAGACCATCGCCGCCTGGAGCGGACTGATGGCCGAGGGCATGGCGGACGCAGGCGCCGCGCTCGGTGAGCCCGCGTTCCTCGATGCCGCAGCGCGTGCCGCAAGTTTCGTCCTGGTGCAGATGCGCAGCGTGGACGGCACGCTGCGCCGCACGTGGCGAGGTGGGACGGCGTCCGTCGATGGATTCCTCGAGGACTATGCATGCATGGCGAACGCGTGCCTGGCGCTTGCCGATGCCACCGGCGGCCCGCACTGGCGCGGCGAGGCGCGCGCGCTGCTCGTCGCGGCGGAGGCGCGCTTCCTGGATCCGGCGAGCGGTGCGTGGTTCGACACCGCGGAGGGAGCCGCAGACCTCTTCGTCCGCGTGCGCAGCGTGGACGACGGCGCGGTGCCGAGCGGGACGGCGAGCATCCTGCGTGCCATGGTGCGGCTTGGGCTCGCCGAGCGGGACGTTGCGATGCTCAACCGGGCAGCGCGTGCCATCGCGGCCATCGCTCCCGCGCTGCGCGAGCAGCCGGTGGCGTCGAGCGGCACGGTGCTGGCGGCGCGTGCGCTCGTGGCAGCGCGGCAGGCGATCGGCGGCTAACCTTCGACCCTCCATGGCATTCAAGGTTGCGCTCATCTCCACCGGCGGCACCATCGAGAAGACCTACGACGAGCTGCGTGGCGTCCTCGACAACCAGCTCAGCGTGCTCGATGCCATCCTGGCGTCGCTCGCGCTCGACGGCGTGGCGCTCACGCGCATCCGGCTGATGAACAAGGACAGCCTCCACATGACGGAGGAGGACCACGAGCTCATCGCGGCCACCGCGGAGCGCGAGGAAGCCACGCACGACGGCATCGTGATCTGCCACGGCACCGACCGCCTGGCGGTGAGCGGGCACCGCATCCACGAGCGGCTCATCGCCGCGGGCAAGCTCACCAAGCCCATCGTCCTGACCGGCGCCATGCGCCCGTACGAACTGCGGCGCACCGATGCCGTGCAGAACCTCACCGAGGCGCTGTGCGCGGTGCAGATCCTGCCTCCGGGCGTCTACGTCAGCATGCACAACCGCGTGCTGGCGTTCCCCGGCGTGCGCAAGGACTACGACCGTATGACGTTCGTGAAGGATGGTTGACGTCCGCACCCCGGTGAAGGGGTTACGGGGTCAAGGGGCCACGGGAGGTTGCCGTCGGGCAGTGCGATCAGGGTTCCTGGCCGGGCGAGGAGGGCATGCCGCCCGCCTCTTCCTGCATGTAGTCGCGGGGCTTGTAGAGGAAGCCCACCACGATGAACACCACGGCGGCGCCGGCCATCAGCTTGGTGAAGAACCAGTAGTAGTCGGCGCCGGCGAGCGAGGAGTTGCCCTCGGCGTCCATGGTCCAGCGATTGACGAGGGCCGTGAGCGCGTTGCCTGCGGAGACGCTCAGGAGGTAGAGGCTCATCACGAAGCTCTTCATCGCGGGCGGTGCCTGGGTGTAGCTGAACTCCAGGCAGGTGATGGAGACGAGCACCTCGGCCGCGGTGATCACCACGTAGGCCACGAGCTGCCAGGCGATGGACGGCCACACGGCGTCGGTGCGGGTGCCGTCGGCCTGTATGGTGATGCCGCCCGAGGCGAGCGACCGCGTCATCTTCTCCGCCCATTCCTTGTCGGCGGGCTTGGGATCCTTGGCGAGCGCCTCGATCTCGTTGGCGGTCGAGTTGCGTTCCTCGTGGCGGAGCGCCTCGGCGGTGGCCTTGACGTCCACCTTGCCGGCCGCGACGATCGGCGCCACCGTGCTGCGGAACGCGGCCTCGGCGGTGTCGATGCGTGCCTGCGCCTGCGCGCTGATGGCGAACGCCAGCACGGTGAGGAAGAAGCCGGCGCCGATCTTGCGGATGGGGGTGAGCGTCACGAAGCGCCCGACCACCGGATAGACCAGGTACGAGAAGAGCGGGATGAACACCAGGATCAGGAGGGGGTTGATCGCCTGCACCTGCGATTCGAGCCAGCGGATTCCCATGAAATTGCAGTCCATCTGCGTGGCCTGCAGGACCCATGCGCCGCCGGTCTGGTCGTAGAGCGACCAGAACACCGCGACGAACGCATAGATGGCGGCCAGCTTCCCGAGCACCGCGAGCCCGTCTCCGGAGAATGCCTCGCGCACGAAGCCGAAGCCGCGCGCCGGGATGTGGATGAACTTGTTGCGCCCCATCCAGAACACCACGGTGGCGAGCGCCATGAGGACGCCGGGGACGCCGAACGCCCAGCCGGGTCCGTAGTTGCGCAGGAGCCACGGGGTGAGGAGCGTGGAGAAGAACGAGCCGAAGTTGATGGCGAAGTAGAACCAGCCGAAGACGCGCGTCAGGAGGTGCTTGTTGTGCGCGCCGAACTGGTCGCCCACGTGCGCCGACACGCACGGCTTGATGCCGCCGGAACCCAGCGCCACCAGCAGGAGGCCGGTGAAGAGCCACGTCTTGGGCTCGAACGTCGCCTGCAGCGCCGCCGGCGGGAGGTCGATGAAGGCGAGCGCCAGGTGGCCCAGGCAGTACACCATCGAGAGCAGCATGATGGTGCGGTACTTGCCGAGGATGGCGTCCGCGAGGATGGCGCCGAAGATCGGCGTGAAGTAGGCGCTGGCCACGAACCACGCCACCCACTCGCGGCTCTCGGTGGCGGTCATGTACGCCGGCGCCGCCGTCGAGCTGGTGAGGTACTGCGACATGAACACGGCCAGGATGGTCTTCATCCCATAGAAGGAGAAGCGTTCGGCCGCCTCGTTGCCCACGATGTAGGGGATTCCGCGGGGCATTCCGCTGGTGTTCGCCGGGGCCGTCTGGTAGTGGGCGTTGCTCATGTGCGGCGGAGTGTATAGATGCGGCCTCGATGGAGCCTGCCCGCCCCGAACCATCCCGTGCCGCGCATCCCGGCGGTGGCGTTGGACCGGAGCGGCTGATCCCGCTCCGGCGCCCACCGCTCCTGTCGGTGATCGAGGGGCGGTTCGTGCCGGAGGGGATATCGCTCGATGCCGTGGATTCAGGCTGGGAATCGCTGCGCACGCGCGTGCCGCACGCGCACGACGGGGCCATCCTCCATGTGCTCGGCACCAGCCGCAATGGGCACGGCGGCGTCAGCGTCCACTGCATCCAGTCGAGCTACCGGTTCCATGCCGTGGCGCGCGAGGGCCTGGACACCGGCGTTCGGCCGCTCGGCGTGAAGGCCATCTGCCTGGCGCCGGAGGGCGGGGTGCTCATGGCGCGGCGGGGCGAGGGCACGCTCAACTATCCGGGGATGTGGGAGTTCGCCGCTGCCGGCACGCTCGAACCCGGCGTGCCGCCCGCCGAGATGATCCTGCGCGAACTGCGCGAGGAGACCGGCTGGACCGCCGCCGCACCGCCGACGGCGCGCGCGCTCCTCTTCGACCCCGTGGCACGGAGCTGGGAAGTGGTGTTCGTGATCGACGTCCTTCCTCCCGCGGTGCCGGTGGAGACGTGGGAGTGTTCCGAATTGCGCTGCGTGGCGCCCGGTGAGTGGCCTTCGCCGCTCACGCCGGTGGCGCGGCAGATGATGCCGATCCTGGAGGGCGAACTCCGTGCGCGATCGAAGTGATGCCGGACGAGGCCCGGCCCCGCGCTCGCCGCGCATCGGTGCGGCGGACGTGGTGCTGCGTGGTGAGCGCGACGCCGTGATCCTGAAGCCGGCGGGGCTCTCGAGCGAGGCCCCCGGCACCGGCGCGAGCGCGCCCGAGACGCTCCTCACGCAGGCACGTGCGCTGCTCGGCTGGCCCGACGCGCAG
>JBIIJH010000143.1:0-6287 GCA_044233905.1 Phycisphaerales bacterium
CAGGCCTTCCGGACTGGTGAGGGAGCCGACGAAGTCGATCTCGGGATCCATGCCCATCTGGACGCGCATGCCTTCGAGCAGCAGCGCGTGGTCATCCACGCACATGATGCGCACGACGACGGCCGCTGTGCCGGTGGTGGGGCTGATGGCCTTCTTGCGTGCAAGTGCACGCGTGGGGGAATGCTCTGCCTCGAGTACCTGGGTATTGTCACTCATTGTCGTTCCTCCTGTGAATGATCGAGCACACACGGTCGACGCCGGCCATGAGCGAATCGATCCCGAAATCGGTCTTGATGACCGACGCGGGAATCCCGCGCCAGTCGTTGCGGATGTCCGTGCCGGGCGCGCCCAGCAGTACCAGGCTGCGGTCCGTGCGGGCCGCGAGCCACGCCTTCGCATCCGTCACGGACACCGTCCGCGGGTCTGCCACCCAGACGTCGGCGCCGTCGGCCTCGTCGATGGTGACGCTTGCGAAGCCGTGCGCGCGGAGCGACGACTGCAGCAGCGCCGCGGCGCGGCCGTCATCCGAGGTGAGCGCGATGCGCGTACTGGTGTCGGTCTCGTCCTCCACCACGGGAAGTACCAGGGACATGGTGGTTCCCTTGCCCGGCTCGCTGGCGATCGAGAGCGAGCCCCCGCACTCCGTGGCAATGCGCGACACCATGGCCAGGCCGAGGCCCGTACCGAGCCCACGCGACTTGGTGGTGAAGAACATGTCCTGCGCCCGGGCGCGCACCGCCTCGGACATGCCGATGCCGTTGTCACGCACGGAGAGCACCACGGCGCGGCCGTCCGGGGTCACGGTGGCGCCGATGCGCACGTCGCCGAGGGTGCCGTCGCCGCGCGCGGCGATGGCCTCGCCGGCATTGACGAAGAGGTTGAGGACGGCCTGCGTGAGCGCGTGTGCGGAGACACGGACCATGGGCAGGTACGCGGGGATCGACGCCTTGACCTTCGAGAGCGGCGGCAACGTCCGCGAGAGAAGCGACCCAGACTGCGCCCACCACGCGGCCAGCCGCGCGCCGTCCTCGCCGCCGTCGGCGTGTCCGGCGTCCGTGACCAGGTAGTGGAGGCCGTCTGCCAGCTGCTGCAGGTAGACCACCGACTTGCCGATCTCGTTGATGTGGCCCGTGCACTCGGTGTGCCCCAGCTGCGCTGCACCAGCCGCCAGCACGTTGAGGTGCGCGCGCACGGGCAGCAGCACGTTGTTCATGTCATGGCCCAGGCCGGCGGCCAGCGCTCCCAGTGCCGAGAGCCGGTCCGACTGCCGCAGGCGCGCATCCGATTCCTTGCGCTCGGTCACGTCACGCATCACGGCGGTGAAGAGCTGCTTCGGCACCACTTCGCTGACGATGAGCTCCACGTGCACGGTCGACCCGTCCTTGCGGAGTGCGGCCACCTCGTGCCGGGCGCCGATGACGTCGGTCGGCCTTCCACGCATGAACGACTCCACGCCCCGGAGGAACTGCATCCGCTCCTCCTCCGGCATCAGCACGCCGATGCTCTGGCCAAAGAGCTCCTCGACGCGGTAGCCGAAGATCCGGCCGGCGGCCGGGTTGGCCCCCTGGATCATGCCGCGCGCATCGATGGTGACGATGGCGTCGGCAACGCCGTTCAGGATGGCACGCATGCGGCTCTCGCTCTGCGCCAGCTGCTCGTGGGCCTGCTTTCGATCGATGAAGTCCGCCGCCTGGCGCGCCAGGAGGTCCAGGATGCGCTGGTCGCGATCGCCAACGAGGCGGGGCCGGCGGCAGAGCGTGCACAGCGCGCCCAGCAGTACGCCGTGGCGGCTGACGAGCGGCGTCGACTGGTAGGCGCGGAAGCCGCGCTGATCGATGGCCGTGACGAACGAATCGGACCCGAGGTGCTCCGCGTGGTGCACGTCCTGGAGCACGATGCGGTCGTGCACCGGCATGAGCTGCGAGCCCAGCTGCCCGAACTCCTCCACGGCACGTGTCAGCGGCGGCGTGATGCCGAACTCGGCGACCACGCGCGTGGAGATCAGGTCCGCATCCACCAGGTAGAGCATCCCTGCATCGGCACCGGTGACACCGATGGCCACGTGCAGGAGGTCGGCAAGCAGCGTGTCGACGTCGCCGTTGTGGACGAGGCGGGTACTGATGTCCTGGACGCGGGTCCAGATGGAAAGGTCCTCGGCAAGGCGGACGCGGGCATCCGCCAACGCCGTCTCGAGCGAAGCCTTCACCGAATTCTCGGGAGGGGTACGGCGGGAAGTGTCATCCCCACGATCAGAGCCGATGCGCTCGAACACAGAGCTCGAAGGTTCCGACGCGGGACGCGAACCCGAAGGTGCGCGGCGCGCAGAATTGGTCATAGACATGACTATCGGAAGCAGCAGAATGTTCCGCAAGCAACTTGCTTGGAAGTTTGAACGGAATCCTGACTTTGGCTCAAGTACGCGAATCAATACCCAAGGGAAAAGTGCTTACATTTCGCGGTGTCAGGCGTTTGCGCCGCCGCACCCCCGGGCAGCACGGGAGCGCCGCCGCCCCACCCCCGAACGCGCGGGCAGCGCCGGTCGACCCTCGTCTTCGTGGGTATTTGCCTCAAGAAACCCCCTGAAATCCCCGATGCTTGAGAAGCAAGGGGGGATTCGCTACGATCCCCCTCCCTACCGAGCATTCCCCTATAGCTCAATCGGTAGAGCGGGCGGCTGTTAACCGCCAGGTTGCTGGTTCGAGTCCAGCTGGGGGAGTTACCGAAGCGGGTTGGCCGAGAACGGCCAACCCGCTTGTTCATTGGTGCGGGGTGCCGGAACATCGTTCCTGACCCGCTGAGGGCATCTTTGCGCTCTCTGGCGCTCTCTCGGGTTCTCGCATCAACCGCGTTCGGATCGCGCCGAAAGCGCCCTCAAGGCGCGTTCGGGCGCCCTTGCTCTCTCGCGCTCTCTGCTCTCGGTTCACAGCACCGGGCCGAATGTGGCGCCCGCGAGACATCCTGGTTGACGGCGGTCTGGCTGCGGCAAATGAAATTGGTAGGGGAACTTTCGATCCCTGCCCCATGCCCACCGCCCCAACACCATCCATCATCATCGACCCTGCACTCGCCATCCGCATCGCCCGCGTCAAGCAGATGCGGCCGCGCGAGCTGCGCGAGGCCTATCGCCATACCTTCGGCCGAGACACGACTTCGGGGAACCGAGCCTGGCTGGTCCGCGCCATCACGACCCGACTGCGAACGATCGACATGAGCCACCAACTGCCGGAGGCGCTGGCGGTCGCCCGAGATGTGGCGAAGGACTTCGGCTGCGAGGCGAGCTTCGCGAGCTACCTCGAGACCCTGCCGCCCTGCGTTCCGATCCCCCAACCAGCAGAGGATGCGTTCGAGCGACCGCTCGCCGCCGAGGTTCGGGATCCGCGCATACCGCCGCCTGGCACGGTGCTCGTGAGGCACTTCGGCGATCGCGACTACCGCGTGACGGTGATGGAAGACGGGTTCATGCTCGGCAGGCACCGCTACCGCTCGCTGAGCGCGGTCGCGAAGGCGATCACTGGGAAGCACTGGAACGGGTTTCTGTTCTTCGGGCTCAGCGCGGACGACTGAGCACGCCACCCGGCGCTGCATGAACCACCAAGAAGAAATCGTGTCGAAAATCCGCCCGCACTTCTGCCGTGATTCCGCAACCGCGAAGAACAGCTCGTTATCCTTCCAACCGAACAATGTCGGCGAAGAAGTTCTCCACTTTCCGTGATCATCGACTCTGCCTTCCCCCAAAGCCGCGGAAGGATTTGCCACTGGCCCTCGATCTTTTCGCGGGTTGCGGTGGCCTTGCGCTCGGTCTGGAGTGCGCTGGATTCGAGACCGAAGGCGTCGAGATGAACGAGGCGGCAGCGGAGACCTACCGAACGAACCTGCATGGAGCCTGCAAGACTGCCGAGCTCGCGGTGGGCTTCGATTACCCAAGCGATGTCGCGGTTGTGGTCGGTGGCCCGCCCTGCCAGCCCTTCAGCGTGGGCGGACTGCAGGCTGGGCCACGCGACTCGCGAGACGGATTTCCGATCTTTATCGACGCGGTCGAGCGGTTGAACCCGAAGGTCGCGCTGTTCGAAAACGTGCGGGGGATGCTCTTCCGCAACCGTCGCTATCTAGAACAGATCCTAGAAGAGCTCCGAGCGCTCGGCTACACGGTTGGTTGGCGGATACTCGACGCGTGGGAGTTTGGGGCACCCCAGCATCGGGAGAGGCTGATTGTTGTCGCCTCGAAGGTCGCATGGGAGTGGCCGATCCCACTTGCCCTTCGCGATCGATTCACAGCCGGCGATGCTGTCATAGACTTGGTCAACGAAATCCCGTCAAACGCCAAGTTCCTCACGGCGAGCATGGATGCGTACGTCGAAAAGTACGAGCGCGCCTCAAAGTGCAAGACTCCAAGGGATTTACACCTAGATCGCCCATCGCGCACACTCACCTGCCGAAATCTAAACGGCGCGACCGGGGACATGATGAGAGTCCGCCTGCCCGACGGTCGGCGCCGCCGAGTGACGGTAGCGGAGGCAGCACGCCTCCAGTCGTTTCCTGATTGGTTTCGGTTCTCAGGCTCCGAAGGCGATGCGTTCAACCAAATCGGCAATTCGGTCGCTCCGCTGTTCGCATTCGCGATCGGCTCCGCGCTCCTCGCCGCCTATTCGGGGAAGTGCTCGCGACAAGAACTAACCGAAGAGACCCTCTTCACCGCATGAAGCTCATCAATCAGGCTGCCGAGATCCTCGCTGCGCTCGGACTGCCCGAGCGCTTTACTAACGAGCGCTGCTCGCTGACTTTGCTTGCACTCACGGCAATGAAGCGGTCGTCGAAGTGGAAATCCGCAAGTCGATCGGGACTCCTGACCGTCCGCCAGATCATGGACCACATGCGTGATGAGTTTGGCAAGGACTACAAGCCAAACACCCGTGAGTCGATCCGCAAGGAAACCCTACATCAGTTCACGGCTGCAGGAATTGCGCTTCTGAATCCAGACGAGCCTGATCGGCCGACAAACTCTGGCAAGACTTGCTACCAGATTTCGGCCGAAGCGCTGACGGTGATCAACGCTTTCGGCTTGCCGAGTTTCGCGGATGCCGCAAAGGCGTTTCGGGATGGGAACCCTCTCGCAAAGGTGTACTCCGCGACCCGCGAAGTTTTGTCTGTTCCGATCCAACTTCCAAGCGGCGTCCACCTTGTGCTCTCGCCCGGGGCTCACAATGACCTTCAGCGCGAAATCCTTGAGAAGTTCGCGCCCGCTTTCGCGCCTGGCGCGGAACTCCTTTACATCGGCGACACGGCGAACAAGGATCTCTTCGGGAACGCTCTGAAATCGACGCTCGGAATCGCTGCGGACGACCACGGGAAGCTCCCCGATGTCGTCCTCTACTGCCACAAGCGAAAGTGGATTTATCTCGTCGAGGCAGTCTCCACGCACGGCCCTATGAGTCCAACTAGGCTGCTCGGACTACGAGAACGATTCAGGACGCACCAGAGCCAATTGATTTTCGTCTCGGCGTTTCCCGATCGAAAGACCTTCCGTGTGTACCTAGCTGAGATTGCCTGGGACACGGAGGTTTGGATCGCCACTGAACCAGACCATCTGATCCACTTCAATGGCGACCGGTTCCTGGGCCCACGCCCGTCTTAGTCTCTGACAGAGAGCGCAGTAGCGAGAATACGCCGGCGGGGTGCAGGATGGATTTCGCCACCGTTCCGATCAGTACCCCGCGCTGAGGTAGCGAAGGAATGGCCCTTCACCCCCTCTGGCGCGCTCAGAACGCCATCTAAAGTTCGAAGCCGTTTCGATCAAGGAGTTACCCAAGCGGGTTGGCCGAGAACGGCCAACCTGCTTGTTCATTGGTCCGGGGTGCCGGAACATCGATCCTGACCCGCTGAGGGCATCTTCGCGCTCTCTGGCGCTCTCTCGGGTTCTCGCATCAACCGCGTTTGGATCGCTCCAGACGGGGGATCGAGCCGCGTCCGGGCGGGCTTGCTCTCTCTCGCTCTCTGCTCTCGGTTCACAGCACCGGGCCGAATATGGCACCTTCGAACGATCTGGATGACGGCGGCGGCGCAGCGGCAAATGAAAAAGGTAGGGGAACTTTCGATCCCTGCCCCATGCCCACCGCTCCAACACCACCCATCATCGTTGACCCTGCCCTGGCCGCCCGTGTCTCCCGCGTCGAGCAGATGCGGCCGCGCGAGCTGCGCGAGGTCTATCGCCACACCTTCGGCCGAGACACGACTTCGGGGAACCGAGCCTGGCTGGTTCGCGCGATCACGAACCGACTTAGGGAGATCGA
>JBIIJH010000144.1:0-6216 GCA_044233905.1 Phycisphaerales bacterium
CGCCACCACGCGCGGGTCGTTCGGTGCGAGGCCGGCGTACAGCATGCTCTTGAAGCCGGCGTAGGTCATGCTGCCGTAGCTGCGCAGGGCGCGCGTCTCGGGCGGCATCTTCTCGCCGTAGCGGCCCTCGCCCGCGGCATCGCTCGCGAAGCTCTCGCCGCCGTTGGACGGCGTGTAGACGAAGCCGCCGTCCTTGGCGCCGTGCTGCGCCCACGTGGCCTCGTTCCCCGGGATGTTCTGCGTGCGCGCCACGAACACCAGCGCGCGCTGCACCGCGGGGTCGTCGGTGGAGACGTTGGCGTCGTGCAGCGCGTCGAGCATCAGCTGCGTGTTCGAGAGGTCGGGTCGTCCGTGGTTGCCGTAGCCCGAACCGCCGAACCAGTCCGACTTCGGGCCGATGCCCTCGACCTGGTCCCACTGGTTGGTGACGAGCCACGTGCGCACCGATTCCATCTCCGCGGCGAGCGCATCGTCCTGCTGCGCGGCCAGGCCCATGAGCACCATGGCCGCCACGTAGTTGGCGAGCCCGCCGCCGAGATCCGGCTGGAAATCACGGCCCGGGTGCGTGCCCTCCACCACGTACGCCAGCGCCTTGCGCGCGGCGTCGTCCTTCCTGGCCGTGAAGCCGGCCTGCGCGAACGCCTTGAGCGCAAGCGCGGTCACCGCGGTGGGCGCGGCCGTGGAGGGCTTCGCCTGGTCGGTGGCCTTGGCAACGCCTCCTTCCATCCAGCCGCCGTTGGGGCCCTGTGACTTGCGCAGGAACGCCAGGCCCTTGGTGATCGACACCTTGGCCGCCGCGAAGCGCTCCGCATCCATCGGCACGTCCTCGGCGCGATCGGCGATGCGCAGCACCACCGGGAGCGGCTGGATCACGCGAGCGGGCACGCTCGGGTCGCCGAGCGTGGTGATCTTCGCGGTGTTCACGCGCGCATCGGTGGGCGCGGTGGCCGGGGCGAGCACTGCGGCGCGCACCGCCTCGGGGACGTCCTTCTGTCGGGCATCGCCCACCGGCTTTGCCTGGAGCTTGGGCGCCTCGACCTCGATCTTGGCGTAGATCAGGAAGTCCGATTCGCGCGGCGTGGTGGCTGCGGGCTGGCCCGCGGGCACGGGCTTCTTCGGGTCGGGGCCAACGCCCACGAAGCGGAGGTTCGAGAGCACCAGGCCCGAGGCGCCTGCCTTGGCGGTGATGGCCACGCTCACCAAGAGCCCCTCCTCGGCACCCGGCTTCTGCCCGATGAGCTTCGACTCGATGCGCGGGTCCGTGCTGTTGACCGCGTCGATGCGCACACCGTTGGCATGCTTGATCTCCAGCTCGAACGTCTTGGTCTGCCCCGGCGCAATGATGCCGAGATTCTCGCGGTACTGCGCGAATCCGAAACCCGGGTTGATGCGGGTGGTCTCGTGGCGGACGCGCAGGTCGATGAGGCGCGCGTCGGGCCGATCCGTCTCGATGACGAGGTACGCGGGCACGGGGGCGCCGGCCGGCGCCGTGAAGTCGTAGCGCACGCGGTAGCTCTCGCGCGGGCCCTGGCTCACCGGATCCCAGTCGACGAAGACGGGCTGCTTTCCGCCCACGCCCACCACGCGGAACGGCTTGCCGTCGATCGACTCCACCGTCACCTCGCCGGCGATGTTCGACTTGATGTCGTAGGCGTTGATGAACGGGTCGCGGCGCGGCTTGCCGTCGGGGCCGGGGTTCTGCTGCCAGGCGCGCACGGGGTAGCTCACTTCCGCGCGGATGCTCAGCTGGACGATGCCGGGCACGTCCTCGAAGGTGAGGACCACCATGGCCGTCTTCTCGCCGGTTGCGCCGCTCGTGCGCATCGAGAGCGGGACGTTGAGCGTGCCGCCCGCGGGGATCACCTTGCCAAGCATGTCCACCGTGGTGCAGGTGCAGCTCGGCGCGCTGCGGATGCACTTCACCGGGCGATCGAGCGTGTTCCGGAGGGTGGCCTCGAACCTGACTTCGGTGTTGGGGGCAACCAGCCCGGCATCGAGCGCGGGCTTCGCGGCCTTCACGGGGCAGAGCGCCGTCTGGCGGGCCACCTCGCGGTCGCGCTCGGCCACCTGCTGCTGCTGCGGGACGGCCAGCGCGGCGGAGGAGAGCAGGGCGGCGATCAGGATTGCGGCGGTGCTGCGGGGCGTGTTCATTGGTCTTTCCTTGCCCTGCATCGTAGTTCGGCGGGTCCTACACTCGCCCCCATGCGCGCCATCGAAGTCACCCGCCAAGGAACGCCCGTCGCCCCGAATGTCCGTTATTCCACCGAGCGTCCCGACGTGGCGCCCGGTGCCGGCCAGCTGCGCGTGCGCACCGAGGCCTCCGCGCTCAACCACCTGGATCTCTGGGTGGGTCGCGGCCTGCCGGGCATCGAGGTGAACTGGCCCACCATCGGCGGCTCCGACGGCGTGGGCATCGTCGACATGGTGGGTGCCGGCGTCGACGCCGCGTGGATGGGGCAGCGCGTCATCCTCAACGCCGCCGTCATGCGCGCCGAGACGCCGCGCCCGGGCGTGGCGCCTTCGGGCGAGGACATCTGGATGATCGGCGAGCATGAGCCCGGCACGCATGCCGAGCACTTCGTGGCGCCCGCCACCAACGTGCTGGCGATCGGCGATGCGGATCCCGTGAACGCGGCGGCGTTCGGCCTGACGCACCTCACGGCATGGCGCATGCTGGTGACGCGCGCACGGCTGCAGGCGGGCATGACGGTCCTGATCCCGGGCATCGGCGGCGGCGTGGCGCTGGCGGCGCTCGGCATCGCACGCCACTTCGGATGCACCACCGTGGTGACGAGCCGCCACGCGGCCAAGCTCGAGCGCGCCAAGGCGCTCGGCGCGGATCACTGCGTGCTCGACGTCGGCGCAGACTGGTCGCGCGAGGTGCGCAAGGCCACCGGCGGGCGCGGTGTCGACATCGTGGCCGAGAGCGTCGGCAAGGCGGTGCACATGGCGTGCATCAAGAGCATGGCACGCGGCGGCACGCTCGTGACCTGCGGATGCACCACCGGCCCGGACGGCACCACCGACCTAGCGAGGATCTTCTGGAATCAGCTGTCGATCGTGGGCTCCACCATGGGCACCATGGACGAGTTCCGCTCGGTGGTGGCCCTGATGCGCTCCGGCGCCCTCAAGGCCACCGTGGACGAGGTGGCGGCCCCCACGGACGCCCAGGCGGCCTACGCGCGCCTGGAGGCGGGGGAGCAGTTCGGGAAGATCGTCTTCCGTTGGTGAAACCTGTGCGAATCGCGCCGATAACACGCTTTCAGCCTTGATTTCACCGACATGCTTGGGGTCTACTTGTTGCCAATGTCCACGTCGTACGCCGCAGAGATCTCCCCGGTCGCCTCTTCCGAATCCAGCGAGGGCGGCACCGCGGTGCTTCCCGAAACCGCACCGCCGCAGCGCAAGCCCCTGCCGGGTTGGGCCGTGCTCCTGCATAACGACGACGTCAACGAATTTGCGTTCGTCACCCGTTCCGTGGTCGAGTTCGCGCGCCTTTCGGTGCAGGATGCCATGGATCGCACCGTGGAGGCCCACGAGGCCGGCGTCGCCATGCTGCTGGTCACGCATCGCGAGCGCGCGGAACTCATCCAGGACCAGTTCCAGACGCGCGGCGTGACGGTGACGATCGAGCCGGCACCCTGAATCCGGGGTTGCTCCGCGGGCCGGAAAACGCGCAGGATTCACTGTTATCCCGTGACTCGCCGGAAGTGGGTTGCGCCCCGTCGGGCGCAATGGATGCCGCATATCATCGTTGGTCCTGTCTTCGGGCGCGCCGCGCCCGTGCGCAGCTTCCCATCGCGGACCACCCATGCGCCCAGCACTGATCGTCACCATCGCTGTCACCGTGGTCCTCGGCCTCGTGGGGCTGTTTGCGGGCAAGGACATCTGGAAGATGATGCAGTTCGGCGCCAAGGAAGCCACCGCTGTCCGCATGGAGGCGGTGTCCGACGGTGTCCTCACGGAGACCGTGTCCGCGCCGGGCATCGTGGAGCCGATGCGCAAGGTCGACGTGTCCGCGGAGGTGTCGGCCCGCGTCGTGGAACTGCCGCACCGCGAGGGCGACCGTGTCCGCGCCGGTGACCTCATCATGCGGCTCGACGACCGTGACCTGAAGGCCGCGCTGCAGAGCGCCGAGGCCCGCCGCGACGGCGAGCGCTACCGCCTGGAGGCCGAGCGTTCGCGCATCGTGGGCACGCAGAACACGCTCGAGTTCGCCAAGGCCACCGCGCAGCGCCAGGAGTCGCTCTTCCGCGCCGGCGACATCAGCCGCCAGGCGTACGAGGATGCCACCACCCGGGCGCGCGACCTCGACGCGCAGTTCCAGGCACAGAAGAACACCGTGGTCCAGCTCGAGAAGAGCCTGGCCGCCGCCGAGGCGCAGATCGAGCAGCAGCGCGAGGCGCTCCGCAGGACCGTGATGCTGGCGGCGATCGACGGCATCATCACCGTGCTCAACGCCGAGGTCGGCGAGCTGGTGGTGGTGGGCACCATGAACAACCCCGGCACCAAGATCCTCACGATCTCCGACCTCAGCAAGATGAAGCTGACGGCCAAGGTGAGCGAGGCGGACGTCCCGCGCGTGGCGAAGGACCAGCCCTGCGAAGTCCGCATCAACGGCTACAAGAACCGGGTCTTCAAGGGCACCGTGGCCGACGTGGCGCTCAGCCGCACCATGGAGAAGGACGGCACCGGCTATTACAAGACCACCGTGCTCCTGGAGCTCAACGGTGAGCAGATCTTCAGCGGCCTCGGCGGGAACGTCGAGATCTCCATCGCCCGCCACAGCGGCCTGAACGTCCCCAGCCAGGCGGTGGTGGAGCGCAAGGTGGAGGACCTTCCCGACGCGCTCAAGTCCAGCCCGCTCATCGTGGCGGACCGGAAGACCACCAGCGTCCTGTACCGCGTGGTGGACGACAAGGCCGTGGCCACGGTCGTGCAGACCGGTCCGTCGAACCTCACCGGCACCATCATCCTCGACGGCGTGAAGGTGGGCGAGATGGTCGTCAGCGGCCCGTACAAGTCGCTCGAGCGGCTCAAGGACGGCGATGCCGTCAAGAAGGAAGACCAGGAGTGGGGCGGCGACGGCAAGCCCGGCAGCTCCGGCGGCGGAATGGGCGGCGGCCGCGGCCGCGGACGGCGCGGGTTCTGACCAACGCAGGCACGGTGCATTGCTCCACGCGATGAGCGAATCGATCATCCAACTCCGCGGCATCGCCAAGGTCTACCGAGTGGGCGTGGAAACCATCCACGCGCTGCGCGGGGTGGACCTCGACATCGGCCGCAACGAGATGGTGGCCATCATGGGAAGCTCCGGCTCCGGCAAGAGCACCCTGATGAACACGCTCGGCTGCCTCGACCGTCCCACGAGCGGCGAGTACCGCCTCGGCGGCCGGCTGGTGAGCGCCATGAAGTCCGACGAGCTGGCCCTGATCCGCAACATCGAGATCGGCTTCGTCTTCCAGAGCTTCGAGCTTCTGCCGCGCCAGTCCGCGCTGGAGAACGTGGAGCTCCCGCTGATGTACTCCGCCACCGCCGGCGGATTCCGGGCCCGCCGCGATCGCGCGCTTGCCGCGCTCGACCGCGTCGGCCTGGCCAAGCGCGTCGACCACCGCCCGAACCAGCTCTCCGGCGGCCAGAAGCAGCGCGTGGCCATCGCCCGGGCGATCCTGAACAACCCGCGGATCCTGATGGCCGACGAGCCCACCGGCAACCTCGACTCGGCCACCACCGAGGACATCCTGGCGCTCTTCTCGCGCCTGCACCGCGAGGGGCAGACCATCATCATCGTCACCCACGAGAACGACGTGGCCGCGCACTGCCAGCGCGTGGTCCGCCTGCGCGACGGGCTGATCCTGAGCGACCTCCCGGCCGAGCAGGACGCCGAGGTTGCGCCGCACGTGGCCGAGGCCCGCGAGTCGCAGCGCATCCGCGCCGCGGCGGAAGGGCAGGCAGCATGAGCGCGGCACGCTCCGAGCCGAAGCCGCAGGGCCTGGGCGCGTTCTTCTTCCTGAAGGTGATCGGGATGTCGCTCAGCCAGATCTGGGCGAACAAGACCCGTTCGTTCCTCACGGCGCTCGGCATCATCGTCGGCGTCGCCAGCGTCACCGCGGTCATCGCGGCGCTCACCGGACTCAAGGCCAAGGTGCTGTCGGAGTTCGAGAGCATCGGCGCGGCGCGCATCTACGTCTTCCCGAACCGGCCGGACAACGTTTC
>JBIIJH010000145.1:0-6183 GCA_044233905.1 Phycisphaerales bacterium
TGCCGCGCCGTGAAGACCGTCCTGTTCGTATGCACCGGCAACACGTGCCGTTCGCCCATGGCCGAGGCCATCGCTCGTCACCTCCTTGACGAGGGGAAGGTCCCGGGCCAGGGTCGCGAGGTGTTCGTGGCTTCTGCCGGGCTCGGTGCGTGGGACGGAAGCCCCACCAGCCATGAGACGCTCGAGACGTTGCGGGGACGCGGCATTCATTTCGACGGACATTCCAAGCGGCTGACGCCCGAGATGATCCGCAAGGCGACGCTTGTGCTCACGATGACGCGGTCGCACCTCATGGGCGCGCGGGCCCTGGTGGGCGGCGAGGCGCACCAGGACAAGGTGCAGATGCTCGATTCCGGTGGAGACCTTGAGGACCCCATCGGCATGGGGCAGATCGCCTACGACGCGCTTGCCCTGCGGTTGGAGCAGGTTCTTCCCGGACGTCTGCGGGAACTGCTCTGAACGGGGCCCGCCCAGCGCGGCTCCTGTAGAGTGTGGGAGTCATGCGCGTTGCCGTCGGCTCCGATCACCGTGGTTTCCAGACCGTTTCCGCCTTGGTCCAGCACCTGAAGGCGGACGGCCATGACGTGGACATGCTCGGCGACTGCGGCGGCAGCATGTGCGACTACCCGGATGTGGCGTACCTGGTGGCCCGCGCCGTGGCCGACGGCCAGGCGGACCGCGGCATCCTGATGTGCGGTACCGGCATCGGCATGTGCATCGCGGCCAACAAGGTCAAGGGCGTCCTGGCCGCGCTGGCCCAGGATGAACTGAGCGCCCAGCTGAGCCGCACGCACAACAACGCCAACGTGCTCTGCCTGAGCGCCGACCTGACCGGGACCACGCTTGCCAAGCGCATCGTGGACACGTTCATGAAGACCAACTTCGAGGGCGGCCGCCACGAGCGTCGGATCCACAAGATCCACGAGATCGAGGAAGGCCGCGCGCCGAGCAAGTAGGTGTCGTATGCATCTGGCACCTATTTCCAACAGTGGGATAGCCCCCCGCGCCGACGCTGCGGGAAATAGGTGCCAGATGCATACGACACCTATTTAACGCGACTCGCCCTCGACCCAATCCGTCAGCAGGCGCACGCCCCAGCCGGTGGGGCCTGCCACGCACAGGTCGTTCGGGCTGTCCACGTTGCCCACTCCCGCGATGTCGATGTGCGCCCACGGCGTCTTCTCGTCCACGAAGTAGCTGAGGAACGCGGCGCCCTGGATCGGGTGCGCGCTGCGGGCGGGGTTGGAATTGATGAGGTCCGCGTGCTGGCCGCGCATGAAGTCCTTGTGCTCCTTCCAGAGCGGGAGCTTCCAGAGCTTCTCGCCGCTCTGCGCGCTGGCGGCCTCGATGCCCGTGGTGAGGGCTTCGTCATTGCAGAACCAGCCTGCGCAGAAGTGGCCGAGCGCCACCACCACGCCGCCGGTGAGCGTGGCCACGTCGACGATGGCCGTCGCTTCCAGCTCTTCCTCGGCGTAGGTGAGCGCGTCGGCCAGCACCAGACGACCTTCGGCGTCGGTGTTGGTGATCTCGACCGTCACGCCGTTGTACATGGTGATGATGTCATCCGGACGCATGCTGTCGCCCGAGACCATGTTCTCGGCGGCGGCAAGCAGCGCGTGCACCTCGATGGGCAGGTCCATCTCGGCGATGGCCTTCATGGCACCGAGCACGGCGCAGCCGCCGAGCTTGTCGTACTTCATGCCCTTCATGCCGTTGTTCACCTTCAGGCTGTAGCCGCCGGTGTCGTAGGTGAGGGTCTTGCCCACGAGCACCAGGCGCTTGCCCTTGGCTCCGCGCGAGCGCTTCTTGGGAACGTGCGCCAGGTGGATGAGGCAGCTCTTGGAGTCGCTGCCATGGCCCACGGTGGTCAGGCCGCCCATCCCCATCTTCTTGGCCTTCTCGTGATCGATGACCGTGCACTTGAGGCCGGTCTCCCGGGCCAGCTTCTTGGCCTGCGCGGCCACCCAAGCGGGATTGCAGATGTTCGGGGGGGTGGCGCCGATGCCCCGGGCGTAGTTCACGGCTCCGCCGAGGAGAAGGCCGCGGCGCAGCCCGTCACGGAAGTCGGCGTCCGACGAGTCCACCGCCAGGGCGCCACCGCGCTCGGACTTGCGGCTCGCGGCACCGTCGAAGCGGTCCACGCGCCAGTTGGCCATGGCCAAGCCCTCCGCGAAGGCGCGGCCGAGGGCCTCGACTTCGGCGCGCTGCTTGGGGAAGCCAGCAGAGAGGTCGACGGAGATCCCCTTGTCGCCGCGGCGGTCCAGGGCCTTCACCAGCTTGGCGGCTGCCGTCCGGACCGAGGCCGGGGTCACGGACCCGGGCTCGCCGAGCCCCAGCAGGACGTGCTTGGCGCCGGCGGCCAGCACTTCGCCGTTCTCGCCGCCGAAACCGGGGGTCTCCAGGGCGTCCGAGACGGCCTGGATCGTGGCATAGGCGGCCGGGACGGTCTTGCCGTCGGAGGTGACCCCGACAACCGTGACGTGCGAACGGGCGGAACCGATCGTGAGGGTGCTGAACATGGGGCGGTCAGTCTACGGGGCCTCGGGGGCGTAAAAGCACCGCCGCCCCGTCATCACTGACGGGGCGGTGGGGAGTTTCAGAGTTGGCTCTGGGCTCAGCAGACCAAGCCGTTTGGCTTAGTCGATGCTGGACGTGTCGATCTTGTCGATCATGGCCTGGTTCTTTTCCTGGATGACTTCCTTGGTGTCGGTCAGGCCCTTGACCGCGCCGCCAGCGACGATGATGCCGCCAACGCCGAATTCCATGCTCTCAACGCCGCGCTCGTCCGAGATGAAGTTCGCAATGATGTTCTTGATCATCTGTGTAGTCTCTTTCAATCTGTGGCCGACACGATGTGTTGGCGGCCCTACTTCGATTTTTCCGCCGACCTTCGGAGGACGGAAGGAGTCTAGCCCGTCCACGACAGGGGTCAAGGGCCGCATGCGCCTCCATGAGCACAATTTGCAACAATCGCCGAGATATCGGACTTTTTCCCACTGCGGATCGCGAGCCTCGGGGCCAGAAGCGGCTTTGCACCTTGCCGAGGTGTGAAAAACACCGAGGTCCCGTCGAAAGACGGGACCTCGGGAACGTGACGTGTTCAGGCGCGTCGGCATGCCGACACTGCTCAGTCGACGCCGGACGTGTCGATCTTGTCGAGCATGGCCTGGTTCTTTTCCTGGATGAGTTCCTTGGTGTCGGTCAGGCCCTTCACGGCGCCACCGGCGACGATGATGCCGCCCACGCCGAACTCCATGCTCTCCACGCCGCGCTCGTCCGAGATGAAGCTGGCGACGATGTGCTTGATGTTCATGTTGTAAATCCTTTAACTTCGCTGGGCTATGCCCGTTGTAGTGAGAAACCACACGAACGACATCGAACGAGGTGGAGTGGTGGGAAGGTAGTCCGTTCGCGGCCAAGTGCGAGGCCGGAAGGCGGGGAATGCCCCCAATTGCCTCACTTCGACATGATTTCGGCCCTTGAAGGACCGATAACATCGATGCTTGCCGGCCAACTCACTTGGACTTGCTGAACTTCGGCCGCGCCGCGATGGCCATCTTCATGTTGGCATCGACGTCCGACTGCGGGACGACGCGCTCCCAGAGCTTCCGCGCCTCCGCCTCGTCGCCGGAAAGGGCGCGGGTCAATGCCAGGTTCGAGACATAGTCCGCGTCCGAGGGATCCTTGGCATATGCCGCCTTGAAATCCTTGTCCGCCGCGGCCAGGTCGGCGTCGAGCAGGTGGCACAGGCCCCGGTTGTTGAGGAGGATCGGGTTGTCCGGGAACCGCACCAGCCCGCGGTCGATCCACTCGATGGCGTCGGCGATGCGACCCTCGATCAGCAGCACTTCCGCGCCCTCGGAGTAGGTCCCGAGGTTGTCGGGGTACTTCTGGTACATGCGCTCGATCAGGTAGCCCGCCTGCTCGGTCTTGCCCTTGGCAGCCAGGACGCGCGCCGTCAGCTGCATGGTGTCGGGCGACGCAAGCTGCATCGGGCCGCCATCGAACCAGTCCTTGTCCTTGTCCTGGTCGCTCTGGCAGCCGGCGAGGGACATGGCGGCAATCACGATCGCGAGCGATCGAACGGCGCGTGTCCCGAGAAGATTGGGGTGGATCATTGCATGCCTCCGTTCGACGGACCGTTCACGTCCCGGGGATTGAGCTCCTGAGGCTGGCCCTGCGGCAGCGGAACGTTCTTGATGTTCTCGCGGATGAGAAGCGCGGCCGAGGTGGCAACGCCCGTTCCGCCGGCCGGGGCCTGGTTCAGCACGATGCGCGCGCGGGCGATGCCGGTTGCCTCCAGGCGCCTGCGCACCTCGCCGATGCGTGCGTCGTAGAGGGCGTCGTCGGCCAGCCCGCGGCGGACGGCGATGCTGCCGCCGTCATCGCGGAGCGCCTCCGCAAGGATGGTGAGGTCGCGGCGGCCGAGGGGCGAAAGCGAGGACGAGCCGGGCAGGAAATGCTCCTCGCCCAGGCTGCGCTGCCGGATGACGCCCAGGCGCATCTGGTCGGTGAACGGCTCCTTCACGAACTGCTGGTCGAGTTCGTACTGCTTGTCGTCGGCGAGTTCGCGGCGATCGGGGTCTTGCTTCGGCTCCGAACTGCAGCCGACGGGCGCGAGCATCGCCAGGCACAGGGCGGCCAGACCGCACTGCACGTGCAGGGAACCGCGAAGTGCCGGCATGAACGTCATCCGGGTGGAGGCAGAAGCTGATTGATGACCTGATTTCATCGGCATGTCCTTGCGTCCGGCGGTGGCCGCCGGATCAGTGTGGGTTCAGTTCGCGTTCGCCTTGCCCAAACTCTCGAGCATCATAGTGAGCACGGGCACCATCATGACCAGCAACGTGGCGGGGAGCAGCATCCCTGCCAGCACGAACACCATCAGGACCGACGCGCGGTGCGCGCGTTCCTCCAGGCCCTCGATCTGCTCGTTCCGCAGCGAGTCCGACATCACCTTGACCATCTGCGCCACCTCGGTGCCGAAGCGCTCGGTCTGCGCGAGGAGCGACCCGAGCGCATCGAACTCCTGCACGCCGGTGCGTTCCGCCGCAGCCGCGAGCGCTTGTGTCCACGTGGCCCCGAACGCCACCTCGAGGTCGACGCGCCGCATCTCCTCTGACATGGCATCGCTTGAGCCGGACAGGTTCTCGCAGACCGCCATCCAGGATGCGTGGAGGCCGAGGCCGCCCTGCAGCGAGAGTTCCACCAGGTCGAGCATGATGGGGAAGTCGGTGGTCAGCTCGATGCGGCGCTGCATGCCCCTGGCATCGAGCCACGATGCCGGGGCCCACCATCCCGCGTACGCGCCCAGCCCGCCCACGATGAGCATGGCGGTCGAGAGCGTCTCGCCTCCGCCGGTGATCCAGAGGCCCCCGAGGGCACCCGTGGCGATGGCCGATGCGTGCAGTGCCGCGAACCAGTTCTGCTGTGCGCCCTCCGAGAGGCCGGCCGCGGCCAGGCGCTTGCGGTACCAGCCCGGGAGGGCGCTGGCCGTCGTGCCCTCCGTTGCCTTGGGTGCCTGCTTCAGCATCCACGCCGAGAGGGCGAGGACGGCCGCTGCGCCCGCGCATGCCGCACCGAGGTTCATGCGGACCTCCGGGGGCGGGCGAGCTCGATCTGGGTGAGCCGATGGACGATGCTCATGCCGCCGGCCACCAGCACCGTGCAGATGGCCAGCAGCAGGTTGCCCGCGGGCCGGTCGAAGACGAAGCCCGCGTACCCCTCGAGGTTGACGCAGAGGATCGGCACCACCACGGCGGGCAGGATGGCGAGGACGATGGCCGCGGTGCGCCCGTAGGTGAGGATGGTCCGGGCACGGCGGCGGATGCGTCCGCGCTCCACCAGCGACTTGGCCAGCCGGTCCGCGGTGTCCGCGATGTTGCCGCCGGCGGTCAGCTGCACCAGGAGCACGAGCCCGAACGCACGCAGCGCAGGCTGGCTGGACTTCACGAGCACGCGCTGCACCGAGTCGGTCATCTCCTCGCCGAGTTCCTCGCGCTGCTTGATCTCGCGGAAGGCGCTGCCCGCCTGGCCGCGGGCATCCTTTGAGAGGATGTCGATCATGCCCGAGACCGGGATGCCCGCACGCAGCGCGCGGCTGGCGATGTGGATCGCGGCGAGCGCGTGGCCCTCCTCGGCGACCTCGTGCTTGGAGCGTGCGCGGGCACGCAGGATGGTCAG
>JBIIJH010000146.1:0-6180 GCA_044233905.1 Phycisphaerales bacterium
ACGGACTCCGACCCGTGCACGGCGCGACAAACGACGCGATGCGGGCGAGAGCGTGACGGTGTTTCGGTCAGCGAGTGGATGGACCCTCCTTGCATGGCCGGATGAGCACGGACACACGCGCACTTCGGCCCCCTCTCCTGGGAACGGATGCCCCCTATCCACCATGTCTGCGGTGCGCCTCGGCGCCCGTCGGCACGGCGGACCCGGAAGGGAGACCTGCGCCCAACGCCTCGCCCCATCGCGTCACTTCTCAATGACGGCTCGCGCAAGCGGACCGTCGTTCCTCCCCCCCTGCCGTGGCATGCCCACCCCCGCGGCAGGGGGATGTTGTTTTGCCGGGACAATCGTGCACATGGCGCGGTGTGCGCCCGGGGGATGCCTACACTTGGGATCCATGCAACAGGCAGCACACGTCGCTCGAACCATGCTCGCCTGCGCCGCGCTCGGCATTTCCCTCGCCGGCTGCGCCAGCACCCCGGAAGCGCAGTCCCTCGCGCGCAAGGCAGACCTCGACACCGCACCCATCACCCACGTGGTGCTCGTGCAGCTCAAGGACCCGACCCGCACGGCCGAGCTGATTGCCGACTGCGACCAGGTGCTCCCGGCCATCACGGGCGTTTCCGGCTATTCCTGCGGCGTTCCGCTCGTGACCGGCCGCACCAACGTGACGGGCGACTACGACGTCGGCATCTACGTGGGCTTCCGCACGGACGCCGATTACCGCTCGTACGTGGACGACCCGCGCCACCTGGCGATGGTGGACCGCTGGCGCGACGGCTGGAAGGCCGTGCGGATCTTCGACGTGGTCTCCGGCATGCCGGCGGCGAGCGCGGTGCCCGGCACCGCGCCGGCCCCGACGGCCGCTCCTGCTGCGACCCCGGCAAGTGCAGCACCCGCGATTCGCCCGGCAGTGCCGGCGGCTCCCGCGGCCTCGAGCCCCGCTCCGGCTCCGGCTCCGGGCGCAATGCCTGCGCCCAAGGCAGCGGCGCCGGCGCCGGCGACATCGCCCGCTGCCGCGTCCGCCCCGGCACCGGGTGCAGCATCTGTCCCGGCCCCCGCACCCCGCTCCTGAGCCCCTGGACGGCGTTCACGCCCCTGAGCGCCCTTCCCCACGGATACACTCGCGTGATGCCTATCGAGACGACGCTTCAGCCCCGCCAGAAGTGGTGGAACATCCTGTACGCGGTGATCTGCGCGGTGCTTGGCCTCTGGGGTGCCTACGACTACTGGGTGACCATTCCCCGCAAGGAGGAGGAGGTTGCCCGCTACGAGGCCGCCGCGACCAAGGCCGAGGAACTGGAAGCCAAGGCACGCGCCAACGCAACGGCACCGGGCGGAGCGCAGCAGCTCTCGGCGGACGACGTCAAGGCCTACGAGGCTGCAAAGGCCACCGTGGACAAGGGCAAGCCCGTGGCCCCCGCCGCCTACGACCGCCCCGTCCAGATGTGGCTGTACGTGATCGGCTGCGGCGTGGTGGGCGTCCCCTGGTTCCTCTGGCAGTGGCTGGCGGCAGCCCGTCTGCGTTTCCGCATGGAAGACGATGGCACGCTCGATGCCGGCACGATCCGAGTCGCAGCAGACCACATTGCCGACATCGACATGAGCAAGTGGATGTCGAAGTCCATTGCAACCGTAGTGACCACGGACGGCAAGCGCATCGTGCTCGACGACTACAAGTACCGCGGCATGGACAAGATCGTGGGCGCCATCGCCACGCGGTTCTACCCGGATGACTGGACCCCCGATGCGCGCGACCTGAAGCGCATCCGAGAGCAGGAGGCGGCGGATGCCGCGTCGGCCGCAGGCGATACCAAGAGCAACACGGGAGCCTGAACCATGCGCTCCACTGCCGAACCGACCACCTCCATTCCGAAGCAGGACCGCTGCGGCGATCTCCCGCACCGCCCCCGCGTGCTGCTGGGAAAGATGGGCCTCGACGGCCACGACCGCGGCGTGAAGCTCATCGCGCGCGTCATGCGCGATGCCGGCATCCACGTGGTCTACAGCGGCCTGTGGCAGACGCCGCGAAGCCTGGCGATCGGCGCGCGCGACGAGGACGTCGACTGCGTGGCCGCGTCGATGATGAGCAATTCGCACCTGGTGCTGGTGCCGCGGCTCCTCACCGAGCTGAAGGCGATCGGGCGCCCGGACATCCCGGTGAACGTCGGCGGGATCATCCCGCAGTCGGACGTGCAGGCCCTCCTCGATGCGGGCGTGGCGCGGATCTACCACACCGGCACGAGCATGGACGAGATCGTGGACAGCGTGCGCGCGACGGTGAAGCCGTATGCGGCGCTTGCGTCCGGCGTGTGCGAGGCGGTGCTTGCGCGCCAGATCTCGATGGCGCATGCTGGCACGCTGCCGGAGAGCGCCACGAAGAAGCGCCCCGCGCGCGTGGTGGGCATCACCGGCTCGCCCGGCGCCGGCAAGAGCACGTTGGTGGCCGCGATGGCCAACGAGGCCGTGCGCCGCGGACAGCGCATTGCCGTGGTGGCGTTCGACCCGATGAGCCCGATCACGGGCGGTGCGCTCCTGGGCGATCGCCTGCGCGTCGACTTCAACGCGGTGGATGACAAGGTCTTCTACCGCTCGCTCGCGATCGTGGGCGAGGACTATCGCAGCCTGCCGGACATCATCGGCCTGATCGGCGCGGCGGGCTTCGACACGCTGATCATCGAGACCGTGGGCGCGGGCCAGAACGACGTGGCCATCCGCCAGCACGTGGACCGCACCGCCGTGGTGGTGGTGCCGGGCATGGGCGACTCGGTGCAGATGGACAAGGCCGGCATCCTGGAGATCGCGGACCTGTTCGTGGCCAACAAGGCCGACCACGCCGGCGAGGCGAAGCTGGTGCGCGAGCTGCTCGACGTGGCCAGCGGCCGGCCGATCCTCGAGACCATTGCCACCGAAGGCAAGGGCGTGGTGGAGCTGTTGGACGCGCTGCTGAAATAGGTGTCGTATGCATCTGGCACCTATTTCCGCCGAGTCTGGGAGCCCACGCGCCCGGGCACCCGGAAATAGGTGCCAGATGCGTACGACACCTATTTACTTCCAGTGCTCCGCCACCCACGGCGTCGGCAGCACGTGGCGCGTGAACTTGATGCTGTTGCCCGCGATCGCGTCAGGCGGGTTGGGGTGCCCGTGGAACACCACGATGCGCGCACCCGCAGGCAGGTGCGGCGCCCGGAACCGGTTCATCGGGAAGCCCGCCATGCAGTCGTACTTGAACGACGCGCACCATTCCTTGGGCCAGTAGCTCAGCGCGCCGGCACGGAAGAGCTCGCGGGAGATGTACTCCTGCTCGTTGCGCACCTCGCGACGGATCTGCGCGGCCTCGCGCAGGAACTTCTCCAGGAGCTCCGGGTGCGCCCCCGCCTCGAAGCGGTACACCGACGAGTTGCCGGTGGGGCGCCAGGGGCGCTTCCAGTCCTTGATGATGCAGAACTTGCCGGGATGCTCGAAGAACGGGTCGAGCCCGCCCACGATCACCACGTCGAGGTCGATGAAGAGCGTCGGCCCGGACAGGTCGAAGAGCGGCTTGCGGAACGTGGAGATCTTGCGCCAGCCGCGCTCGGGGCCACCCGGATCGTCGAAATCCGGCAGCGGGCGGGCGTCGATCCCGGGCGAGAGGCCCGTGGCATCGTCGGTCATGCAGACGAAGCGGTGCGGACGCTTCAGGTGGCGGCCCACCATGGACGCAAGCCTGTTCACGTACTCGGGGCCGTACTTCGTGCCCCATTTCATGCAGATCACGTTCGCCATCGTCCGCCGAATGTAGCACGGCAGCCGCCCGCGCGTCCGAACGGGCGCCCGCCCCGCCCTACACTGTCGACCCCCCGAAGCGGCCCCGATGGCCGCCGGACCCCGCACACCGCGCCACCCCGGCGCCCCGAGCCAAGGAACCCCCCGATGAGCATCGAACTGAAGCCCAACACCAACCAAGCCCTCGAGATCGGCAAGTTCGCCTGCGAATTCATGCGGAGTGCATCCCCCTCGGCGCTGGTCGAGGAGCGCACCAAGCTCTTCCACACCGACAGCGTGCTCTGCGGCATCAGCGCGGTGGCGCTCGGCACCAACGCGCCCTGCCTCCTTCGCGAGGAAGCCCTCGAGTACCCGAAGACCAACGGCGTGCCGTTCTTCGGCAGCACCGTGAAGGTGGCCCCGGAGAAGGCCATCGTCGCCAACAGCAGCGCGGTCCGCGAATGGGACTCGAACGGCACCAACTTCGGCTTCCGCAAGGAACGCGGCTTCACGGCCGGCGAGTTCGGCCACAACGACTTCTACCCGGTGGCCATCGCCGCCGCGCAGGTGAAGGGCAAGGACGGCGCCTGGGCGCTCAAGGGAATGATGCTCTCCGACGAGATCCGCGGCCGCCTGGCCGAGGTGTTCAGCCTCAAGACCTACAAGATCGACCACGTGGTGCACGGTGCCATCGCCAGCGCCGCCACCTGGGGCGCCATGATGGGCGCCACGCCCGAGCAGATCGAGAGCGCCATCGGCATGGTGGTGGCCCACTACATCCCGTGGCGCGCCATCCGCGCGGGCAAGCAGCTCTCCGACTCGAAGGGCGCCAGCGCCGCCATCAGCACGGAAGTGGCCGTCCTCAGCATGATGCGCTCGATGCGCGGCTTCATCGGCCCGAAGGACATCTTCCGCAACCCGGAGAGCATGTTCCGCCAGTTCGAGAAGACCTCGGGCGACAGCCCGTTCCCGCTGGTGCTCTCCACCTCGGGCGACGACTTCGCCGTGATGGGCATGCACTTCAAGCTGGGCCTCTACGAGCACCAGTCGGCCGGCGCGCTCCAGGGCATGATCGACCTGATGAGAAAGCATCCGGAGATCCTCGAGAACCCCGCGCTCATCAAGGGCATCAAGATCGTCGCCTACGAACCCGCGTTCGGCATCATCGGCGACCCCGCCAAGCGCGACCCCAAGACGCGCCAGAGCGCGGACCACTCGATGGTCTACATCGTGGGCACGCTCCTGCGGAAGGCCGTCGAGAAGGCCGCCGAGATGAAGACCGGCAAGATCGCCGACGGCAACGATGCCATGTGGAAGACGCTGTTCCTGGCGCCGTACGACTACGACCCGGCGGCCATCGTGAACAAGACCACGCGCGCCTTCATGGAGAAGATGGCGTTCGAGCACGGCGGCCCCGAGTACGACCGCAACTACCCGGACGGCATCCCCACCAGCGTGGTGATCACCACCACCGACGGCCGCAGCCTCGACAGCGGCTTCGTGATGTACCCAAGCGGCCACGCGCGCAACACCACCGCCGACCTGAAGGGCATCCTGGCCAACAAGTTCGAGCGCCTCGGTGCGCTGGCGATGGAAGACCCGAAGCCGCTCGTGGCAAAGCTCAACGCAATCGAGAAGCTCGACGCGAAGGAGCTGAGCGGGCTGTACGACTTCGCGATCGTGAATCGCGGGAAGTTTGAGTGAGCGGCGGAGGTCATCGGAGTCGACGACTTCACTGCACCTTCCCGAAGATCTCCGCCCAATCGCGCGCCATGTCGACAACGACCCAGCCGCGCGCAGGAGCCTCGTCGAGGCCGCGTGACAGCTTCCCGATGTGCGACGCGCGGTCGTATGCCCACTCGCGCGCGGCATCGGTGTGATGGATGAGCACGCCAAGCCGGGCGCCCTGCCCGGCGGTCGTCCACGCGAGCATCTCGAAGTCCCCGTCGGAGTTGCCGAACGCGATGCGCGGGCGCATGCCGATGCGCGACGCGATGCCGACGGGCTTGCCCGCGCCATCATCGACGAAGTCGATCTCGCCGGTCTTGACGACCGTCGCCACGCCGTCGCGGACTTCGTAGCGGTACTTCGCGGTGCTGCCGATCACCTGGTCGCCCGGAATGCCGTAGGCCTCGCTCGCGAACGCGCGCACGAAGTCGACGCCGCCGCCCGACACGATGAAGGTTCGGTAGCCGCGTGCGCGCAGATACGCGAGCACCTCGACCATCGGCCGGTACACCATCTCGTCGTAGCGGAGCCCGGTCGTCGGATGGCGCGCGGTCGCAAGCCACGCGCGCACCGTGGCGCGGAACTCCTCGTCGGTCATGCCGCCGTGCGTCGCGGCAACGAGCGCGACGAGCGCGCGCTGGCCCTGCGCGGCGACCGCCTTCGCGTCGCCCGTGAGGAGCGACGCGAACGGCTCGGTCGACTCCCATTCGG
>JBIIJH010000032.1:0-20455 GCA_044233905.1 Phycisphaerales bacterium
AGTGAAGCCACCCATGGGACTCGAACCCACGACCTGTGCTTTACGAAAGCACTGCTCTACCACTGAGCTAGGGTGGCAAATCGAAGGCGCAGACTATACCGCCCGCCCGCACCCGCCAAGGCCCCTCCGGACCACCGCATCAAACGTCGCCGGGCGCCGCTTCCGCGGGCTTCTCGTCGCCGGCAGCGTCGTCCGCCGCCATACCCGAATCGCCGTCGACGTCCGCTGCCGGGGCCGCATCGGCCTTCTTCCCGGGCACGCGGGACTTGATGATCAGGTCCACCGCCTCGCTCGACGGCAGGCTCAGCGCGCCGAACGCCGCGGAAGCGGCATCGGCGACGGGGCCCATCGACGTGCGGACGAGTTCGCGGATGGCATCGGACTGCGCCGTGGTGGCCTTGGAGCCGAAGCGGCGCGCACCGTCGGCCACCGGGCCGAAGAGCATCGCCTGCTCGTCGCCCTGCGCGGCGAGCGCTGCGTCGATCACCGCACGCTGCGCGCGCGTCGAGTTGATCATCGCAAGGAGCGAAGCCACCGCGGCCTTGAGCGGGCCTTCCTGCGTGCGGAGCGCATCGATGAGGCCGGGCTCGGCATCGGCGATGTTGAAGACATCGCTTGACGCCAGGCCGATGCGAGTCAGCGCATCGACGCCCTCGTTCACGTAGCGCGAGCTGTCGCCAGCACCGATGCGGCCGCCGAGCGCCTTGGTGACGAGCGCGTCGACGCCTGCCTTGAAGGCATCGTCGGAGATGTCCGCGCCGAGCACGGTGGTGCGGCCATCGGCGGAGAGCGCGTCGAGGCTGCCCTTGTCGGCAGGCTGCGCCACGATCACCACCGGGACGGAGGCGCCGGCGCTGAGCCCGCGCACCGCCTGGAACTGGCCACGGACCTGTGCCGCATTGCCCGCGATCACGACGATGTCGCAGCCGGCGTTGCGCGCCGAGATGGCGTTGAACTCACGGGCGTTGGCGGCAGCCGTCAGCGGCGAGAAGCCCATGCCGCGCAGCGAACCGGAGATCCGCTGCGAATCCTCGGCACCGGGGCTGATGATGCCCGCGAAGGTCTGGCCACCGCCGCGAACGGCCTGCGCCAGGAGCGGAACCACCTGCTCGCCACCGGCGAACTTCGCCTTCGGGCTCACCGAGGCGAGCGTGAAGGCCGCCTCGAAGCGCACGCGGCGATCGGGGTAATCAAGCGCCTTCACCACCGACGACGAACCGTCACCGATCATCGCAGCGCTGCTGGCCGTCTGGCGGAGCGCCGAGAGCGATGAGCGCACGAGGCCGGTGTCGGAGAGACCGAGCGCGATGCCGAGCACGTCCTGCATGGTCTTCGGACCCGCGGCCGTGGCATAGAACTGCGCGGTGCGGCCCTGGCCGTCGAAGAGCGGATCGACGATGCCTTCGCCCATGCCGGACTCGCGGCGGAGGTCAGCGGCAACGAACACGGCGAGCGCACGGTCGTCGCTCGCATCGAGTTCGAGCGCGCGGCGCGAGAGCATCATGGCCATCACGTCGAAGTAGACGCGAGTGGACACGCGGTCCGAGGCGAGGCCGCCGAACTCGGTCCACTTCCAGATGTTCTGCATCGGCTCGGAGCCGAAGGCGATGAGCGACGGGTCGGCCGTGAGGAACGAATACGCAGTGGCTGCGTATGCCTCGTGGGCCGGCTGGTCCTTGCCACCGAGGGAGCGCACGGCGTCCATGGCGGCTTCGGAGACGTCCTTGGTGGTGCCCTTTGCCTGCGCGAGGTCGAGGAGGACCGGGATGGCCACCGGATAGCCAAGCTGGCCGAGGATCAGGCACACCTTGCGCTGCGCGGTGGGATCAAGCGCCTGGACGCTGAGCGCGAGCGGAAGCGCAGCCTGGCGGCGCATCTCGATGAGCGTGCGCGTGGCGGCGGCTTCCAAGGAAAGGTCGCGGCCCTCGACGATCTGGCGCAGGAGCGCCGGCACCGCGTACTCGCCGGCCGCCATCAGTCGATCCTTGGCGATCATCTGGCCACGCATCGGGCCCACGAGCATCTTGACGGCTTCCTCGATGCGCTCGATCTTGCGGGCGAGGATCTGGCGACCGGACTCGAGCTTCGTCTCGAGGGCGGCGGAGGCGTCGGAGACTTCGGCCATCCGGCGGCTGCGGCGGAAGGCGTCGTCCATGCGCTTGCCCAGGTCGGCGCCGTCGATGGCCATGGCCAGGACGCTCGGCTCGACGCTGTCGGCGAGGAGCGCGTTGGCGGCGGCGTTCGCGGCCTCGGGCTTCGCGATCATCACGTTGTGGACGTAGAGCTGCGCCGACTGGACCAGCTTCACGGAATCCGAACCGCCATCCGTTGCGGGAAGAGCAGCGGCGTCATCCTGCGCGACGGCAGGGAGCGTCCAACCACCCATGACGGTGGCGAGTGCGAGCGGAAGAACGAGCGGCGAACGCTTGGAGACGAGCACGTCTGGACCTCAGTTCGGAGCGCCCCCGAGTGGGGGCTCGTGTCAGCGGACGTCCAACCCACTGGCTGGACGGGGTATGGGAGGGGGACAGGCGCTTGGCCCACCAAACCACTGGTGGAGGGCTACGCACCCAACCCGCTCCGGGATGCCCGGAAAGGACCGCAAATCTACGCCACCGGACCTGTGGGTGTCAACGAAAGTTCCGGGACCCTGTCCCGGCCGGCCGCTACACTCCCCCCTGCGCAGGCGATCGCAGCCCCGTGGCTGCGGAAGGCCGGAGTGCTCGCTGGCTGGACCGGTCCGTCCAGGCAGTGCACATTCCGGCTCGGGAAGGCGGTGAAAGACCGCCGCGGACGCGCCGCCGTGAACAGGCAGCGGGCATGGGCCCGCAGCCGGACTCCAATGGCCACTGGCCCCGCGTGCAACGCGCGGTGCCGGGAAGGCGGAGCCGGAGCCTGCAAGCCGGAAGACCGGCCTGCGCATCGGTCAAGCCCACGCGAGTTGGGCCCACGACTGGCATGGACCATCGACGGCCGCACCACGGCCGCAGTACGGCCGGAACATCATGCGCCCACGTTCTGCACTTGCCATGGATGGCATGCGCGCGGCCACCATCGCCGCGGCGGCAACGCTTGCACTGGCACTGACGCCAAGCGCACGTGCCGTACCGCCGCGCTGCGCGAGCACCGTCGTGCGATACGTCGCCGGAAGCGGCGCAGGCACCTCGTACCGGAATCCTGCCGCGGCGCTCGGCGAGCCGACCCGGTTCACGGGCGCAGGCATCGAGCCCGGTGCCGTGACGCCCTTCCGCCCCGCGTTCATGCCAGGCGAGATCGTGTCGGTGGGCCGCGGCGGCGAGCTGGTGCTTGCCTTCGACGCGCCCATCCTCGATGACCCCGCGAATCCGTTCGGCATCGACCTCATCATCTACGGCAACGCGTTCTGCAGTGACCTGTCGTATCCGTCGGGCACCGCCGGCTTCACCTATGCCGAAGGCGGAACCATCGAACTCAGCGACGACGGAATGACGTGGTCGCCGGTGCCGGGCGCCGTGGCGGACGGCGGGCTGCCGACGCTCGGGTGGCTCGACACCGGGCCGTATTCCACCACGGCGGGCATCGAACCCACCGACTGCGCAACGCCGGTCGATCCGCAGGTCACCGCGGATTCGCTGCTCGGGCTTTCATGGCCAGAGGTGGTCGCTGCCTACGGCACCGGTGCGGGCGGCACGCGCATCGACATTGCATCGGCCGGGCTCGCGTCGGCGCGCTTCGTGCGCGTGCGCGTGGCGAGCACTGCCGCCAGCGTGCCCGAAGTCGATGCGGTGGTGGCCGTGCGACCGCTTGCGCCGATCGGCGACCTGAACAACGATGGCAATGTGAACGGCGCGGACCTGGGCTCGATGCTTGGTGCGTGGGGACCGTGCAACGCGTGCGCGGCCGACCTTGATCAGGACGGCATCGTGGGCGGCGCGGACCTCGGGCAGCTCCTCGGAGGCTGGTCATGAGCCGACGCGCCTTCACGCTCATCGAGACGCTGGTGACGGTGACCGTGATCGCCGCCCTGCTCGCCGTGCTGCTGCCCGGCCTGCGCGCGGCATCCGGTGCGGCCCGCACCACGGCGTGCACCTCCAACCTGCGGCAGATCGCCACCGCATGCGAGGCGTACGTGGCGTCCAACGGCGCCATGCCGGCGGCGGTGCTCTACCTTCGCGATGCAGGCACGGTGCGCACCGTGGCGTGGGACTTCGAGCAGCGCGCCGGCGTGGCCACGCCGGGCCCGCTGTGGAGCTACACCGACACGCCGCTTGCCGTGCAGCAGTGCCCGGACTTCGAGGGACCGTCCACGTTCGGTGCCGACCCGTACACGGGCTACAACTACAACACCAGCTACCTCGGCCACGAGGGCACCTACCCCACCATCGCCGAGGACGGCACCGCGATCGACGGCTGGCGCACGGCGCGCATGGGCCTGCCACCGACGGCAGTCCGAGACCCGGCCGCCACCGCGGTCTTCGGCGACGGCGGCTGGAAGGGCGGCGCCAACAAGTTCATGCGCGCACCGTTGAACCGCGCGGAGGGCGACCTGGGCCTCGTGTGCGCGGGCACGCAGTCGTTCCGACACTGGGGCGGCTGCACGTGCTGCGCGCACCTTGACGGCCACATCTCCACGGTGGCCGACCCGCAGCGCGGCGCGCTGACCACCGACCAGATGGCGCGCTGGGTCACCGACTTCCCCCGCAACGGCTTCCTGAGCGCGGACGATTCCGCCTACGGAGGCGACTGAACCGTGCGCATCGACCGCTGCGTGTGCCACAAGGTGGAGTTCGCCACCGTGAAGCGATGGCTCGAGGCCAACCCGGGCTCGAGCTTCGAGGACATGCAGCAGCAATTCAAGTGCGGTACCGGCTGCGGGCTCTGCGGCCCCTACGTGCGGCGCACCATGCGAACGGGCGAGGTGGTCTTCCACCAGATCGTCACGGACCGCGACGAGCCGCCGCGCCCGCGCGGCTGATGGTGCGCGCCGTCCATGCAGCCACGGCATCCGTGAGGAGCGCCAGACCGCTGTCGTCCTCCGGCGCCGTGTCGCCTTCCGCGGAAACCATGCGGAAATAGCCGTCGGCGAGGGCTACCTCGATGCCATCGGCGGTGCGGCCGGTCGCTGCGAGTGCCGCGCGCCATGCCTCCATGTGCGCGGCGGGAAGCAGCGCATCCACCGCACCCTGCACGAAGAGCGTGGGACGTGCGAAGACGGTCACCGCCTCGAGCGGTGCCAGCTCCGCCAGGCGATCGGCCAGGCGCAGCGTGGCGGACGTCTCCCACATCGGGTCGTCCTCGTTCTCCGGCGTGCGGCGGCTCATGACCTCCGCGCTGGGTGCGGCAGCGCACACCAGGAGCGCCAGGTCCTCGCGCCGCGAGGAGGCAAGCGCGCAGGCGGTGCCCGCAAGGCCCGTGCCGGCGAGCCCGGCCGCGCCCTCACCGCCGGCGGCGGACTGCAGCGCGTCCAGGATCGCATCGATCCACATGCCGGGATCGGGCGCACCCGCGAACTCCACGCTGCGGAGCCGTGCGACGCGCGCCCCACCGCGCAGCAGGCCGACCGCCAGCGCGTCGTCGGCAAGCGCGAATTCAAGCGCATCCTCAAGCCCGGGCCACTGCGGTGCCAGCAGCACCACCGGCGCACGCGCGGAATCACCGCGCCCGCGACCGAACCAGCCACCGCGCTCGGGCGGCGAAACCACCACGCCGGATGCCGTGCCCCATCCGCCGGCAACGGTGAACGTGCGGCCCGCGGATTCCGCGGCCATCCATTCCGTGAGCGGCAGGCCCGAACCCATGTCACGCCCTCCCGAAGTTGCGTTCGAGGTCGCGCATGGTGATCCGCAGCGCGGTTGGCCGGCCGTGCGGGCACGCCGTGCCGCGCTCGATGCGCTCGCGCAGGTCAAGGAGTGCGTCGATCTCGGTGGAGGTCAGGCGGTCGCCGGCCTTTACCGCGGCCTTGCACGCCATCATGTCGAGTACCGAATGGAGCGCGGCCTCGAAGTCCGCGTGGCCTTCCTCGGCAATGCGCGCGAGGAGCCCCGGGACGAACTGCGCCGGCTCCACGCCGCGGCCAAGAAGGAACGTGGGATACGAATGCACCGCCACCGCGCGCGGGCCGACGGCGCCGAGCTCGATGCCGAGGCGCTCGAGGAGCGGGCCGGCATCCGCAATGGCCTCGACCGCGCGCGGATCGGTCTCCACGGTGGCGGGCACCAGCATGCGCTGCGTCTCGAGCGGGGCGGCGGCGATGCGCGCCTTCAGCTCCTCGAACATGGCCCGTTCATGGAGCGCGTGCTGGTCGACCACCAGCAAGCCCTCGGCGTCCTCGACCACCAGGTAACTGCCGTGCACCTGCATCACGCGGCGGGCGGTGCGGTTGGCGTGGAGCACGGGTTCGGCCGCGGCGGGTGCCACCAGCACCACAGGCGGCTGGCCATGGAACGCCTGCTCCGCGGCCAGCCCGGCGAATGCAGCGAAGTCGCTCGTCGGCGCGTGCGACGCCACCGCACCGCCCCGCGCACCGGCACTCGGCAGCGCGAATCCGCCCTGCACCGCCACGTGGACGTGCGGCGTCATGGCGAAGGCCGGCACCAGGTCCGCGGCGCGCAGCGCATCCCGCACCGCGCGCATCACCACCTGGTGCACGAAGTTCGGCTGCCGGAAGCGCACCTCGGTCTTGGCCGGATGCACGTTGACGTCCACGAGCGATGGATCCATCTCCACCGCCACGAAGGCAAGCGGCGTTCGCCCCGGATCCACCAGGCCGCGGAACGCTTCCTTGACTGCATGCGAGAGCGTGCGGTCGAGCACGGCACGGCCATTCAGCGCGAATCGCAACGCGCGCCCCGAGCCGCGCGCGAGCGCCGGCCGACCGACGAGACCCCACAGCGTGATCGGTGCCCCGCCCTCGAGCACGGTGTCCGCGGTCACCTCGAGCAGACCATCGGCGATCGACTCACCCAGGACAGCAAGCACCCGGCGGCGCGGTTCGTCGGTCGCGGGAAGATCGATCCGGGGCTTGCCATCCGCCGTCAGCCGGAACGCAATGTCCGGCCGGCAGAGCGCGATCGACTCGAGCACCTCCTCGATCCGCCCAAGTTCCGTGGACGCCGTGCGCAGGAACTTCCGCCGCGCCGGCACGTTGTGAAAGAGCTGCCGCACCTCGACCACCGTGCCGGGCGGACAGCCGGCCGGACGAACCTCGGCCGCGGTGCCGCCGTCGACGTCGATTCGCGCGCCGGCATCGGCCCCGCGCACGCGGCTGGTGATGGAAAGGCGCGAGACGCTCGCGATCGAGGCAAGCGCTTCCCCACGGAAACCCATGGTGCCGATGGCGGCCAGGTCGTCGGCGGAGGCAATCTTGCTGGTGGCATGGCTCGCGACGGCCAGCGGAAGCTCCGCGGGCGGGATGCCGCCGCCGTCGTCCGCCACCGCGATCCGGTCGACGCCGCCGCCATCCACCGCCACCTCGATGCGCGTGGCACCGGCGTCGATGGCGTTCTCCACCAGTTCCTTCACCACGCTCGCCGGCCGCTCCACCACCTCGCCCGCGGCGATCTGGTCCACAAGCTGGCGCGGCAACAGGCGAATCGGCATCCGGTGGATTGTAAGGACGCCCGTCGGACTGGACTTCGAGCGCGCACCTTGGCAGAATGCGGACATGGAGACGCCCAGGACGGGCAGCAACCCCGGTGCACGAAGCACCCCGTTCCGCGCAGGCAAGGTGGCGACGGTCGCTGTCGGCGACGTGCACGGCTGCGGCGCGGAGCTCGAGCGCCTCATGGTGCTCATCGAACGCTGGTTCCCCGGGGCGCGCACCATCCTGGTCGGCGATCTCTTCACGAAGGGCCCGGAACCGGGACGCGTGGTGCGGGCCATCATGGACCGCCGCGCGCAGGGAAACCGCGTGGACCTCGTCTGCGGCAACCACGACCTGCGGCTCCTCGGCGCGGTGGTGCGCATGCAGTCGGGCGCCAGCCTCGACCTCCTGCCGCGCACCGAGCGGATTGCCATCGAACTGCTGCAGCGCGCCGGCCTGATGCGCGAGGCCACGTGGCTCCTCACCGAGGCATGCGACCGCACCGAGGTCCGCCATCCGCGCGGCGCGTGGACGGTGATGCATGCGGGCATCGACCCGAAGCTCGGCATCGAACGCACGCCGGACGACGTGAAGATCCACCTGAAGGCGCTCGAAGGCGAGCCCAACTGGTGGGAGCAGTACGACGGCAGCGACGGCCTGATCGTGGTGGGGCACCGCCCGGTGCGCGAGCCCCTGGTATTGCGCGACAGCACCGGCCTCCCGTACTTCGCCAACATCGACACGGGATGCGCCTACGGCGGCACGCTCACCGCGTACTGCATCGAGGCGGACCAGCTGCTCCAGGTGGAGGCGAAGGGACTGCCGATGCCCGGCATCGACGTGCCGGCCGCATTCCGCGGCATGGGGTCGCCGACCACCACCGGCAGGGGCTGAGAAACCGTCAGGAACCGCCGGGAACGGCACGACTCCACGAACGCGGGGCGTCAGGCGTAGTGGCCACGCATCACGATCGGCACGCGCCGGCCCGGGCCGAACGCACGCGCGCTGAGGCGCGGGATCACCGGCGCCTGCGCGCGCTTGTACTGGGCGCGGTCGATCGCCTGCACCCAGCGCTGCACCACCGCACGATCGCATCCCGCGGCGCGGGCGACCGATTCCACGTCGAGCTCCTCCTCCACCCACCCGCGCACGATGGCATCGAGGGTCTCGTAGGGAGGCAGCGAATCCTGGTCGGTCTGGTCGGGGCGCAGCTCCGCGCTCGGCACCTTCTCGATGCTCGCCTCGGGGATCGGCGGCTCGGCGAATCCCAGCGCGGCGTGGTTCGCATTCACCCAGCGCGAGAGCGACCACACGTCGGTCTTCAGGATGTCGCCGATGGGCGCGAGCGCGCCGCACATGTCACCGTAGAGCGTGGAGTAACCCACGGCGTACTCGCTCTTGTTGCCGGTGGCAAGCACCAGCGCACCGGTGGCGTTGGAGAACGCCATCAGCTGCAGGCCGCGCAGGCGCGACTGGAGGTTCTCGTCGGCGAGGCCCGCAAGGCTCGCACCCGCGGCACGCAGGTGCGGCTCCAGGTGGCCGGCAAGCATCGCGTGCGCAGGCTCGATGGGGAGCTCGAAGGCCTTCATCCCGCAGCGGCGCGCCAGCTCGCGCGCGTCGCTGCGCGAGCCCTCGCTCGAGTAGCGGCTCGGCATCAGGATGCCGGTCACGCGGTCACCGCCGAGCGCCGCGGCGGCCAGTGCGCCAACCAGCGCACTGTCGATGCCGCCCGAAAGGCCGAGTACGGCGTGTGTGTGGCCGGTCTTGGCGAAATACCCGCGCATGGCAGCAAGCAATGCATCCCAGCGCTCGGCGGAGGGATCCTGCGTCGCGTCGGCGGTGGACGCCGGCAGCGCGGCGCCAAGGTCATGGACCAGTGCATCGATTCCCCAGCGCGATGCGCGCACGGCGCGACCATCGGGGAACACGATGCACGCATCCCCGTCGAAGACGAGGTCGTCGTTGGCACCGGACGCGTTGAGCGAGCACACCGGAACGCCTGCGCGCCGCGCCGCCGCAGCCAGGATCCGCGCATGGCGTGCATGCTTCCCCGCCGCGAACGGGCTGGCCGACGGGCAGACGATCACCGTGGCGCCGGCGGCCACGGACTCCGCGACCGGATCGACGGCATACGAGTGCCCTGCCGCGTTCGCGTCCTCGGCACGCCACAGGTCCTCGCAGATCACGATGCCCACCTTCGCACCGCCGCAATCGATCACGCAGGGGCGGTCGCCCGGGGTGAAGTGCCGCGGTTCGTCGAAGACGTCGTAGTCGGGGAGCAGGCGCTTGATATGGAACGCTTCGACGCGGCCTCCGCGCATGACGGCCACGATGTTGCGGGCGGGTACCGGCGCGCCGGGTGCGGACACCGGCATGCCGACGAGCACCGCCGCATCCCCGGCGCCACGCGCATGCAGTTCCGCCGCCATCTCCTGCGCAACGCGCTCGCAGTCACCGAGGAAGCCCTCGCGCTGCAGCAGGTCCCGCGGCGGATAGCCGCAGATCGCGAGCTCCGGGAACGCAATGCACTGGGCTCCGGCCGCCGCCAGTTCCACGGCGCGGTCGACCATCCGCCGGGCATTTCCGGGGATGTCTCCGACCGTCGCGTCGAATCGGGCAAGCGCAATCCGCATGGGATGCGCAGTCTATGAGTTCCGGCAGTCGCCGATGCCTCAGCCGGCCTTGCGGGCACCGTACGCACGGTTCGTGGAGATGGCCTCCAGGAGCGTGCGCACCGAATACGGCTTGCGGAACGCGGCCTCGTAGCCGCGGCGCACGAGCGAGATGCCGTCGTCCGTGAAGGCCGGGCCGCTCGCGAAGAATCGGGTGGTCTGGAAGCCCGGGCGGTTACGCAGCGCCGAGATGAACGCCACGGGATCGCCGCCGGAAACGTCGAACACCACGACATCGGGGACGCTTGCGCCGCAGGCAATGGCCGCGGACAGCGCATCGGATGCGGTCTCGACGACGTAGCCGCCGAGGTCCTCGAACACCTGGCGCACCGCCTCGGTGGCGTTGCGGTCGGCGTCGACCACCAGGATGCGGGTGGCGTTCTCCGTGGCGAGCGCATTGCCGGTCACCGGAATGCCGTGCGCAGCGACGAACGCCTCGAGCGCGGCGACATGCACGCGACGGTCGCGGGAACCGGGAATCCGGTAGCCCTCGAGCCTGCCGGCATCGATCCACTTGCTGACGGTGCGAGCCGCCACGTTGCAGATGCGAGCCACTTCGCCGGTGGTGAGTGCGTCCTTCTCGATGCCGAATGCGTTGCGTGCCATGTCCTGTTCCTTCCTGAATGGCCCGCGAATGCGGTGCCCACGGGAGGATCGACAGGCCCACGGGGCGACTGAAGGGTGCTTGGCGATTATTGCGGCAATTTCCCCCGAACGCCTGCCAGACAGCGAGTGACGCGGTCAGCCGCGGGAAATCACGCGCACGCCCCGCTCCTCGAGCGCCCGGAAGAGCTCCTCGGAGTGGTCCCGGTCGCGGACCTCCACGATGCATTGCACCATCACCTTGGAAACGTCCGGCTCTGCGAAGGTGCGCTCATGGAGGATGTCCCGGACGCTTGCGCCGCAGCGGGCCAGCGTGGACGCAAGGTCGGCCAGACCACCCGGGCGATCGCTGATGACCGCAGTGAACCGCACCAGGCGACCGTCGATCGCCAGGCCCTGCTCGATCACGCGGCCGAACACCATCGGGTCGATGTTGCCGCCGCAGAGGACGAGCGCCACGCGCTTGCCCGCGAGCGAGCCCAGCTTGCCCGCGAGGAACGCCGCCAGCGGCGAGGCGCCGGCACCCTCCACCACGCCCTTCTCCATTTCCGCCAGGCGCAGGATGGCGAGCGCGATGTCGTTCTCGTCGACCGTCACCACCTCGTCGACGCGCGTGCGGGCGATCGCGAAGCTGCGCGCGCCCACCTCGGGCACGGCCAGGCCATCGGCAAGCGTGGCGGTGGAAGCGATCTTGACGGGCTTCCCGGCAGCCAGTGCCGCCATGTAGCTCGCGCAGCGCTCCGGCTCGACGCCGACGATCCGCACTTTCGGCGCCAGGTGCTTCACCGCGAGCGCGATGCCCGCGATCAGCCCGCCACCGCCGATCGGCACCACGATCGCATCGAGGTCCGGCACCTGCTCGAGGAGCTCGAGCCCGATGGTGCCCTGCCCGGCCACGATCGCCGCGTCGTTGAATCCGTTGATGTACGTGAGCCCCTCGGCCTTCACCAGCTCATCCGCACGAAGCCTGGCCTCGGCGATGTTCTCGCCGTGCAGCATCACGCGGGCGCCCAGTTCGCGGCAGCGCCGCTGCTTGACGAGCGGCGCATGCTGCGGCATCACCACGGTGACGGGAATGCCGAGCCGTGCACCGTGCAGCGCCAAGGCCAGCGCGTGGTTTCCCGCGCTTGCCGCCGTGACACCGCGCGCGCGCGCTTCGGCGCCCAGGAGGAGCATCGCATTGCACGCGCCGCGCTCCTTGAAGCTGCCGGCGCGCTGCTGGTACTCCTGCTTGCAGAAGATCCGCGCGCCGGTGATGGCGCTGAGCGCGGGGCTCTCGAGGCACGGCGTCACCATGACGCCCCCCGCGATCCGGCGCCGCGCCTCGACGATGTCGTCGAAGGAAACGTCGGATGCTGCGTGGGCGTGCGCCGCGGTGGTGGTCATTGCGGCTCCGTGGCGATCAGGCCTTGGGCCCGGCGGTGCGGACGGCATCGCTCAGCGTGTACTTGGCATCGTTGGCGCGGAAGCGCGTGGCCAGGTCCTTTGCCTTCGCGTCGTACGCGGCCTTGTCGGTCCACGTGTTGCGCGGGTCGAGCACCTCGGTCGGCACGCCCGGCACCGCGGTCGGCATGTGCAGGCCGAACACCGGGTGCTCCACGAACTTGGCGTTGGCCAGCGAGCCGTCGAGCACCGCGCTCAGGATGGCGCGCGTGTAGCTCAGCTTGAAGCGGCTGCCGACGCCGTACGGGCCGCCGGTCCAGCCGGTGTTCACGAGCCACACGGTGCTGCCGTGCTGCTTGATCTTGTCGGCAAGCATCGCGGCGTAGGCCATGGGCTCACGCGGCATGAACGGGCCGCCGAAGCACGCGCTGAAGTTGGGCGTCGGCTCCTTGACGCCGGCCTCGGTGCCGGCGAGCTTCGAGGTGTAGCCATTGACGAAGTAGTACTGCGCCTGCTCGGGCGTGAGCTTCGAGACCGGGGGCAGCACGCCGAAGGCGTCCGCCGAGAGGAAGATCACGTTCTTCGGGTGCGAGCCCACGGACGGCATCACCGCGTCCGGCACGAAGTCGAGCGGGTAGGTGACGCGGGTGTTCTCGGTGCGCGCCGCGCTGTCGTAGTTGGGGACGCGGGTCACCGGGTCGACCACCACGTTCTCGATCACGCTGCCGAAACGGATGGCGTTCCAGATCTGCGGCTCGCCCTCCTGGCTCAGGTTGATGCACTTGGCGTAGCAGCCGCCCTCGAAGTTGAAGACGCCGCGATCAGACCAGCCGTGCTCGTCGTCGCCGATCAGGCGGCGCTTCGGGTCGGCGCTGAGCGTGGTCTTGCCCGTGCCCGAGAGGCCGAAGAAGACGGCCACGTTCGACGGATCGTCCTTCGCCACGTTGGCCGAGCAGTGCATCGGGAACACGCCGACCTCGGGGAGGTCGTAGTTCATGGCGTAGAAGATCGACTTCTTGATCTCGCCGGCGTAGCGGGTGCCGACGATGAGCACCAGCTTCCGCTCCAGGCTCTGGACGATGCAGAGCTTGTTCTTGACGCCGTACTTGGCCGGGTCCTCGAGCTCCAGGCGCGAGGCATCGATGATGGTCCAGTCGTTGGACCAGTTCGGCAGCTCGTTCGGCTCGGCATTGATGAAGAGCGTCTTGGCGAACAGGCTGTGCCAGGCCTCCTCGGTGAAGACCGAGACCTTGAGGCGGTAGGTGGTGTCCGCGCCGGCGTATCCGTCGAAACGGAAGACGTCCTTCTTCGCGCGCATGTACTCCATCACCTTGGCATAGATGGCGTCGAAGTGGGCCGCGGAAACGGGCTGGTTGACCTTGCCCCAGGCAATGTTGCCGTGGATCCTGGCGGTGTCCTCGAGGAACTTGTCGTCCGGGCTGCGGCCAGTGCGGGCGCCGGTGTCGCAGTTCAGGGCGCCGTTGGCGGCCAGCATGCCCTCGCCACGGGCGATCGCCAGTTCCACCAGACGGGCGGCGGCAAGGTTGGCGTGGACGGTGGCGGTGCCAAACTCGTGCTTGGTACGGGTGGCGGCGGGGCTGGCGGTGGTCATGGGTTCAGGTCTCCGAAAAAGAGAGGTGAAGCGGATAAGGATACCGCGATCCGGGGCCACGCCACCCCTGCGGAAGCGTGGGATTGACCCCCTTCGCCCTGCCGGATACCATGCTCCCCCTTCAGCGTGGCGACCGTAGCTCAGTTGGTAGAGCATCGGGTTGTGGTCCTGAGGGTCGCGGGTTCAAGCCCCGTCGGTCGCCCTTCTCAGCCGTTCCGCCCCTGCCCAGCGCAGGGGCGGTTCGTTTTTCCGGCACTTGCAGCGTGTTTCACCGGGCCAGCCACCTCGCGCTATGGTGCGCGCCATGCGAGTTGCCGTGGCACAGATGGATATCGCCTGGATGGATCGAACGGCCAACTGGGCCACCATCCGGCGCATGGTTGGGTCCGCAAACCTTTCCAAGGGTGACTACCTGCTGCTGCCGGAGCTCGCGGACACCGGGTTCACAATGGATCCGCCTCCGGAGGCAGGGCCCGATCCGATGCAGGCGGCAGCCGAGCTCGCGCGTGCGCATGGACTGTGGGTGCAGATGGGTCATGCCGAACGCGCCGCCGACGGCGTCGGGATCCACAACGCAGCATCGATCATCCGCCCCGATGGCTCGCTCGCGGGGCGATATCGGAAGATCCATCTCTTCTCTCCCGCGCGAGAGGACAAGCACTACCGCCCGGGCGAGTCCATCACCCTCGTCGACGTCGCGTCCGCGGATGGCACGTGGCGCATCGCGCCGCTCATCTGCTACGACCTCCGATTCCCGGAACTCTTTCGCCTTGCGGCACTTGCGGGCGCAGAGGTATTCATGATCGGCGCCAGTTGGCCGGCGCCGCGCGCCCTTCATCGACGCGCGCTGGCGGTGGCGCGCGCGATCGAGAACCAGGCATACGTGGTGGCGTGTAACCGCATCGGCAATGACCCCAACGCTCCGTATGCCGGCGACTCGTTCGTCGTCGCGCCGAGCGGAGAGATCATCGCCGAAGGTGGTGATGCCGAGAACGTGCTCGTCGCCAACCTCGACCGAGCAGAACTTGTCCGATGGCGAGACAAGTTCCCGGCCATGCGCGACCTTCGGAGGTCGCTCCTCGGCAACGTCCGCATTGACTGAAATCACGGCAGATTTTGCGTCAATTGATTGACGCGCGCAGAGCGAACCCTACACTCCGCGCACGCATGAGGATGCATGCGCGCGACGAGGCACAGGACGTCCGCCACAGTCGCAGGCTCAGCACGGATTCGCAGGAGGCGATCACCGATGAACCACAACCACCCAGCCCAGACCGATGATGCACGTGGCACGCTTTGGGAATCGCTCGTCGATTCCGGGCAGTGTGCGGTGGCCGAGCGCCCCGCCGAGCGCACGCTCGACGCAACGATCGCCGCCGCGATCCGCGAGGAGTACTTCGCAGAGGCAGGCGAGCTGGCGATGCGCTACGGCATCGGCGTGTGCGACGTGATCGAGCACCTCGAGCGCGCAGGCCTCGCACGCATGCCGCGCCCGGAGCGCGCCCTCGAGCACATCAAGTGCGCCGTGCACGCCGCCGCGCTCGCCAAGGGCGTGGCGCAGGCATGGGCCGACCTGATCACCGCGCTCGGCCCGGGCTTCGACCGCGCGTGCGCAGGCCGCCTCGACCCCGTCGAAGGCATTGCGTTTGCTCGCCGCTTCTGGCTCGATCTGCGCGCCTCCACACTCGAGTCCAGCGACCGCACGAACACCGGCTCCCGTCGCCGGCGCCGCGAGATCCGCCGCCCGCGCGGCGTCCGCGCCCCCGACCTGCGCACGTTCGCGGCCACGCGTCCCATGCGTTACTGGCTCGCGGAGCGGCTCCTCGGGAGCCTGGAGACCGAACTCGGACGTGCCGCAAGCGCCGCCGAGCGCCTTGACACCGTCGAGGAAGTGCGTACCCTTCGCATTCCTGCCCCGATGGCGGCGGGCGCTGAAACGCGCCGCGGCTGACAAAAGGCAACCGGAACATGAACGATCCCAGGAACACCAAGCCTGGATCACCGAGCCGACGGATCCCCCGACGGCGACAATTCGATCACTGCACGGTACGCCCCGAACAGGGAACCGCACCGAGCATGGCAACTTAGCTCAGTTGGTAGAGCAGCGCATTGAAAATGCGCGGGTCCGCGGTTCAAGTCCGCGAGTTGCCACTGAAACGCCGCCCGCTCCTCCATGGATGCGGGCGGCGTTTCGCATTTTTTCCGATGCGTGGCATGATTTTCCGATGCGTGGCATGATGTTCCGATGCGCGGCATGATGCCGGTCCCCCACCCCGCGCCCGGTAGTCTTTCGCCGAGTGGGTTCACCGATCGATGTCCAGCGCCTGCGGCAGGAGATTCTCTCCTGGATGACGCCGCCCTCTGCCGACCTCGGCGGACGCGTCGCCGGCCGACAGATCCGCCGCCTGGTGGAAGCGCTGGAACAGCCGCGCGCCCGCGAGGACCTCTTCCTGAGCACGGTGGCCGAGGCGGTGCTCGCGCGGCGACTGCTCGAATCCGGATGCACCATCGACATCGAGCGCCCGACGGCGGGCGGACGCCACGCGGACTTCTTCGTCACCCGCGGCGGCGTCGACCTGTGGGTGCACGTGAAGCGGATCGGTGCGCCGCCGTCCACGGAGCCCGATCGCCCGCTTCCGGCCGAACTCTCCGCGCTCACCGCGATTCATCGACCCATCGCGGTGGCGGTCCGCTGGTCTCCGACCGCCGACGGCACGGGACTCACCGCACTGCGCGACGCGCTCGAACAGTTCGCCTTGCAGGCGAGCGTCGGCGACGAGATCGTGGTGCGTGCCGACGACGGCACCTGGCTCGGTGCGGCGCGCATCGCGGCGCCGTCGCTGGGCGGGAACGTGGTACTCCGCACCGGCGCAGACGCCGGCTGGGAGGCTGCCGTACCTCGGGTGCAGCGACTCCTCCGAAAGGGCTACTCGCAGTTCATGCCCGGGGCCACCAACGTCATCTGCATGGCAAGCGACAGCGCCGGCGCGTGCGAGACGGTGGAGAACGCGCTGCTCGGGACCGTCATCGAGCGCTGGGACCGCTTCCCGCCGCGCGGGCATCGCGTGGCCCACGGCCGCGCCGAGGACGGGTTCTGGTCGCGGGGCCAGTACGAGATGAGCACGCTGGTGGCGTGGTTCCCGATCGATGCGAGCGCAACGCCGCGGGTGTGGGAACGGTCCCCGTTCGGAACGGGCCATGCGCCCGACCCGGCGGCCGCGGCGCTCCTGCGCGAAGTGCTGCAGGCGGCACGCGAGACCTGGTAAGGCTGCGGCCCGATCACTCCTCGTCGCGGCCCACCGCGTAGGAGTCGTGCGGCCGCGTGCGCTGCCTGGTGGAGACCACGCGATCCGGCCAGAGCGCACGCAGTCCCTCGTGGGCCGGCAATCCATCGATCAGCATGCGCGCGCCGCCCGAGAGCAGCTGCTCCAACTGGCGGCGGCCGACCTCCACCCGGAGCTCGACGCGACCATCAGCCGTCCAGTTGCGGTCGAGGACAGGCACGCGCTTCTCGAGGAAATCCACCGTGCGTCCATCCGAAAGCGCGATGCTCAGCGTGCACTCGCGCACGTCGCCCTTCATCAGGGAGAGCACCTTCGCCGAAAGATCCTCCAGGCCCTGGCCCGTGAGCGCGGAGATCGGCATCGCGTCGGGAACGCGTTCCATCCACTGCTCGAGCCGGCGATCGACGCCGTCCACCGGGACCCACGTCTCGGGCAGGCGGTCGGCCTTGTTGAGGAGAAGCAGCCGCGGCTGGTCGGTGGCGCCGATCTCGTCGAGCACGTTCTCCACCGTCTCGTACTGCATGAGCGCGCTGCGGTCGGCCACGTCGAGCACGATGAGGATCACGTGGCTCGCGATGGCGTCCTCGAGTGTGGCGCGGAAGCTCGCCACCAGGTGGTGCGGCAGGCGCTGCACGAATCCGACGGTGTCGGAAAGCATGGCGGCGTTGCCGCCGCCGAGGTTCCACTGCTCGACGCGTGTGCCGAGCGTGGCAAAGAGCTTGTCCGCCGCGTACGCCCCGCCCCGCGTCAGGCGGTTGAAGAGGCTGCTCTTGCCGGCGTTGGTGTAGCCCACGAGCGCCGCGGTGAAGTGCTCCTCGCGGCGCTGGCGCACCTCGCGGGTGCGGCGCGCCTCGATCTCGCCGAGCTCGCGGCGGAGCTTGTCGAGCTTCGCCTTGACGATGCGTCGGTCGATCTCGAGCTGCTGCTCGCCGGGGCCGCGCGTGCCGACGCCCACCGGCGCACCGCCCGTCACCTGGCCAAGGTGGCTCCACATGGCGCGCAGGCGCGGTGCCGTGTACTCAAGCTGCGCGATCTCCACCTGGAGCTGCGCCTGCTTCGTGGTGGCGCGGTTGGCGAAGATGTCGAGGATGACCTCGCTGCGATCGATGACCTTGACCGCGAGCTCCTTCTCGAGCTCCTGGATCTGGCTCGGGGCAAGCTCGTTGTCGAAGATCACCACCTTGGCGCCGAGCTCCTTGCACATGGCTGCAAGCTCCTCGACCTTGCCCTTGCCGATGTACGTCTTGCCGCGCGGGGCCACGCGGCGCTGCTCGAGCGTCCCCACCACGCGCACGCCGGCGGTTTCCGCCAGCGCCTTCAGTTCGATGAGCGACTCGTCGAGCCCGCCGTCGTCGTCGCGCAGGCGCACGCCGACCAGGATCGCGGGCTCTGCCCGGATGTCGATCTCTGCGTGTCGTCCTGTTTCCATGGAGCGACGATTGTAGGACACCGAGCGGGGGCTCTATCATCGCAACGTGCCCCGATTCCAAGCGAACCTCGCCTCCGCGGCCGTTGCTGCGCTCCTTGGAGCGGCGGCGCACGCGCAGGCACCGGGCGCCGATGCCCCGGCCAGGCCGGTTCCGCCCGCCGAGGAGCGCGCCTACCTCTGGTTTGACCCCATCATCGACCTCCGCGCCGCCATCGTCGGCAGTTTCGTGGATTCGGTGGACGTCCAGGCCATGCAGCGCGCGGCGTTGGAGGCGATGGTCAAGTCGCTGAACGACCCGTACACCGTCTACATCCCGCCCGCGGATGAGCGCGACTACCGCACGCGGATCTCGGGCAGCTACGTTGGCATCGGCGTGGAACTCGACGTGGAGGACGGACGACCGGTGGTGATCACCGCCATCGACGGATCCCCTGCCCTCGAGGCGGGCATCCTCTCCGGCGACGTGATCCTCTCCGTCGACGGCAAGAGCACCGAGGGGCTGGGCGCGGGCGGGCTCGAGACGCTCCTCCCGGGCGCCCCCGGCAGCGTCGCCAAGCTGCGACTGCGCCGCGCGGACGGCAGCGAGCGCGATGTGTCCGTGCCGCGCCGCGTTGTCGAGACGCGCAGCGTAAAGGGCATCATGCGCGGCCCGGACGGATGGCGGTTCACGCTCGATGCGGACCGACGCATCGCCTACGTTCGAATCGCGGAATTCACGGAGCGCACGCTCGGTGAGTTCGATGCGGCGCTTGCCGCGATCCGCGCCGAAGGCGTCTCCGGCATGGTGCTCGACCTGCGCGACAACGGCGGCGGCCCGCTCGAGGCGGCGGTCGGCGTGGTGGACCGGTTCGTCTCCGCCGGCGGAATCGTGAGCCTCCGAGGCCGCAGCGAGGTGGGCCAGACCTGGGACGCCACTGCGTCGGCCGAGGATCTGCAGGTTCCGCTGGTGGTGCTCGTCAACCAAGGAAGCGCGAGCGCGAGCGAGGTGGTGGCAGGCGCGCTGCGCGACAACAAGCGCGCCAAGCTCGTCGGCACGCGCTCCTACGGCAAGGGCAGCGTGCAGGACGTGCGCGCGCTGCCGGACGGTGCGGGCACCCTCAAGGTGACCACCGCGCGCTATTACCTCCCCAGCGGTGCCAGCGTCGCGCGCGCACCCGCGGCCGCGCGCTGGGGCGTGGAACCGGACACCGGCTTCCGCGTGCCGATGACCGAGCGCGAGTTCCTTGCGCGGGCAGCCGCGCGCCAGCTGCGCGAGGCGGTGACCGCACCCGGTGCACCGCCCGCCGCGCCGGCCGTGCGCTGGAACGATCCCGACTCGGTGCGGACCGAAGCCAAGGACCCGCAGCTTGCCGCAGCGCTCATGGCGCTCCAGGGCTACGTGGACATGATGGAGTGGCCCGTGGTCGGCGACCTCTCGGGTGACGTCGGTGCAGGCAACGACGAACTCCGCACCAACCTCGAATTCCGGCGCAAGCTGCTCGACGAGCTGCGGCGCACGGATGCCGCCATCAGCTCGCTCCGTACCACCGGCGCAGGCGTCGACGACCCGGTCATCGCGCCCGATGCATCGCTCATCGATGGCGAGGTGCTCCTCCGCGACCGCGACGGCCAGGTGGTGGGACGCTGGATCGTGAAGGACCCGGCAGCGCTTCGCGGGAGCATCGGCAGCGGTGCCGTGCCGGCACCCGAGTTCACGCCCGCGCGCGATCCGAACGCCTCGGAGACGGCGACACCCGGCGGCAAGCCGGCACCTGCGAGCTCACCCGCTCCCGCCCCCGCGCCCGCACCCGAGGCGCCGGGCAAGTGATGCTCCCCAACGACGGAACGCTCATCCTCGGCATCGAGACCAGCTGCGACGAGACCGCCGCCAGCGTCGTCGAGTGGCGCGACGGCGCACCGCGCGTGCGCTCG
>JBIIJH010000033.1:0-20394 GCA_044233905.1 Phycisphaerales bacterium
ACACCGCATGGAGCTGCTGCGCGTTGCCGCGTGCGCCGTTGCCGGCTCGGTAATCGCGCAACGTGCTGCCGCCGTGGGTGACGGCACGCATCAGGATGGTGCGGATCGATTCGGCGAGTTCCGCGACTCGTTGCGGGCGCAATCGCGAGCATCGCATGCGCGGATCGATGCCTGCCAGGTGAAGCGACTCGTCGGCATAGATGTTGCCCACGCCTGCAACCACTGTCTGGTCGAGCAGTGCCGCCTTGACGGCACGCTTGCCGGACAGTCGTCGCGCCAGCTGTTCCGCAGTGACGGTCAATCCATCGGGGCCCAGCTCGAGATCCCATGCCTCGAGCAGTGCGGCATGTGAGCGATACGGCGTGACGCCGCCGAACCGCCGTGGATCGCGGAAGACGATGATCGCGGCACGCCCGCCGATGCCCCACGTGACATGCCGATGGGTGGCCTCCGCTTCCTTGCCGGACATGAGCTGTCCGCTCATCCCGAGCTGGATCACCAGGGCACGCCCATCGCTTGCAAGGATGGCAAGCCGCTTTCCCCGGCGCTCGAGCCGATCGATGCGTGCACCGTCGAGCAGTTCCCGCGGTGCGATCCAGGACGAGCGGGAACCGCCGCTGCCGCGACCTTCGCCACGCGCCCGCATGTCATGCGGACCGATGGCGGCGACATGCAGCGTCCTGCCCACGAGCAAGGGGCCGATGGTGCGTCGGATCGTCTCGATTTCCGGGAGTTCCGGCAAGGCACGCAACTATACTTCCGCAATGCAAGAATCACTCGCATCCACGGCCATTCGCACGCCTGCCGATGCGAAGGCCGCCGCCGAGCGGCTCCGCGCCGCCGTGCACTCGGTCATCGTCGGCCAGGACCGCGTCATCGACGAGGTCATGATCGCCCTCGCGTGCGGCGGGCATGCGCTGATCGAGGGCGTTCCGGGACTCGCGAAGACGCTCCTGGTGTCGACGCTGGCGCGCAGCATGTCGCTGGGGTTCGCCCGCATCCAGTTCACGCCCGACCTCATGCCGAGCGACATGACGGGCACGGAGGTCATCGAGGAGGACCGATCGACCGGCACGCGCCGGCTGCGGTTCGTGCCCGGGCCGATCTTCGCCAACGTGATCCTGGCCGACGAGATCAACCGCACGCCCCCGAAGACCCAGAGCGCGCTGCTGGAAGCGATGCAGGAGCGCCAGGTCACCGTGGGCGGCGTCAACCACCAGCTGCCGGAGCCGTTCTTCGTGCTTGCCACGCAGAATCCCATCGAGCAGGAAGGCACGTATCCGCTGCCCGAGGCGCAGCTCGACCGCTTCATGCTGCAGATCATGATCGGCTACCCGACCGCCGACGAGGAAGCCGAGATCGTCCGGCGCACCACCGGTGCCACGCCGCGTGCGCCGGAGCGGATCCTCTCCGCGGAAGACGTGCGGGCCATGCAGGCGCTGGTGCGCGAGGTTCCCGTGGCGGACCACGTGGTCCGCTACGCACTGCGGCTGGTGCGCGCCACACGTCAGGACGCTGAGACGGTGGCTGCGGGAAATCGCCTGCGCGTGATGGAGTACGTGAGCTGGGGCGCGGGTCCGCGCGCCAGCCAGTTCCTGGTGCTTGCAGCCAAGGCACGCGCGCTGCTTGCCGGCGCGCCCACCGCCACGCCGGACGACGTGCGCGCCGTGGCGAAGCCCATCCTGCGCCACCGCATCCAGCTGAACTTCAACGCCCAGGCGGACCGCGTCGGCGTCGACCAGGTGATCGACGAGCTGCTGCGCGAGATCCGCGTCGAGGACAGCTCGGCGCCCGGTGCCAAGGAACTGGAACGCCTCATGAAGCCCTCGGGCTCGTGAACGGAGCTTCGTGCGCGCAGAGCAGTACCTGGCACCCGAGACACTCGCCCAGCTCGGCCCGTTCGAGCTGCGCGCCAAGCGCATCGCCGAGGGCGTGATGAGCGGCATGCACCGTTCGCCCTACCAGGGGCTGGCGGTGGAGTTCGCTGAGCATCGCCAGTACGTGGCGGGCGATCCTGTCCGGCACATCGACTGGAAGGTGTTCGGCCGCAGCGACAAGCTGTATCTCAAGCGTTTCCAGCAGGAGACGAACCTGGACATCCACGTCATGGTGGATTCCTCGGGGAGCATGCGATTCGGCACATTGGGCAGCAAGGAAGGCTGGGGCGGCACGCAGACGGGCCGCGCGGCGCGCTGGACCAAGTTCGACCACGCCACGGCCGCCGCCGCCGCAATGGCATTCCTCGGGCTCTCGCAGCGCGATCGTGTGTCCACCGAGATGTTCGGGCCGAAGCTCATTGCCGCCACGCGCTGCTCCAACTCGCAGGGCCACTGGCGCGCCATCGTGCAGTGCCTGGCGACGCATGCGGTGGACGGGAAGGCCGACCTGCCGCGCGCGGTGGACGAGCTGCTCTCGCGGGGGACGCACCGTTCGCTGGTGGTGATCGTCAGCGACTTCCTGATGCCGCACCAGCAGGTGCGTGATTCGCTGGCGCGCCTGCGCCACCGCGGTCATGACGTGATCCTGGTGCGCGTGCTCGACCGCGAGGAACTGCGCTTCGAACTCGACGAGAACGCGCCGTTCGAAGGGCTCGAGGGCGAGGCGATGCTCGAGGTCGACGCACGTTCCGTGCGCCAGGCGTACCTCGACGTGCTTGCCGAGGACGAGAAGGCGCTCGAGCGGCTGGTGCGTGGCTTCGGATTCGATCTTGTCAGGCTGGATACCCATGATTCCGTGGGGCCGGCGCTGGCGGCGCTCCTTTCGCGGCGCGAGACGCTGCTGCGCGGGGGCGGTTCGTGAGCGCGCTCTCGTTTGCATCGCCCGCACTCGCCGTCGCTGCCGGCGCGGCGGTCGCGGTGCCCATCGCCATCCATCTCCTGCTGCGCCGCCGACGCTCGCCCGTCGAGTGGGCCGCCATGGACCTCCTCCGCGAGGCCCTCCGCCGCGTGGACCGCAAGCGGCGCGTGGAGCGCTGGCTGCTGCTCGCGGTGCGCTGCCTGGTGGTGGCGTGCGCAGGGTTCGCGATCGCCGCACCGTTCATCGGCACCACCGCCGCGGACATCCGCAGCGCACGGACCCTCGTGGTGGTGATCGACGATTCCGCCGCATCGAACGAGCGCCTGGGAGCCGAGGACGGCGGAGGTACCGCGTTCGAGCGTTCGGTGGCGGCCGCGAAGGCCGCGATCGAGGCGCTCGCTCCCGGGGATCGCGTGGCGCTCGTGCCGGCATCGCGCCCTGCATCGGTGAGCCGCGATGCCGCGTCGCTCGATCACCGTGGTGCGTTGCAGCGGCTCACGAGCATAGGTGCCACGGAGTCGGCGTGCGACATCCCGGCGGCCATGGAAGCGGCGTCCATGGTTCTTTCGAACGAGGAATCCGCGGGAACGCTGAAGGAATTGCTGCTGGCAAGCGCCTTTCGCGCCGGATCGGTGGGTGCGATGCCGCCGTTGCCGAAGATGGGCAACGATGGTGCCGAGGTGTCGATCGCGGCAACGAATCCACCGGCCGCGCAGGGCGCAAACCTGCAGGTGACCGGCGTGGAAGCCGAACGACTCGCGGGCACCGGTCCGGACACGCCCGCATCGCTGCGCATCACCGTGCGTCGCGATCGGGGCGATGGCCCACTGAAGACCACGGTGCGCGTCGCCGGTCCGACCATGACCGCACCGGTGGAGCGGGTGCTCGAGCTCGGCGCGGGCGAGCGCGAGCGCAGCACCAGCGTCACCATCACCGAGCGCCCGGCCGATCCGGCCTCGACGCTTCGCCGTGCGGTGGTCGTCTCCATCTCGCCCGATTCGCAGCCGGTCGACGATGCACGCGCCACGGTGCTCGCCCCGACGGATCGCCTGCGGGTGGCCGTGGTGGATCGGCGCTCGTTCGATGCGGCGAGCGCACTCGACAGGCTTCCGGCGGGTGACTGGGTGGCGCGGGCACTTGCGCCCGGCGAACCGGCAACCATCGACGTCACGCAGGTGGATCCGGTGGCGCTGGATGCGCGAACGGCGGCGGTGTCCGACGCGATCGTGATCGCCGAGCCACAGCTCCTCAATGCCGGCCAATGGACGATGCTTGCGTCGTTCGTCGCTCGTGGTGGCATGGTGGCGGTATTGCCGGCGGCCGGGGAACGCGTGCAGGCCTGGACGGGGCAGCTGGCGAGCACGTTCGGCATCCCATGGAAGATGGGCATCGAGGCACGCGAGCGCGCGGAACCCACCGCGCTGGCCGGCGAACAACCGGGAGGCTCGTACCTGGCTGCCCTCTCCGGTGAGTTGCCGCAGCTTGCGCCCGCGGTCGACGTGTTCCGTTCCGTCGATGTGGACGCCTCGGTCGACCCTGGCGCCGTGCAGCTGACGCTGCAAGATGGAACCGCGTTCCTGCTCTCGTGGCGACCTGCCAACGCGCGCGGCACAGTCATGCTGTTCACCTCCGCCATCGATCTTGGGTGGACGACCTTGCCGCTCAAGCCACTCATGGTTCCGCTCTGGCAGGAGATGGTGGCGGAGGGTCGCCGTCGGGCATCCACCGCGCAGGTGGCTTCCGTTGGCTCGCAGCCGGAAGTCGATCGCCAGGGCGTGGTCGAGCTCCGCCCCGTGTCTCCCGACGGCGCATCGATGCCGGGAGTGCGCACGGTGCCCGTGGGAGCCGGCGGCAGGACATCCATGCCGCTCGAGCGTGGCGGATTGCTCGAGATGCTCGATTCCGGTGGGCGGCCGCAGGGAATGCTCGCCGCGGTGATCGACGGATCCGTCACGTCGGTCGCGCCGACGGACCAGGAGCGCGTGCGCGGTTGGCTTGCCTCGGCGGGAACATTCACATGGATCGGCGATGCGGGAAGCACCACGGGATCCGGCGAGCCGACAGCCACCGCACCGGCGGCACGGAGCAACGGATCGCTCGCACCGGCCCTGTTCGCGGCGGCGCTGCTGCTTGCGGTGGTCGAGGCATTCCTCGCGCGCCGCTTCTCGCATGCGGTGAAGTCCGGTGGCATCCTGCGGAACCAGGCACATGACGTGCCACGCATCGCGTCGGGAGGTTCCCGATGACCGGCAATGCCCTCGTGCGTTGGTTGCTCGGGCTGCAGTCGGTGCCGGCAGGTGCGCCCGACGTGCGATTTGCGTGGGAGCACCCGGTCTCGCCTGCATCGTGGGTGGTGATCGTCGGTGCAGCCGTGCTGGTCGGATGGCTGTCCTACCGACGCATGGAGGTCGGCCGCGCGCGTCGACGCTCGTTGGTTGCGTTGCGGGCAGCCGTGATCGTCCTTCTCGCCATGTTGCTGGCCGGGCCGCTCCTCGAGGTCCCGCGCGAGTCGATCGAACCGGATGCCGTGATCGTGCTCGCCGACCGGAGCAGGTCCATGGAGGTGGAGGACCTGGTGGGAACAGCGGGATCCGCACAGTCGCGAGACGCGGCGCTTCGCTCGCTCGCCGCAGCGCCCACGCCGTTCGATGCCATCGGTGCGGAGCACCGCGTGCAGTGGTACGGATTCTCCGATGCACTGGCGCCGTTGGCGCGCGATGGCGGCGGGGTGGCGGTCGGCGACGCGGTCGGTGACCGGTCGTTGCTTGCCCTCGCCATCGACCAAGCGTTGTTGCGATCCGCCGGCCGACCGGTCAGCGCGATCGTGCTGCTGACCGATGGCAGGACGACGGATCCTCCCGACCGCACCTTGCTTCGTCGACTGCAGGCAGAGGGAATTGCGGTCTCTGCCGTGGCGCTCGGCGCAGATGCGGCCATGGGCGACTCGTCGGTGGCGGAGATCCACGCGCCGCGTCGAGCATTCTCGAAGGACCTGGTACCGGTGGAGGCGGTGGTCGAGCGCCGTGGACCGGCGCGCGCGCGCGCCCTCCGCGTCGAATTGGTCGACACCGGCACCGGCACGGTGATCGATCGCGCCGAACTTCCCCCATCGAACATCGAAGGCGATGCGCCGCGGCTCGACACCGTGCAGCTCGTGGCAAGCCCGGCATCCACGGGCGATGCACGCTGGGAGGTCCGGGTCTCGGAAGCCGAGGCTGTGCGCGACCTGCTGCCCGCCAACGATCGCCGTGCGGTGCCGATCACGATGGTGGACCGGCCGATGCGTGTGCTGTACGTGGATGGGTACCCGCGCTGGGAATATCGCTACCTCAAGAACCTCCTGCAGCGCGAGCGGACCATCGAGAGCTCGGTGATGCTGCTCTCGGCGGACCGTGACTTCGCGCAGGAGGGCAACACGCCGATCGCGCGGCTTCCGCGCACCCGCGAGGAGTTCGAGCGCTACGACCTGATCGTGCTCGGGGACCTGCCTGCCACGTTCTTCACCGGAGAGCAGCTGACGGAGATGCGGCGCGCAGTGGCCGAGCGCGGCACCGGGCTTGCCTGGATCGGCGGCGCGCGCAACACCCCGCGCAGCTGGCATGGAACCTCGATGGAGGAGTTGCTGCCGTTCACCGGCCCGTACGAGCTGGAACGACTGCCCGTGCCCGTGAACCTTGCACCCACGCCGCTCGCGGCGCGCATGGGCGTGCTGCGGCTCGCGGACGATCCGAAGGGCGCCTTCCCCCCTGAACTCCAGTCCGCCGACGATGGCTGGGCACAGCTCGAGTGGGCGCAGCGCATCCCGGTGAACGCGCTGAAGCCGGCGTCCGAGGTGCTGGCGGAGTCGTTGCAGGAAGTCGAGGGAACCCATGCGCCGCTGGTGGTCGGCATGCGCTACGGCGCTGGCAACGTGCTCTACGTGGCCACCGACGAGATCTGGCGCTGGCGCAACGGTCGCGGCGAAACCTATCCGGAGCGATTCTGGGTGCAGCTGCTCCGGTCGCTCGCGCGGCCCTCGCTCGGCGTCGGCCGTGAGGAAGTGCGCATCGCGGTGGAGCCTGGACGTGCGACCCTCGGGGATGCCGTTCGCGTGGAGGTCGAGCTTCCGGCGGGTGCTCCCCCCGCATCGGTGGCACTCGAGGCGGTGCCGGAGGACGGTCGCCAGGCAACCGTGGACCTCGATGCGAAGCCATCCACCGGCGGGACCTTCGTTGCCGCGTGGAGCCCGGAATCGACGGGCCGCTGGAAGATCCGCCCGCGCGATCCATCGCTTGCCGCCCGCGCCGGCGAAGGCACCGTGCTCGAGGTTTCCCGCAGCGATCGTGAATTGCGCGATGCGGAAGCCGATCGCCCGCTGCTTGAGTCGCTGGCGCGCGAGACCGGCGGCCGCGTGGTCAACGCCGCGGATGCCGCGGAGCTGGTCCGAACCCTCCCGAATCGCTCCATCCGCACCGAGAATCCGATCCGTGATCCGCTGTGGAACAGCCCCGCGGCACTGCTGCTGGTGATCTCCGTCCTTGCCGCCGAATGGATCGTGCGCCGCACGGCCCGCCTCATCTGATGACGATCGAACGACCAACCCCCGATGGATCCAGCGGAAGCGCCATGCTGGCGCAGCTCCGTGCCACGCGCGCCCGCATCCGGCGCGCGCTGCTGGTGGAGCGGCTTGCGCAGGCGTTGGCGTTCGGCCTGGTCGCGATCGTGGTGGCAGTGGTGCTCGACCGGGTCCTCCGGCTTCCGCCGGCGGTGCGCGTGGTGGAGCTGCTGTCGCTCCTTGGCGGAGGCATGGCGTGGTTCGTCATGCGTGTGCTTCCCGCACTCCGGTTCGCGCCGCCGCTCGTGGAGGTGGCGCTCCGGATGGAGCGCGGCCACGGCGACGCACGCGGCATCCTGGCTGCAGGCGCCGACATGGCGGAGGCGGACGCGCCGGCCGATCCGATCACCGGGCAGCTGGCGCAGGAAGTGGTGCAACGCGCCTCGGCCGTGGTGGGGCAGGCCGACCAGGGCATCGTCGATGCACGTCCGGCCCGGCGCGCGGCGGTGTCGGCGGGGGTGGCGGTGGCCATCTTCGTGGCGATGGTGCTGCTTTCCCCTGAATCCGCGCGGATTGCGCTCCTTCGGCTTGCCACGCCGTTCGCGGATGTCCAGTGGCCGGCACGGACCATGGTGGAACCGGCGATGGCTTCGAAGGTCCATCCGCGCGGCAGCGCCCTGCCGCTCCGTGCACGGACGGTTCGTGGTGAACCGGCATCGATGCGCGTCGAGGCGCAGTACCGCCTGGTTCGCGACGGTGCCGGCGAGTGGCGGACGGTCCTCTTGTCCGCACAGCCGGATGGATCGTTCGAGCGGCTCGTCGAGACGGACGGCGACGCGATCGAGGTGCTGTTCCGCACCGAAGACATGGAGACGCTGCCGGTGACCGTCCGCCTGGTGCAGGCACCGGCGGTGGAATCGGCCCGCGCGTCGATCGAACCGCCTGCCTATGCGCAGGGATCGGTGGATGCACGCACGGTGGACCTCGGCAACGGGACGGATCGCCGCGCCACGGTGTCGCCACCGGTGCTTGCCGGCTCGACGATCACCATGCAGCTCATGATGCGCGGCACCACCGATCCGCCGAGCGAGGCCTCGCAGCGTTCGGCATGGCTCGACCGCTCGGTGTCGATCGCCGGCGCGGACGGCCAGAAGCTCGTGCCGGAATTCACCTTCGATGCGGACAAGCCCGACTTGTGGACGTTGCGCTGGCGCGCCAGCGGCCGGGGCGTGATCGAACTGAAGCCGGAGGGCGCGGAGGGAATCGTCCCCACCGAGCGGATCGCCTTCGAGATCCCCGCCATCGACGACGCAGCGCCGGTGATCGCCATCGTCGAGCCTTCTGCGGATGAATCGGTGACACCGGAAGCAACCCCATCGGTGGTGGCGGAAGGCCGCGACGATCTCTCGGTCAAGCGCATCTGGCTCGATGTGTCGGTGGCCCGCGGCAAGGACGAGCCACGCAACGCCATGTCCGTGGATGGGGCAGCTGGAGCAACCGCGCGGGTGGAGCGCACGCTTTCCATCAAGGAACTCGGCGCACAGGCCGGGGACCGCGTCGTCTGCATCGCGCGCGCGTTGGATGCCTTCGAGGCGGAAGGGAAGCCGCGGAACCCGGTCGCAAGCACGCCCCGTGTGTTCCGGATCATCTCACCGACCGAGCTCTCGGAGCAGGTTCGTTCGCGGCTCGGCCAGATGCGCGATGCCGCCGGGCGCCTGCGCGAGGAACAGGCCGGCATCGCCGAGGCTGCCCGCAATGCCGCCGAGCGCACGGAGAAGGATGGTTCGTCGGCGACGGAACAGGAGCGCTCGCAGCTTGCCGGCACCGAAAGTCGCATGGCGGATCGGATGGCGGCTTTCGAGCGGTCGCTCGCCGAACTCTCCTCCAGGCTGGAACGAAACAAGACCGACGGCGACGGGCTGGACAAGACCATCGCCGATGCGGCGAAGTCCGCGCAGGCGGCAAACAAGCAGGCGCAACAGGCGGCGTCGGTGATGCCGAAGTCCGGGCCCGAGGCAGCCAAGGAAGCAGCCGAACATGCCGCGGAGTCGGAGCGTTCGCTGGCCGACCTCGAGACGGCGCTGCAGCGTGATCGCGAGACTGCCGAGCTCACCCGTCGCATCGATCGGCTGGCGGAGAAGCTGGAATCCGCGCGCCGTGACACCAAGGCTGCGGGCGAGAAGTCCACCGGCAAGGACCGGCAGCAGCTCGGCGAGGAGACGCGCGCGCAGCTCGATCGCGCGGCACAGGCGCAGCGCGAGGCCGCGGCGGAGGCCCGCTCGCTGTCGGAGGACCTGGGCAAGCGCGCCGAGGAGGTCCAGCGGCGCCAGGATGCCGATCCGGGTGCGGCCGAGGCAATGAAGGAAGCGCAGCGCGAGGCGGACGAGCGGGGACTCGCACGCCAGCTCGAGCAGGCCGCGCAGCAGACCGAGCAGAACAAGATGCAGGCTGCGCAGCAATCGCAGCAACAGGCACAGCAGGCCGTGCAGGCGATGCAGCAGGCCATGCGCAACCAGCAGAAGAAGCGCAACGAGGAGCTAGAGCGCCGAGTCACCGAGGTGGTCGACGCGCTGCGCGCCCTGCTTGGGCAGATCGAGGAACACTCGCTGCCGATGCAGCAGCTCGTGGCGGACGATGCGGTCGCCGTGGATCGCGAGTCGAAGGCGATGCTCCGTCTCTCGCAGAACGCCTCCGGCATCACAGAGACGGCCATGGCGGGCGGACAGCAGCTCCGGCGCGCGGCAACGCTCGTGGCTCGCGCGTCCGAGCAGCTTGACGAATCGGCCACGGCGCTTCGCAAGTCACCGCCGGAACCGGACGCCGGGCGTGCGTCGCTGGAGGCTGCGCGGAAGTCCGTCCAGGAGGCCCTGGCATCGGCCGAGCAGGCCAAGCGCGAAGCCGACCGTGCCGCGGAGAACCGCCGCCGCGAGGAGCTGCGCGGCGTGTACCAGCAGGTGCTTGACCGCCAGCGAAGCGCCCGGACCAATACCGAGACCATCGTGCCGGCGCCCGGCAAGTCGCTCGATCGGCGCGGGTTCATCGAGAGCCGCCGCATCGCCGCTGAGCAGGCGGTGGTCACCAACCTCCTGACCGCGGTAGCCAAGCGCGCGGATGTGTCCGGCAGCGAGCTCTATTCATCGAGCAACGACGAGATGCTGGCCGCCAGCGACCTTGCCTCCCAGGATCTTTCCTCGTCGAGCATCTCCCGCCGCACGGTGATGGTGCAGAAGGAAGTGGAGGCGTCGATCGCGGCCCTCATGGAGGCCCTTTCGGACCCACCAGAAGCGGAGGATCCGTTCGCACAGGGCGCGAACAAGAACCAACAGCAACAGCAGCAGCAACCACAGGGAGGGGGGCAACAGGGCGGCAACCAGCGCGTTCCCCCGATGGCGGAATTGCGCCTCCTGCGCACCATGGCCCAGCGGGTGCTTGACGACACTGCCGCGGCATCGGAACTTCCCGATGCGGACCGTGCCGCCTACCTTGCGCGCGTGGCGCAGCGGCAGAAGCGGATCATGGACCTCGGCGAGCGCTGGATGAAGGCCATGCAGGAACAGTCCGGCACGCCGAAGGACGGCGAGGAGCAAGGTGACGGGACGCCATGATGAACCCACTGGTGACATTCATCCTCTGCCTGCAGCAAGCCACGGGTCCGGCGGCCGCACCGCCCGCAACGACAGCGCCGGCACAGGCAGCGCCACCGGCCGCCAAGTCTCCGGCACCGGCTGTCGATCCACCATCGCTCGACGACGCGCTTGGCCTCGGCGACGGGAAGAAGCCCTCCACCGCCGATGACCATGCCGAGGAACTCGGGCGCAGCCTCGACGGTGCGAAGCCGCGCGACATCCTTGCGTCGGCGCTCGACGACATGCGCAGGAGCGCCCGGCTGCTCGACGAGAACGAGGCAGGATTGCCCACGAAGCGCGTGCAGGAGTCCGTCGTCCGCAAGCTGGACGAGCTGATCGCCACGGCGCAGCGGATGCAGCAGGAGAAGAAGAACCAGCAGCAGTCGAGCGGGTCGCAGGGCCAGCAGCAGCAACAGCAGCAGAAGAACGGCGGCAAGAAGCAGGACGGGTCCGAGCAGGAGGGAAAGGACGGCCAGCGTGACGAACCGCGCGAGAACGGCCAGCAGCGCGGCGGGCGGGACGGCAAGAACCAGCAGGACGAGGGCGGCAAGCGCCGTCGCGACGGCGATGCGACCTCGAACGAGCCACCGGAGACCGCGGACCCGACCACGACCGATGCGCAGTTCGACGAGAGCCGCGCGGAATGGGGCCGGTTGCCACCACGCGTGCGCGAAGCCGTTCGCCAGGGACTGCGCGACCCGATGAGCGCCGCATACCGACGGCTCACGCAGGACTATTACCGACGCCTGGCGGAGGAGCCGAAGCGATGATGCTGGCGATCCTTCCCCTGATCATGCTCCTTGCGCAGGATGCACCGAACAAGGTGCCGGCCGATGGCGGTGCGCCCACCCCGGCGAACCAGGTCGTTCCCGATGCACCGGAACCGGAAGCCAAGCGTCCGGCCGACGCAGGTGCATCCGCGCAGAACACCCCGACGGAGAACGAGACCAACGGCCGTTGGCGCGAATCGGTGGATCGTGGGCTCGAGTGGCTCGCCCGTTCGCAGAACGCCGACGGGAGCTTCGGCCGCGGCCGCGTTTCCGGCAACGCCGGCATCGTCTCGCTGTGTGCGCTTGCGCTGATGGCGGACGGGAATCTCCCGGGCCGCGGTCGCTACGGTGACGCAGTGGGACGCGCGCTGGAATACGTGCTGGAGCACGTGACCGAGAGCGGCCTGGTGTCCAGCGAGGGAACCAACGGACCGATGTACGGCCACGGATTCGCGGCACTGTTCCTGGGCGAGATCTACGGCATGAGTCCCGAGGACACGCGGGTGCGCGATGCGCTTTCCCGCGCCATCCGGCTCATCGAGAACAGCCAGAACGACGAGGGCGGCTGGCGTTACAACCCGGTCCCCGACGACGCGGATGTCAGCGTCACCATCTGCCAGGTGATGGCGCTCCGCAGTGCCCGCAACGCCGGCATCAAGATCCCCAAGCAGGTCATCGACAACGCCGTCCGCTACGTGCGCGAGTGCCAGAATCCCGACGGCGGCTTCCGCTACATGCGCACCACCGGCGCAAGCGGCTGGCCACGCACCGCGGCGGGCGTCGCCACGCTCTTCTATGCGGGCATCTACGAGGATGACTCCATCCCGCGCGGCCTCTCCTATGTGCGGCGTTCCGCCACGCCGGACGGTGCGGGACCGGCAGTGCAGGCGTACTACTTCTACGGCCATTACTACGCGGCGCAGGCCATGTACCTGGCCGGCGGCGACTGGTGGAAGGACTGGTGGCCACGCATCCGTTCGGAGCTCATGCAGCACCAGAACGCGGATGGCAGCTGGAGCGATCCGCAATGGGGCCAGCCGCTCGGCACGTCCATGGGACTGATCATCATGCAGATGCCGAAGCGGTACCTTCCGATCTTCCAGAAGTGACGAGCCAAGCACGATGAGCGGATCCGCCCGGAAACCATCCACCGTTGCGTTCCTCCCCGCGATGGCGGCGGCGTGGATGTGCCTGGCGGGCCACGCGCAGGTACCCGTCCCGATGGACGACCAGCGCAAGCCGTCCATGCCGGTGCAGATGCCGCAGTTCAGGCAGCGCCCGAATGCCGTGACGCTCCCCGGTGCGGGCGACCCCGTGCGGTTCCTGACCGTGGCAAAGGACGCAGCGATCGGCATGGTGACGTCCGATGCCGCGCCCGGCGATTCGACCGGGATGCTCGCGTTGGTGGTCGATGGTCCGTCGTTGGCGATTCGCGAGTCCGAGGGCACCTTGTTCCTGGCAGATGGTCAGCGGATTCCCGGAAAGCTCGAGTTCCGCGGCGGCGTGCCGTCGTGGATCTCCCCGTGGTGTGCGCCACGCGCCCTCGAAGGCGACGGCGTGCGCGGATTCGCGCTCGGAACGACAGCGCTTCCCGCGCCTGCCGACAGTGACGTTGTCCTGTTGCGAAACGGCGACAGGATCGACGGAATCGTCGCCGGCATCACCACCACCGGCATCTCCGTCGAGGTGGGTTCCGGCGCCGATCGAAGCACCTCCACGCTTGCATGGGACACCGTTTCCGCCGTCGGCCTGGTTGCACCGCCGATGCCCCGCGCAGGGGCACGTGTGTGGCTCGCTGATGGCACGGTCATCGACGGCGATTCGGTGTCCTGGATGACGCCGCAGTACATGCGGATCGTCGGAGGAAGCAGTGCCGCCCAGCGGCCTGTCTCGATTCCGCGGCGCATGGTGCTGGCGATGCAGTCGAGCCCGGCGTCTGCCACGCCGTTGGCGCAGCTTTCGCCGGTGGCTTCCGGAGTCGCGGCATCGGCGGCCCGATACTCCCAACCATCGCCAACGGTCGTCGCAGGCACCTGGGGGCTCGATGCTCCGCCGATCGAAGTCGAGGGTCCGGTGGTGCTTTCGTATCCCGCCCAGTCGGCGCCATCGCGGCTGGTGGCCGTGGCCAGCCGTCCGTCGACCGCACGCGAGGCGTCCGACGTTGACCTGGTCGTCCGTTCCGGCGGAAACGAGCTCCTTCGCGAGCACATGGACGCCGCGCGGGCACGCATGGAGATCCGGGTGGACATCCCGGCGGCACCCTTCAGCATCGAGCTGGTGCCTTCGTCCGGCAGCGCTGCCGGCGCGTTTGTCGTGCTCGAGCGCGCGGTGCTGTTCCCGCGCTGAGCCGGTTGCGGTCGTTCACCTCCATCCATCGACGGTCCACGACCAGTTGCGCCGGCGACCGGCTGCATCCGCAACAATCCGCACCGCGGATCGTTGCGGCGCAACGAGCGGATCCACGGCCGCACGGGTCGCAAGCCGTGGATCACCGCAGACCGCCACGCTCGTCACGCCTTCCTTCCAGGAATCGTGCCGCACCATCACGATGACGCCGACGTTGTCACGCTTCGCCGCCGGATCGGGTGGCGGGAGCCGCGCGGTCATTTCCATCGAACCATGCACCCAGTTCCAACCGTCGTGCACCGATTCGACCGGAATTCTGCATTCGCGCAGGTGCTCCATCAGGTCGACCGGGAAACCGGCGTGCGCACCCTTGAAGGATTCGAACGAACGGTTGTCCATCACCACGCGCTCCACGCTGAACGCGGACGCGACCTCGGGGATGGCGGAACACTCGCGGAGCGTGCGGGAGCCGATGACCAGGCAGTCGATCTTCCGAACGCCGAGCGCCGCCAGGGCAGGAACCACGCGCCGCGAACCGGCATTGGGATCACCCGAGGTCCCGGCATCGAAGAGCACCGTGGCGTCGTGCGTCCGGATCAGGTGACACGCCCCATTCCCGATGGCGATCGAGTCGACCATCACCTCGCCGATGCGTGGCGGCGATGTGTGCGGTTGGATGCTCCCGGTCCACAGGCCGCCCACAAGGAGAAGCACCACCAACCATGCCGCGGAACGGAACACCGCTGCATCGGCCATCCACGCGACCGAACACGCGACCACGCACGCCATGGTCCAGATGAATTCCGGCCGACCGGTCCACAGGACGCCACCGGGCGCGGATGCCGCAGTCGACGCGGTCCATTCGAGGGCAGAGGCACATCCACAGGCAGTCGCTCCCAAGGCGCGGCCCATGGGTGGGCATGCATCGGCTGTCGCCATCGCACCGACCCCAGCGATCGTCGTGAGTGCCGCGGCAGGCATGGTCACGATGCTGAGCGGGGCAGCCATGAAGCCGAACGAACCGGCGTGCCACAGCGCGATCGGCGTGCTGATGGTCCATGCCACCAACGAGGCCACCACCGCTTCCACCGCCGTGCTCCGGACCAGCGAGCATGCCTCGGAGCGGGCCACCGATTTCCATGGAATCCTGCGCCACCATGATTCCGTGGCTTTGTCCCATCGCCGCTGCACGCGCGGCGAGATCACGAGCAGGGCCACCACCACGCCGTAACTCAGCTGGAACCCCGCACCCGCAAGCGAATCGACATCGACCAGCATGGTCACCATGGCCACGGCACCGAGCGTTCCCAGCCCGCGCGCACTTCCACCGCGGACCGATGCCACCGCTGCGAGGCCTGCACCCAGGCCAGCCCGGAGGACGCTGGTTTCCGGTTCAGTGATCGCCAGGAACATGGCCGCCACCGCCACGGCGAACCCGGCGCGCACCCGGACCCCGGCTCCGCAGCATCGCATCGCCCCGGCACAGGCAGCCACCAGCACCGCCACGTTGAAGCCGCTGATGGCCAGCACGTGGCTCATTCCCGCCGCGCGGAACTCTGCCGCCGGTCGCGAGAGCCCGGGCAGCCTGATCCCGGTGGTCATGGCACTCACCAAGGCGCGGCTCTCCGGCGTCGACCAGTCCGGCATCGACCGCGCGAGCGCGCCATTGGCGGCCGCTCGCGCGCTGGCCAGCGTGCGTGAGACGAACGCGGATCGCTCGTGCGACACGAGGTTCGATGACGTCACGGACACCGATCCCGGGCTGTCCCGCGGCCGAATGCCGGGATTGAGAAATGGTTCCGCCGGGTGAAACCATCCGCGCACCCGGACAATCGACCCTCGTGGCGGGAGTGGGGCCAATCCCGCCACACGCACCAGGATGTCACCCTCGACGGCCCGGGTGGCGCCCTCGACCTCGATCCCAGAGATATCCAGCGTGAAAGTCTGGACAGCATCTCGGATCGCGTACTTCGAGAGAAGATCGCTGCCGCCATCGTCAACCCTGGGTGCGCTGGAAACGGTGCCGCGGAGCGTCACGGGCCCATCGCGCATGCCATCGAGTGGATGTCCACGCGATGCCGAATCGATCGCCAATGCCGCACCGACGGCAGCCATCGACGCGAGAATCGCTGCGTCACGCGTCCATCGGCGGTGCGCGGCCATGGCAACCACGGCCATGCATGCAGTCGCTGCAACAAGGACCGCGATGGCGATCACCTCGCCATCGGGTGCGCCTGCCTCGACAACACGCGGTCCATCGTCGAAGCGTTCCGTCCACCTCACCACCATCCATGCCACCGCCGCACCGATGGCCATCGCCACGGCGGCGCGGAATGCCAACGGCCATCGCTCGCGCGGGATGGGCACATGGACGAGGAGCTCCATGCATCCACCGTAATGCCGCCGGAGAATGCCCCGTGATTTCAAGAGAAAGTTCGTCAGCCCACCGACGCGCACCGATGCGGCGAACCGTCAACCCGCGCGCGATGCGGCACGCAGCCGCTCCAGCGTCCGCGCCGCCGCACCGCCGTCGATCGCGGCCCTCGCGGCATCCATCCCGGATGCCAGGTCCGCCGCCTCGCCCGCTGCCACCAGCGCCATGCCGGCGTTCAGCAGCAGCATGTCGCGCGGCGCGCCATGGACATTGCCGAGCAGCAGACCACGCATCAGTTCCGCCGCGTGCTGTAGGTCCCGCGCCTGGAGCGCTTCGTGCGACACCGGATCGATCCCGAATTCCTGCGGCGTGATGGTCCGCTCCACCACCTGGCCGTCGCGCACCTCCGCCAGGAGCGTCGGCGCCGTGATCGAGCACTCGTCGATGCCGTCGGCGCCGTGCATCACGATGGCGTGCACCGAACCGAGCCGCGCCAGTGCTTCGGCGATCGGCCGGACGAACTGCGGCGCATACACGCCCATCACCTGTCGGCGTGCGCCGGCAGGATTGGTGAGCGGTCCGAGCAGGTTGAAGATGGTGGGGAAACCGAGCGCCTTGCGCACCGGCATCACGTGCCGCGTGGCAGGGTGGTGATGGATCGCGAAGCAGAAGCAGATGCCGGCCTCGTCGATGCAGCGTCGCTGCGCCTCGCGCCCGGCGTCGACGTTCACTCCCAGCTCCATCAGCACTTCGGCGCTTCCACGCCCGGTGCGGCTTCGGTTGCCGTGCTTCGCCACCTTGGCGCCCGCGGCCGCGGCCACGATGGCGGCAGAGGTGGAGACGTTGAAGAGCTTGGCGGTTCCGCCGGTACCGGCAGTGTCCAGCAGCTGGTCGGCCGGCACGCCCGTCTCCACGCGTTCCACGTGCCCACGCATCACCGCGGCGGCGCCGGCCAGCTCATCCACCGTCGGCATGCGCGTGGCCAGGAGCGCCAGGAACGCGCCCATCTCCGCGTGGTGCGACGACCCCGACATCAGCGAGGCGAACGCCGCCTGGGTATCGCCGAAGCTGAGGGTCCGGCCTGCCACCAATTCGCGGATGTACGGGCTCAGGTCGCCCTCGTGCGAGGGGCGGGCGAACTCCGGCATTCCAGCGGCATTGTGCACGGTGACCACGGTTCGATGGTACGCCCCATCCGTAGACTCCGCGCCGTGCCGCTGATCGCCGAGAGCATCGTCCACCACCTCAGCCCGTTCGCGCTCCAGTTCTCCGACGGGGTCGGCATCCGCTGGTATGGCCTCTCGTATGCCATGGGATTCCTGGTTGCGTGGATGGTGCTGCGCTGGCTCGCGCGCACGGGCCGCACGCAGCTGCAGCCTGCGCTCACGGGCGACTACATCACCTGGTGCATCGCCGGCGTCGTCATCGGAGGACGACTTGGCCACATCCTGCTGTACGACCAGTTCCTTCTCTGGAAGTTCACGGCGCAGTTCCCGTTCTGGGGCGTGCTCGAGATCCACAAGGGCGGCATGGCGAGCCATGGCGGCATTGCCGGCGTGGTGCTTGCATCCGTGTTCTTCGCGCGCAAGCACGGCATCAGTCCCGGCGGCATGGTCGACACCGCGGCGTTCATCACGCCGCCCGGATTGATGTTCGGCCGCCTGGCCAACTGGGTGAATGGCGAGCTTCCCGGCAAGCTGCTGCCGGACTCGATGCAGCAGTCACCGCCGTGGTGGAGCGTGAAGTACCCGGATGATGCGCTGGCCATGGCCAACACTCCCGAGGCATACGCCGCCGCGAAGCACCTCCACACCATGGCCTACACGGGTGATGCGGAAGCGATCAAGGAGATCGCCGCCATGGTGCCCGCGCATTACCCGAACAACTTCATCCAGGCCATCACGGACGGGCCCTTGCTGATGCTGCTGTTGGTCATCGTCTGGTGGAAGCCGCGTCGCGCCGGAACGCTGAGTGCCGCGTTCCTGATCGGCTATGGCGTCCTGCGCAACGTCAGCGAGGTCTATCGCGAGCCCGACGACGGCGTGTTCTCCGTCGGTCCGCTGACGACACCCATCCTGGTGTCCATGCTGATGGTGGTCCTTGGCATCACCGTGCTTGCGCTTCGCAAGCCCGACGCGCCGATGCTCGGTGGCGTCAGGCCGCGGGCGGCGTGACGGGCTTGGTGGTGGGTGCCTGGGGCGCGTCCGTGGACTTCGGCTGCACGGGCGTGGCTTCCATGGGCGCGGTATGCGCCGGGGCCGCACCGGCCGCACCGGCGGCGCCCGATGCCTTCGCCGCACCCTTGCGGCGCACGGGCACCTGCACCTCGCTCCACTTGCTCTTCACGGGCACCTGCGGGCCGTTGTAGTTCAGACCGCGCGGGTCGCCGCAGGGCTCCCAGTCCGACTGGCCGTCGAACCACTTGGTGAGCTCCTCGAGGCCAGCATTCACCGCACCCATGCCGTACTGGCCGCGCATGCCGATCGACACCACGGTGAGCTCCGGGTTGTCCACCACCTTCACGCGCCCATCCTCGCCGGTGGGGCCGAGGTTCACGGTGCGGTACAGGAAGCTCATGGTCCAGGTGCCGTCCGCGTCCTTCATGGGCGTCAGTGGCGTGCGCTCGCCGGCCGGCCGGTAGTCCATCTCCACCGGGCTCGTCATGGCGATGTCGCGGCTCTTGATGTGGTTGAAGAGCGGCCAGAAGCCGACGTTCATCCCGAAGTTGCTCGAGCCCTTCGCGGAGTACTCGGCGCGGCGGACCACGGGGTACGTCTTGAGCTCGATCATCCCGGGCGGCGTGGGCGCGGGGTAGCCCTCGGGAAGCGGGGCCTCGATGAGCATGCTCATCTCCGCAAGGCGGTACTCGCCGTTCTCGAGGACTGGCTTGATGGCGGTATCGCCCACCATGCGCTTGGCGGTGCCGGGCGCAGGGGCGCCCTCGGGGCGCGCGGCGGCGGGAGCGGCGGGCTTCGCAGCCGGGGTGTCACCCGCGGGCTGGAACATGGAAGCGAGGAAGGCGAGCATCGGGATCAGCATGTGGTTGGACCTCGTAACTGGGTTCGTACGCGGGAGTCTGCCCGATTCACCGCACATGCACGACGGCCCGTGGGTTTGGAGGGCGGATATTCCGCAGATTTCAGGCGAATTGGGGGCCTCCCAGTAGCATCGCACCATGGCCGACGCTTCCCTCGGAACCCTTCCTCCCGCCACCTGGGAATACAGCCCCGCGCCGGAGACGGTGCCGGTGACCATTCCGGAGCGCACCCAGCTCTTCATCGGCGGCACGTTCGTCGAGCCGCATTCGAAGAAGCGTTTCGCCACCATCAACCCCGCCACCGAGGCCACGCTCTCCCAGATCGCCGAGGGCGATGCGGCGGACGTGGATGCCGCGGTCTCCGCCGCGCGCAAGGCGTTCAAGGGCTGGTCGAAGCTGCCGGCCAACGAGCGCGCCAAGTACCTCTATCGCATCGCACGGCGCATCCAGGAGCGTGCGCGAGAGCTCGCGATCCTCGAGACGATGGACGGCGGCAAGCCCATCAAGGAAAGCCGCGACGTGGACATCCCGCTTGCGGCGCAGCACTTCTTCCATCACGCGGGCTGGTGCGACAAGTTGCGCTACGCGATGCCTGGCGCGCGCGATCCGCGCCCGATCGGCGTGTGCGGCCAGATCATCCCGTGGAACTTCCCGCTCCTCATGGCGGCGTGGAAGCTCGCGCCCGCGCTCGCGTGCGGCAACACCGTGGTGCTCAAGCCCGCGGAGACCACGTCGCTGACGGCCATGCGGCTCGCGGAGATCCTGCAGGAATGCGATCTGCCGCCGGGCGTCGTCAACATCGTCACCGGCGCCGGTGCCACGGGCAAGGCCATCGTGGAACACGCTGGGATCGACAAGCTGGCGTTCACCGGCAGCACGGAAGTGGGCAAGCAGATCGCCAAGGCATGCGC
>JBIIJH010000147.1:0-6036 GCA_044233905.1 Phycisphaerales bacterium
GAGGCCATTGCCGAACCGACGCCACTGGCGCAACGGGTGCCTGGCCCCTTCGCCGGAGGGGCAGTGGCGGCGCCATGCCGCCCGCCCCGCAAGGCGACGGGGCCAGTACGGAGGCGGGACCGGCGACGGACGGGGCCAGTACGCCGGCGGGACCAGTCGACGGGCGCGAGTGAATTGTCGCCTTACGCCATCGCGTGCGCCGCGCCCGGTGCCGTCGCTCGCTCCAGCGGATTCGGCATGCCTTCCTCGGCGCAGAGCAGCTTCGTGGTGATCTCGCTGGACAGGAAGATCACCGGCAGGCCGCTGCCCGGGTGCGTGCCGCCGCCCACCATCCACAGGTTGTCGAACCCCTGCAGCCGATGGTGCGGGCGCTTGTGCAGCATCTGCCCCAGGTTGTGCGCCATGTTGAAGGTGGCACCATGGGCGATGCGCTCGGACTTCCAGTCTGCGGGCGTCACCAGCTGTTCCGCACGGATGCGGCGGCGGATGTCGGTGATGCCGAAGACCGTCTCGAGCTGCTGCATCGTGCGTTCGCGCAGCTCGCCCTTGGCCCAGTGCCAGTCGACCTTGCAGTCGCCGGGCTTGTCGTTGGGCGTGGGCACCAGGACGTAGAGCGCGGAGTGGCCGGCCGGGGCGAGGGTCGGATCGAGCCGGGACGGATTGCAGACGTAGGTGGACGGGTCCTGCGACAGGGTGCCGCGCTCGGCGATGTCCTTGAGGTTCTCCACGTACGAACGCGAGGTGTAGATGGTGTGGTGCGGCAGGTCCACCTCACCTTCGAGGCCGAGGTACATCATGAACGTGCTGCAGCTGTAGCGCTTGGCATCGAGTGCCTGGTCCTTCAGTGCGCGCGGGCGCAGCTGTTCCGGCACCAGGTTCTTCAGGGCCCAGGCGGCGTCAGCGTTGACCACTACGTGGTCGTGGCGGTGCTGCGTGCCGTTGACCACCACGCCGCAGGCGCGCTGGCCTTCGAAGAGGATCCGTTCCACGGGCGACGAGCAATGGACGGTGCCGCCCATCTCCGTGCAGGCCTCGGCCATGGCGCGGGTGAGTGCGTTGCAGCCGCCGATGGGATGCCAGATTCCGTACTCGTATTCGATGAACGGCAGGATCGAGAAGAGCTCCGGGCACTCGAACGGGCTCATACCCAGGTACTTGCTCTGGAAGCTCATGGCGAGCCGCACGCCGTCGTGCTTGAAGTAGCCCTTCAGGTGGTCGTAGAGCGATTGCCAGGGGCGGAGCGCGAGGCCCGCGCGCACGCTGCCCGCGTTCATCAGGTCGCCGAGCCCGCGGATCGGGTTGCGCAGGATGGGCGTCATGGCCTCGAGCTTGCGGCGGTTGTCGCGGATGAAGCGCTCGAACGCGGGTCCGTCGTTGGGTTCGATGGCGGCCAGCTGCTTCGCCATGCGCGCGATGTCCTGCGTGGTGTCGATCACCAACGGGTTGCCTTGCGGCTGCCCGATCAGGAGCCGGTACATCGGGTCGAGGCGCTTGAGTTCGGCGTAGTCCGAGAGGCGCCGCCCGGTGGCAGCGAAGATCTCCTCGAGGACGTAGGGCATCATGAAGAAGGTCGGACCGCAGTCGAAGCGGTAGTCGCCGAGCTCGATGCGGCGCGTGCGCCCGCCCACGGTGGCGTGTGCTTCGTAGACGGTGACCGTGAAGCCGGCCGCGGCCAGCAGCATGGCGGTGGTGAGCCCGCCGGGGCCTGCGCCGACGATGGCCACGCTGCGACGGCGTCCTCCGGAGGGCGAACCTCCGGGGATTGGGTTCCCTGCCAGGGGAGCGCCAGGGCGGCCCGGGGAGGGGGGCCAGGAGGAACGCTGGGGGGCAGTGGGGGTTTTGCTCGTCACGGTGATCTCTGCGGAATTCGCGCCCACGGCGGGCGTGGATTCGGGAAGATATCGACCCTGCGGGGGTCCCGACGTCGAATCCGCGTGGATTCGGGCCCCGAATCTCGAACAGAGCCCTGCATGCAAACAATGTCGTCGAACCACGAGGAAGTGTCCATGCCGGTCACGGCGCTTTCGGCGCGGATGGCCTGGGCGGCGGCGTTCGAACGCCGGATCGTGGCGCGCGAGCACGACCTGGTGGAGGCTGTCCGGGTGGACCTGGGGAAACCCGCGTGGGAGACCGTCACGCAGGACATCATGGGCCTGGTGACGAGCCTGCGCTGGCATCGCGCCAACGCCGATCGCATCCTGGCGCCGCGCCGCGTGGGTGGTGCACCCTGGTGGATGCTGGGGCAGAAGCATTGGTCCTATCGGTTGCCGGTGGGGCGCGTCCTGGTGATTGCCACCTGGAACTACCCGCTGCAGCTCCTGGGCATCCAGCTGTCGCAGTCGGTGGTGGCGGGAAACCACACGGTGGTGAAGCCCAGCGAGCGTGCGCCCCGGTCGCAGCGGATCCTGGTGGAGCTGGCGCGCGAGGCACTCGTCGAATGCGGCCTGCCCGTCGACATGGTCACGTCGGCCGAGGCAACGCGCGAGGCAGGGCGTGACCTCCTGGAACGCGAGCGATTCGACCACGTGGTGTTCACGGGTTCCACCGCCGTCGGACGCGAGATTGCCGCAGCCTGCGCGCGGACGTTGACGCCGACCACGCTTGAACTCTCCGGCCGCGACAGCGCCATCGTGCTGGCTGACGCGGACGTGGCGCTTGCCGCCCGATCGATCTGGTTCGCCGTGACGATGAACGCCGGACAGACGTGCATGGCGCCGCGCCGCGCGCTGGTAGAGGAGGGCGCCTATGCCCGATTCCTGGATGCCCTGCGTCCGCTGGTGGCAGCCGCGAAGCCCGTGCGGCTGGCCGACGCCGGCATGGCCGATCGCTGCGTGGAACTGGTGCAGGGTGCCATGCAGTCGGGCGGAAGCAGCGTGGGCGGCGTGGTGGAGCAGGCCGAGCGCGGCGTGATGCGCCCGCTGTGCGTTGCCGGTTGCGCACGCGATGCGCAACTGGTGGCGGGCGACCATTTCGGCCCGGTGCTCGCCGTCCTTCCCGTGGCGAACATGGCGGACGCGCTGGCGGTGCATCGCGACGGCGGGCAGCACCTGGCAACCAGCGTCTACACGGCGCAGCCGGACCGGGTGCTCGGCGATCCGTCGCTGGTGGCCGCGCTTGGCTCGAACCTCGTGACCATCAACGACACGGTGCTGCCGACCGCGCACCCGGGCATCTCCATCGAAGGACGTGGCCCGAGCGGATGGGGCGCGAGCCGCGGCGAGGCGGGTCTGCGCGCGCTGAGCCGCGAGGTGACCTGTTCGAGCACATCTTCCCGCATTCGCACCCCCCTGGACGAGCCAGATGCCCGCGGCAAGCGCTGGCTTCGCCGGCTGGCCTTCGGCGGCCGGGATGCCGTCTCGACCCCGGCAGCCGCCCCGGGCGGCGTGCACGCGCCGGGCCGTGCCTGATGCCGCTGGCCTCCGCGAACCCCGAACACCGATACTGAACACCGTCACCCGTCACCGATACCCAGGACACACACCATGCAACGCACCGCAATCGTCATCGGCGGAGGACTCGCCGGACTCGCCGCAGCCACCGAACTCGCCGGTCGCGGCGTGCAGGTCACCCTGGTGGAGCGCAACCAGCACCTCGGCGGCAAGATGAACGTGCTCACGGAGAAGGGCTTCACCTTCGACATGGGCCCGACCATCCTGACCATGCCCAACGTGGTGCGCGGCATCATCCAGCGGACCGGCCGCAACGTGTCGGACTACCTGGACCTGGTGCGCCTCGATCCGCAGTGGCGCTGCATGTACGAGGACGGCACGGTCATCGACCTGCTGGAGAAGCCCGAGGAGATGGCCGCGGCCATGGACCGGCAGTTCCCGGGTGCGGGTGCCGGCGCCGGCTGGAAGAGCTTCGTGGAATACAGCCGCCGCATGTTCCGGCTGAGCGGCAAGGTGTTCTTCTTCAAGGACCTCGGCGGCGTCATGGACCTGATGCGCAAGCCGCCCACCAGCGAGCCGGGCCTGCTGAAGGACGTGTTTGCCATGCGCATGCACTCCACGGTGGGCGGGACCATCGACAAGCACATCCACGAGCCGCACCTGAAGCAGCTCGCCGAGCACTTCCTGCAGTACGTGGGTTCGAGCCCGTTCCTCTCGCCGGCGATCCTGACGCTGATTGCCGCGGCACAGGTGGACGACGGCTGCTGGTACGCCATGGGCGGCACCCGCATGGTGGCGCGTTCGATGGAACGCATCCTGCGCGAGGAACGTGCCGAGATCATCACCGGCACCGGCGTCCGGCGTCTCCTCACCGATGGAAAGCGCGTGACAGGCGTCGAGCTCGAGGACGGCCGCACGATCACGGCGGACGTGGTGGTCTCCAACTGCGACGTGCAGCGGACGTACCGCGACCTGGACGGTTCGCAGGAGGGCATCGCGGAGCAGCGCCGGATCGGCGGCGACTACACGCCCGCGTGCAGCGGCGTGGTGCTCTACCTCGGCCTCGATCGCCAGTACGACCACCTGCTGCACCACGACTTCCTCTTCTCCAAGGACAGCCACGAGGAGTTCGACGACATCTATCGCCAGGGCATCCCGGCGCGCGACCCCACCGTCTACCTCTGCGTGCCGAGCCGCACCGACCCGACGCAGGCGCCGGCCGGCGGCGAGGCGCTCTACGCGCTGATCCACACGCCGTACCTCCGTCCCGGCCAGCGCTGGGAAGGCCCGGGCGGCATGATGGAGGCGTACCGCGGCACGGTGATCGAGAAGCTCAAGCGCTTCGGCATGCCCGACCTCGAGCAGCACATCGTGGTCGAGCGTCACCTCACGCCGCAGGGCATCGAGCGCTGGTACAACGCCGAGGGCGGCGCGATCTACGGACTGGCAAGCCACGGCAAGCTGAAGGGCGGCTTCAAGCCGCGCAACCGCAGCCGCCTCTACCGCAACCTCTACCTGGCCGGTGGCAGCGCGAATCCCGGCCCGGGCGTCCCGATGGTGCTGATGAGCGGCGTCACGGCCGCCGATGCGGTGTGCGAGGACCTGGGCGTGGCGCGCACGAGTCACGGTGCGCCCGGCTTCGGCGTCGACACCGGGTCGCGGCTCCTGAAGGGCCACGTCGGCGGAGGGGCCGCGTGGCAGACGGCGTGAGCGAACTGGTGCCCGGCGACGAGCGCGCGTGGTTCCGCAAGGGATTCTCGCGATGGCTGCGGGGGCACTTCGGCAAGCGCTTCCATGCGGTGCGCCTGGCGTCCGGCACGCGCGCGATGTTCGAGGCCGCCGCGGCGCACGAGGGTCCGATCGTGGTGCTCTGCAACCACCAGTCGTGGTGGGATCCGCTGGTCGGATTCCTGGCGCATGACCGCTGGTTCAGCGACCGCCCGTCGATGAGCCCGATGGATGCCACCCAGCTGGCCAAGTTCCGCTTCTTCCGCAAGCTTGGGGTGTTCGGCGTTGATCCGGACGCGGCCACGGGACTGCGGGCGTTCGTGCGGTACGTGGGCGAGCGATTCGCCGCGGCGCCGCGGGCGGTGCTGATGATGACGCCGCAGGGCGAGTTCGTCGATCCGCGTCGGCCGGTGGCGATCCGGCCTGGCGCGGCGATGGTGGCGGCGCGGCATCCGGAAGCCCAGCTGCTGGCAGTGGCGATCGAATACGCGTTCTGGACGGACCAGCGACCGGAGGTCTTCATGCGTGCCGTCCGCGTGGCGCCACCCGCCGGCGCAGATGACGTGCGCGCGTGGCAGGAGGCGATCGAGTCTGCGATGAATGCGAACGCATCGGCGCTTGCCATCCTGGTGCAGGGCCGCGATCCCGCGGCGTTCGAGGCGATCTCCGGCGGCGGAGCGGGGCAGATCCATCCGGTGTACGACGTGTTCCTGCGCCTGACGGGGCGCCGTACCTCCATCGAGACGGCGCACCGCGCCAAGGGAGCGCCATGACCGCAGAAACGTCGTGGTGGATGGTGGCGCTCCAGTGGCTGCCGGCGTTCTCGGCGTTCGTGAGTGCCGTGGCGCTCGTGATGACCGTGGTGAACCTCGGTGTGTATCGACGTACCGCGCCGCACGCGGCTGCGAGCGCCTCGAAG